>JANXMC010000441.1 GCA_025354825.1 Myxococcales bacterium
CGCGCCGACGCGCCTGCGTTCACGGCAGATCACGGCGGATGGAGCGCGGGGTGGGGCGAGGTCTCCATCGTGGAGAAGGTCGTCGGGTACAAGAAGATCAAGTTCTTCACCCACGAGAACGCCGGCTTCGGCGACGTGCACTTGCCCGAGATGCAAATGCACACGACGGCGTTCTGGCTCACGGTGCCCGAGTGGCGCTGCGAGCAGGTCGAGGCAGGGCGCGCCGCGGCGATTGACGCGCTTCGCGGCATCGGCATCGCGCTCGAGACCGTGGCGACCCTCGCGCTGATGGCCGATCCGCGCGACCTCGGGACAACGCTGGGTGACGCCGCGCCGGAAGACGAAGCGACGGCGAAGTCGGCGGAAGACGCGGGCGACGACGAGCCGCGGGCGACCACGCCGATGCTGCCTCGGAAGGCGCGCGGAGGGCCGAAGCCCGGCTACAGCCCTACGCTCTTCGTGTACGAGCACGTGCCGGGAGGCATTGGTCTCGCCGAGCGCATCTACCAGCAGCGCGAGGTGCTCGTGGCGCGCGCGCTGCGGCTCATCGAGAGGTGCCCGTGCACGGCGGGGTGCCCGGCCTGTGTCGGCCCGTCGGATGCGATGACCGTCGCGAGCCTCGGTATCGACCGTTCGCGAAAAGCGGTCGCTCTCGAGCTTCTCCGGAGCGTGATCCCTACGGCGTGATCGGGGGAAATACCCTAGGCTTTCGCGATGCCGCCGAAGCTTCGTTCTGGCCGAGGGGTGCTCCTCCGAAGCGCGTCGGTAGGCCTCGTCGCGTGCGGGGCCGTCGTGGCGGCGATCGGTGCGGGCTGTTTCCCGGGCAGCGGTCCGGGGCTCCTCTCGCCGGAAGACGGCGGCGGACCGACCTCGCCCGGCCTCGACACCACCGACGCGGCGCCCATCAAGCGCGACGTCGACCTCGGCGACCCGTTCGCCGTTGAGGGGCTCACGCCGTCCCACGGACCGTGGACGGGAGGGCTTCGAAGCACCGTGCGTGGCCGCGGATTTCCGACGAAGGTGCGCGTTTTTTTGGGTGGCCTCGAAGTGCCAGCAGGCGACGTCTTCGCCAGCGACCCCACGCGTGCGGCGGTCGTGATTCCGCCTGGCGTGCCCGGCGCGGTCGACGTGAAAATTCGCGACGACGCGACGGCGCAAGAGCGCACCCTCGCCGGCGGCTTCGTCTACGACGCGTTCGTCGTCGAGCCGTCGAGCGGCGCCACGAGCGGTGGGACTCGAATCGCGCTCAAGGGGAGCGGCACCGCGTGGACGACCGGCACCACCGTCGCCATCGGCGGCAAGGCGTGCGAGCGCCCCACGGTCGTCGCCGTCGATCGCATCGAGTGCATCACCGCAGCGCAGCCCGCAGGCTCCCAAGACGTCACCGTGACGACCCCCGACGGCGTCTTCGTGCAGGTGCGCGACGCGTACACGTATAGCGATTCACCCGACGGCTACCGCGGCGGCCTTTCGGGCGGTGTGCTCGCAGGCTCGATGCGCGTGCTGGTGCTCGACGCGTACACGGGCGTGCCGCTCGCGGGCGCCCGCGCGATCGCCGGGGGCGACGTGACGACGGCGATCATCGCGAAGACCGACGCGGGCGGCCTCGCGCAGCTCACCTCGCCGACGCTCACGGGCAAAGTGACCATCACGATCGCGGCGAAGTGCCACCAGCCGGTGACCTACGCCGACGTCCCCGTCGATACGGTGACGGCGTACATCACGCCGGTGCTCGACCCCGCGTGCGCCGATGGCGATCCGCCGAGCACGGGGAACGGCACCGGGCGCAGCGGCGCGCAGATCGTCGGCGAGCTCATTTGGCCGGGCGGCGTCGAGTTCCAAAAGGCGGGGTGGACGACCGTGCCGAACCCCGCGCGCGCAACCGAGCGGCGAGCGGCCTACGTCTACGTCGCCACGGCCTCGCCCCTCGACGCGTTCGCCCTGCCGGATGCAACCGTCGCCATCACGCCGTTGAGCGAGGGGGTACGCGGCTACGCCTATTCCCTCATCACGTTGCCGGGCAATCTCACGCTCTACGCCCTCGCGGGGATTGAAGACCGCAGCGTCACGCCGCCGCGCTTCACGCCGTACGTCATGGGGCTCGCGCGCGGCGCGTCGGCGCAGGCCGGCGTGCAGACTGTGGGCGTCGACATCCCCATGGCGTCGCTGCTCGATCACACCGTGACGCTCGCGCCGCAGCCACCCGCGGCCGGCCCGCGCGGGCCCGATCGCTTTCAAGCGAACCTCGCCATTTCGCTCGCGACGAACGCGTTCGCGATTCTGCCGTCGAGCGCAAAATCGCGCGCCTTGCCGCTCGCGGGGACGGTGCCGTTCATCGGCGTCCCTCCCCTCTCCGGCGCCCTCGCGACGGAGTCCTACGTGATCTCGGCGTCGGCGGTTACCGGCCCGTCCCAAGGGGCGCCCGCGTCGGTCATCGCGCGCTTCAAGACGACCGACACGAGCAACGTTCTCACGGTGGCAGGTTTCCTCGGCGTGCCGGTGCTGAGCGAGCCGAGCACGGGCAAATGGTCGGGCAGGTCACTCAAGTTCACCGCCACGAGCACGCTCGACCTCGTCCAGGCGACGATCTCGTCGGCAGGCGGGCTCGTCGCATGGACCGTCATCGCGCCAGGCGGCACACGCGAGGTGGCGCTGCCGGATCTCGCCTCGCCGCTTCTCGGAGCCGACCCTCTCGGCCTTCGCCGTGGCCCGCTTCAGACGACGCTGTACATCGCGCGGATCGATTCGTTCGACTATGCGAAGCTGCGGAGCGGTCAGCTCTCGTCGGCGTCTTGGAATGCGTATGCGATCGACACGCTCAACGGAGATTACTGAGTCGCGCGCGCCCCGCTGGCGTGTGCTCGCCCTCGCGACGGCGATCGCCGCGTGCACGTTCGACCCAGCGTACCGCGACGTCGGCGCGCCCCTCGTGGCCACGTGCACCTTGGGGACGACGGAGTGCCGCCAGGGTCGCGTCGAGACGTGCACGGGCAATGCAACGTCGCAGTCGTGGAGCGTGATCGACGACTGCGTCGCCGCCAAATCGGTCTGCGCCCCCACCCTTCTCGCATGCAAGCCGTGCCTGCCGGCCGCGCGCACCTGCGACGGCCAACGCGTCACCGTCTGCACCGACGACGGCGCGGCGTACACGCCCCGCGAGACGTGCGACACGAGCGTCGGCGTGGCCTGCCGCAGCGGATCGTGCGTGAACCTTTGTGCGGACGCGGCAGCCTCGAACTCGAACGTCGGCTGCGAATACTGGGCAGTCGATCTCGACAACGCCGTCATCTCGGCGTCGCTCAACGCCGCCGCGCAGCAGTTCGCCGTCGTCGTGTCGAACGCCGAGGAGGACGTCGCCGCGACGGTCGTCGTCGAGGAGGACACGGCGGGCATCGGCATGCCGGCATCGATTCGCACCGTGGGCAAGGCGGTCATCGCGCCGCGAAATCTCGAGGTGTTCAAGCTTGGACCGAAGGAGGTCGACGGCTCGGCGGACGGCACGTTCGACACGGGCACGGGCACTGCGCTCACGCGGCATGCCTATCGGGTCACCTCGTCGTCGCCCATCGTCGCCTACCAGTTCAACCCGCTCGAGAACGCCAACGTCTTCTCGAACGACGCGTCGCAGCTTCTGCCTACGTCGGCGCTCAACCGCGACGGGCAGCGCGCGTACATCGTCGCGGGGTGGCCGCAGACGATCGCCAACAGCTCCGTCCCGCAGCAGAACTTCGGGCAGGATTTACGTGCATTCCTCACGGTCGTTGCGACGCGCCCGGACACGCAGGTGCGCGTTCGCGCGACGGTGCGGGTCATCGCGGGCGGGCCGTTTCCCTCGGGGCTCGCGAAGGGGGACGACGGGAACGTCATGATGCAGCCGTTCGACGTGCTGAACCTCGAAACGGGCGAGTTCAACGGCGACTTCACGGGCTCGCTCGTCGACGCGAACCAACCCGTCGCCGTCTTCGTCGGCAGCGAGGCTTCGGACGCGCCGTTCTTCGCGTCCCTCGCCGATCGCTCGTGCTGCGCCGATCACCTCGAAGAGCAGAGCCCGCCCGTGCGCGCCGTAGGCAAAAGCTACGTCGTCGCGCGCATGCCGAACCGGTCGCGTGCCGTTGTCGCCGCCGGCGGAAACATCAACGCCGTCGACGAGCCCGAGTACTACCGCGTCGTCGCCGCACGCAGCGGGGCGACGCACGTTCGCACGACGCTCCCTGCGCCCGACGACGCGTTCGAGCTCGCGAACGAAGGGGAGAGCCGTACGCTCATCGCGCGGCAGGACTTTACGCTGAACGCCGACAGCGCCGTGATCCTCGCCGACGTGCAGGCGAGCCAAGAAGCCGCCGGCGTCCCGCGCGGCCTGCCTGGGGGCGATCCGAGCTTGACCTACCTGCCGCCCGCCGAGCAGTGGCGCGCGACGTACGTTCTCCTCACGCCGGACAAGTACTCATTCGACTTCGTCGTCGTCTCCGCCCCCGCCGAAGCGAACGTGTTCATCGACGGGCTCCCCATCGGCCCCTCGGTGTGCGACGTCGCACCGGCCGATGGGCTCACGGTCGCCGCGCGCGGAGGGAAGCCGCCGGCGTACCTCGCGTACCGCTGCCAGCTGTCGTTTCCGATCATCGATCCGACGGTCACCACCAACAACGTGTCGCCCGGCCGCCAGAACGACGGCGTGCATAGAGTTCAGGCTGATTTGCCCGTCGGCGTCATCGTCTACGGCTTCGATTCGTTCGTGAGCTACGCCTACGCCGGCGGGACGCAGCTCACCGAGATCAACGTAAAGTAATCTTGTGAGGCGGGGGCGGGCTCAGGAGGTCGCCCGGCGCTTCGAGCTTGAGCGCCGTGAGCGGCCACTCGGTGAGAAGCGGTACGCGGGCGCGCGGGCCAGACTCGCGGATGACACGCGCGCATTCGTCGACCGTCAGCCGGCGTGGACCAAAGGCCGATGCGTCGGACGCGTCGGAATCCATGAGCTGCGTCGGCGTGTCGACGCCGTAGTCGTCCGGGTGGTCCGGCATGTCGAGCAGCACGTGGCCAAGCTCGTGGGCCAACGTGAGGCTGCTGCGCCGCGCGCGAACGCCGGCGCGGTCGAGGATGACGGCGTTGCGCAAGCTGGAGGCGTCGCTGCCGATGAACGACTCGCCGATGCGCACGCCGCCGGCGAACGCCGGGACGACGACGAGCTCGACGGTGCGCGGATCGCCGTCGTCGATCGATTTCAGGAGCGTGCGCTCTTCGAGCGTTCCGGCGACCGCGTCCATGTCGCGGAAGTGTTGAAGGCCGTCGCTCAGATCGACCGAGCCGATGCGCACGGACAG
>JANXMC010000449.1 GCA_025354825.1 Myxococcales bacterium
GTGTCGCCGCTCATCGGGCCGAGCGGCGTGACCATGGCGTCCATCTGCGCGAGGAGCATGCGGTCGGCGCCGCCGAGCCCGCGAATCATCTTCTTCACCTCGCCCTTCGCCGCCTCGAGGCGCGTGGGCGATACGTCGGTCGCCTGCATCGACGCGCTCGCATCGATCAGCACCACCAGCGTGCGCCCCTTGAAAAGCGACGCCGCCGCGCGCGGATCTCCGAGCGCCAGAACGAGCAGCGCGAGGAGCGCGAGCTGCAAGAGCAGCGAGAGGATTCTCTTCAGCTTCGAGAAGAGACTCGTCGCTTCTTTGTCGCGAAGGATCTTCTGCCAGAGAGGCGAGAACGGGACGGCGACCGCGCGACGGCGCAGCTTCAAAATGTAGAAGACGACGACGCACGTGGCAGCCGCGCCGAAGACCGCGGCGAGGGTCGCAAAAGGGAGTCCGGCGAAGATCACGCAGCTACCTCAAGAACCCGCCGCGGCGGAACACACGCAAAATCAGCTCGTCGAACGGGATGTTCACGTCCGCCGAAATGTACGAGACCTGGTGGGTCGAGCAGAAGTGCGCGATTTCGGCGACGTACTCTTTGTGCATCGCACGAAAGCGCTCGAGCACCCGTGGCGTGACGGTGACCTCGCGCTCGTCGCCTGTTTCGCAGTCGTAGACGAGCACGTCGCCATTGAGCTTCGGGACGGCCTCGGACGGATCGACGACGTGGACGACGAATGGATCGAACTTGTTGTAGCGGAGAACGTTAATCCCCTTTTCGAAGCCGGCGGGGTCGTAGAGATCGCTCACGAGCACGGCGAGACCGCGACGTTTGTGCTGCGCGACGAACGTCTTCATGGCATCGCCGAGGTCGGTCGAGCCGGCGGGCGTGAGCTCTTTCAAAAAGCGGAACACTTTGAAAATGCGCGCTTTGCCGCGGGTCTCGGGCATGCGGCTCATCACCCGATCGCTTGTCGAAACGATGCTCACGCGATCAAGGTTCGCGAGCCCCACGTAGGCGAGCGCCGCGGCGACGCGCTTGGCGTAGCGGAGCTTCTTCTCGTCGTTGAACGCCATCGAGCCCGAGGCGTCGACGATGATGTAAATCGCGAGGTCTTCCTCTTCCTCGTAAAGACGGACGAGCAGTCGATCGAACTTTTGAAAGACGTTCCAATCGAGATATCGAAAATCGTCGCCAGGTTGGTATTCGCGGTGGTCTGCGAACTCGACGCCGCTGCCGCTTTTTTTCGTTCGGCGCTCGGCCCGCATTCGGCCGGCGAACACACGCCTACTGACCATGGCGAGGTAGTCGAGCTTTCGCTGAAACTCGTCGTCGAACAGATCGTCCGGCGAGCTCGCAGCGCTTGCGGCTCGGGCACGCACCGTGCCGCGGAGCGCGTCGAAGAGGCCCAAGGTCAGCCCCCCGTCTTCCCCTCGGGCGTCGACTTCAACAGCGCGTCGATGACCTGATCGGTCTTCACCCCTTCGGCCTCACCCTCGAAATTCAACAGCACGCGATGCCGCAGCGCCGCGTGGGCCGCGCCGCGCACATCGTCGACGCTCGCGGCGAAGCGGCCGTCAATGAGCGCGCGGATTTTCGCGGCCAAAAGCAGCGCCTGGGCGCCACGCGGCGACGAGCCGTAACGGACGAAGCGCTTCGCGACGTCGGGCGCGTCGGGCCCTTCGGGGTGCGTCGCCTGGACGAGGCGAATGCCGTAATCCTGCACGTGACGCGCAACCGGCACCTGGCGGACGAGCGCCTGCATCTGGAGGATCTCTTCGCGATGAAGCACGGCCTTCAGCGCCGGCTGTGCGCCGCCCGTGGTGCGGTCGATGATGCCGTGAAGCTCTTCGCGGTTGGGGAACGGCACGTGGAGCTTGAAGAAAAACCTGTCGAGCTGCGCCTCGGGAAGTGGGTACGTCCCTTCCATTTCGAGGGGGTTCTGCGTCGCCAAAACGACGAACGGCTCCTCCAGGACGAACGTCTGCCGACCTACAGACACGCGGTGCTCCTGCATCGCTTCGAGGAGCGCGCTCTGCGTCTTGGGCGTCGCTCGGTTGATTTCGTCGGCGAGAACGATATTGGCGAATATCGGCCCTTTACGAAATTCGAAGGCGCGCCCGCCGGCTTTGCTTTCGTCGATGACCGTCGTGCCGAGAATGTCGGCCGGCATGAGATCGGGTGTAAACTGCACGCGCGAGAACGAGAGGCTCAGCACCTCCGATAGCGTGCGCACGAGGCTTGTTTTCCCCAGGCCCGGCACACCTTCGAGGAGCGCGTGGCCGCCCGCGAGAATGCACGTGAGAACGCCGTCGACGACCTCGCGATTGCCAACGATCGATTTCGCGATCTCTTCGCGCAGCTCGCTAATGTGCTTTCGAAAGACGTCGACCTGCGCGCGAACGGCGCCCGTATCAAGCGGTTCCGTCATCTCTTTACTCGCCCTCTCGAGGCCTAATCAGCTGAAAATAACGACGAACGTAAAAGCGATATCCGCCGGGGATATCGTCCTTGTTCAAAGCCTCTTCCGCGACCGGATGGTATTCGCGATAGACTTTTTGATAGCCGCGTGACGCGAAGCCGCGCTCGGCCGCGCCCTGAATGACTTCGCTGCGACTCGAGCCTTGGCCCGTGTCCTGCCCCGCGACCTGCGTGTCTTCGGTGCCGACTTTCGGGTTCGTCCCGTTGGCGCCTTGCACGTGGTCGTCGTGCTGCGTGCCCGCACCTTTGCCGCCGGGGTCGCCGCCCTGCCCTTGCCCCTGCTGGCCCTGCCCGCCGCTCCCTTGGCCGGGGCCGCGCGTGAGGACCATCATCTTTTCCCCGTTCGGGCCGAGCACCCAGACCTCGCCCTTGGACGGACCTTGGCCGGGCTTCTGCCCTTGCCCTTGACCCTGCCCGTCCTTCCCTTGGCCATCTTTGCCTTGGCCGTCTTGGCCCGGCTGACCGTCTTGCCCGGGCTGGCCGTCGCCGGGTTTTTGGCCGTCGCCCCGCTCTTCGCCGCCCTGGCCGCCTTGCCCTTTTTGGCCGGGCCGCCCAAGGCCTTGGCGCGCCGCCTGCTGAAACTTTCGCAGCCGCACCATCTGCTGCTGCCCGCCCTGCCCCTGCTGGCGAAGCATCTCGCGAAGCTCGTGGAGCTTCTCGCGGAGCTGCTCCTTCTCTTCTTGCGACATCTGCTGCCGCGCCATCCGGTTGATGTCTTCGGCGCTCCGCTCGAGATCTTCCGCCGAGAGGCCCAGGTCTTTCGCGAGATCTTCGGCCGCCTGTGACAGCTCGCGATCGAGCCTATCGAGCTCGCGCTGTGCGCTCTCTTGCTCTTTCGTTTCGCGATCGAGCCGTTCGAGCTCGCGCTCTTTCTTCTGGAGGAGACTCTTCTCCTCGTCGTTCACGCCGGCGTCCCCTTGCTTCTGCTTCTTTTGAAGCAGGTCGGCCTTGAGCTCGTCGCGGCGCTTGGCGAGCGCTTCGGCGCGCTTCGATTGCGATTCACCTGCTTTCTTCAGGGCGTCGCGCATTTTCTCGAGCTGCGCTTTGTCGGCTGGCGACCCTTTTTCGCGCAGCCGCTTGGCGAGGTCTTGAAGTGCTTTCTCGGCAACGGCGAGGTTCTTCGTGTCCAGCGCCTCGCCCGCGGCCTTCGTCATGTCGCTCTTTTTGAGCTCTTCGCCGATCTTCTGGAGCGCTTCTTCCAGAGCTCTCGAGCTACCAGGACGCCCTTCAAGAAGCTTGTCCTCGAGCGACTGCATTTTACGAAACGCTTCGGTGCGATCGAGGCGCTTGGCCGCGAGATCTTCGATGAGCTGGTTGAACTCGGTGGTCGCCGCTTTGGCCTCGTCCGTGTTCGCGTGCTGCTCCATTTCGTGGAGAAACTCGCGCATCGCATCGATGTCGTCGGCCGTCACGTCGACCGCGTCGATCGTCCGCGCGATGGACGGCGGAACGTGGGTGCGAACTTCGAACAGGGCGAGCCCCGCGACGGCGACGAAGAGGCCCGCGGCGAAGGCGAAGTCGCGCGGCGCCTTGAGGGGGACGGCCTTCTTCGGGTCGACGCGCGAGGCGGCGTCGAGGGCGTCTTCGATAGCCGCTTCCATAAACGGCGTGCGCGCGGCGTCGTCGACACCGCGAAACGCGAGGGCGCTCGACAGCCGGTCGGAGAGGCCGTGGAAGCGATCGAGGGCGACGGCGCCGGCTCGCTGCGGGAGCATGCGCGCGTACGCGGCGGCCGAAATCAGGAACGCGACGACGACGTAGAGCGCGAGCGCCACGCGCGTGGGCGTTTCGCCAACGAGGCCGGTTTTGCGAAGCGCGAGGGTGACTGCGGCCAGAACGAGCGCGACCGATGCGCTTGTGGCCGCGGCTTCGAAGGCCCGCCCGAGGCGCAGTCGCCGCTCGGCGCGGAGGGCCGGCCGTTCGATCTGCGTCATGTCGCGCGTCAGTCGATCCATGTTTGTGCGACCAGGCCCCTTGAACGAGAGCTACGACGAGACGACCGAAGCATCAGACGTACGTGGCGTCACAAAGTTCCGGCTGGCGAACGCGTTGACGTCCCTTGGTATGCCCGCCTCCGAGAAAGTGTAGCAAACGCCGCGGCCTGCCCCTTCCGATTCAGGCTTCGATTCGGGTTTCGGGTCATGCGTCGGTCGACAAGCCTCAGGCATCACGCCTACTCTTCGCCCACGTCGTGGCCGAACGCCGTAGCTCTCCCCTTCCCAGCCTCCCCTCGATCGCCCTCGAGGTGATTGGCGACGTCTCGCCGGCGCTCACGCCCGCGCCGGGCGCGCCG
>JANXMC010000467.1 GCA_025354825.1 Myxococcales bacterium
GTGCGCGTGCCGCCTTTGCCAGGAACGCAGATGAGCCCTTCGGCGCAGTCGGTCGCTTGCGCGCAGTCGGCCCCCTCGGCGAGGAGCGCGGGGTTGCCGCACGCGACGCTGACGACGACTGCAACGACGAGGCTACCGAGCGTCGTGCACGCGGCCGCGAAGCGAAGACGGGCGCCCATCAGAAGCGCCCTCCGAGCGAGGCCACGCCACCGCCGCCGGACATAGGGCCGACGCCGACACGCACGCGGTGAAGCGCACCGCTGGCGGCGCTCGCGTCGGTCTCACGGCCCGTGAAGAACAGAACGGCTGCTACGGCGAGCGACACGACGCCGACGCCGAGCGAAACGTCGGCCACGATGAGCTTCGTGCGCGCGGAGCCGACGACGCTGTCGGTGCAGTTGGGCGCGCAGACCGCGCGAAGGTCGGACACGTCGGACTTCCCGGTGACGCCGAAGAACGCGAAGCTCGCGAGCGCGGCGACGCCCACGCCCGCGAGCACGATCGACGCGACGGGGACGCCGCGATGCCCCTTCGCCCCGCCATCGGCGCCACGCACCGACGTCGCGTTGGGCGCGGGACCGAGGAGCACGATGATCGGTCGGTTTCGCTCCCCTTCGCGCACGATCACCCGCTCTTCGATCGACTGCCCGTTGGCCGCGTCGAAGCGGAGCACGTGGGCGCCGGGGTCGACCGCCACGGCGCGCCCGTCGAGGCTGCTCGCGACCTTCTTACCGTCGACGAGAACCTGCGCGGCGACGACGTCGTGACCCGCCGCGTCCTTCGCGCTGGGCACCACCGACGGTACGCTGCGATCGACCTCGACGAGCCACTCGGAGCAGTCTTTGCGAACGATGGCGGGGCACGCTTCGCGGGCACATGCGAGGAGCTTCTCGCGCGCGGCGATGAGCTTCCCCTCGCTCCGCAGCTGCTGCGCCTCTTCGGAAGACGCGACGCACGCGGCCTTGTCGTCGGCGTGGGCGAGCCCTGGGGCGAGCGCCAACGCGGCGAGCGCGAAGGCGCCCACGAGCCCACGCGCCGCAACGTTCGATCGACGTGCGCGCATCACAGGCACTCGAGCTTGTACTTTTTGTGGCCTGCCGAATCGAACGTGAACGGAGGGTTGCAATCGACGACCTTCGCGCTTGCGCCGGGCTTCGCAGTCGCGCCGGCAGCGGGTTTGACGGCTTGAGCAGCGGCGACGACGTGCGGAGGCGCCAAAGCGACGGCGCCCGTCGCCGACGTCGCGGCTGCGGGCGGTGGCGACTCGGTCATCGTCGCGGCCGTGCCCGTCGTCGGTGCGCGCGGCGCGGCGGTCGACGCGCCCGAAACGACTGTGGCGAAGGGCGGAGCTGCCGCCGCGGCCGAGACGCCGCGCGGGCCTTCTTTCGCGGGGTCTGCGCCGCGCGCACCGGAGAGCAAGAAACCGCCGAGCGCAACGCCGACGGCGCACGACGCGAGGATCGCGAGAACCACCTGGGTGCGGCTCGCGCCACGCCCGCCCGCGAGCGCGCGCTGCGAAGACCTCCGCCCCATCTCGAGCTCGACGCCGCCGCTCACCTGCAGCGACTGCTGGCTCGGATACGTGTTCGTCGAAGGCGACGACGACGACGTCGGCGACGACGACGACGACGAAGAAGACGCGGTGGGCGTCGGCACATGAACGCCGCCCGCGCCGAGGGAGAGACCCCGCGCCGCGGCGACATGGCTCGGCGTGAGCTCGTCTTCTGAGATTGTACTGTGCTCGATGATCGCGAGCTGCGCGGCGCGCTCGGCGAGCGCATCACCCTGCACCGACTCGACCCAGCCGCCCACCATCGACGGCGTCGCGACGCCGGCAGAGCGTTCGATCGCGACGGCCATCTCCCGCGCGCTCACCCAGCGATCTTTCGGATCGCGCGCGAGGCCGCGCATCACGACCTCTTCGACGGCGCGCGGCAGCTGCGGATTGTGTTTCGACGGCAGCTCGATCGTGCCGGTGAGAACGCGGTTGAGAATCTGCCCCTGGTTCTCGGCGTCGAAGAGCCTGCGCCCCGCAAGCATCTCCCAGAACACGACCGACGCCGCGTAGACGTCGGTGAGGCGATCGACGATCTCGCCGTTCAGCTGCTCCGGCGACATATAGGCGATCTTCCCTTTGATCTGCCCTTCACGCGTCGACCCCACGCGGCCGGCCGCATACGCGACGCCGAAGTCGAGAACGCGCGCGACGCCGTCGGTGCCGACCATGATGTTGTGGGGCGACACGTCGCGGTGAACGATGCCGAGCATGTGCCCCGACGCGTCTTTCGCTTCGTGAGCCGCGTGAAGGCCGTGGAGCACGCTCGTCATCACCGAGGCGGCGATCTTGACGGGCACCTTCGTGCCGAGAGCTGCAGTCGCTTTCGACAGCCGCGCGAGCGACTCGCCATGGATGAAATCCATAACGAGAAAGAGCTCGCCCTCGAGGGAGACTACATCGAGCGTCTGCACCACGTTCGGGTGACGAATGCGCGAGACGAGGCGCGCCTCGTCGAGGAACATCGCGACGAACTCGGGGTCTTTCGCGAACTGCGGATGCAGACGTTTAATCGCAACCGTGCGCGCGAAGCCCACGGGGCCGACGAGCCTGCCGATGTGCACGGCGGCCATGCCGCCCGACGCGATCTCGCGGTACATCGCGTATCGACCGACGATGCGAAGCGGATCGATACTGCCATGACCAAGCACGAGATAAAGCGTAGCTACCGATCCCGGGGAATGAAAGCTTGCAGCGGCGTCTCATCGGCCCGCGCGCGCGCGCAATCCCGGCCTCGCGCGACAGACCCATTGCCTACTTCGCGATCTTCAAAATCGTTCCGCTGTTCGTCGCCACGTAAACTGCGCGCGAATCCGTCGCGAGATACGTTGGCGTCGCAAGACCCGACAGCAGCGTGCGCGGAGCACCTCCGCAGCCGGTGCGCGGACATGTGTACACGCCGCCCGCCGAGACCGCGGTGGTCCAGTAGATCGACGTGCCGTCGTCGACGACGGCCCACGGCGTGCTCTGCGCCGTCGCGACTGCGCTCGTCTGCACGCCGCCGTCGGCTTGAAGCACCGCGCGCATGACGTTGCCCGAGGCCGTCGAGTTGACCCAGTAGAGGGTGGAGCCGAAGAGCGCGAGCGTGCGCGGCGTGACCTGGCCCGATACAAGGACCGTCGCGTTGGTGCCGTCGGGATCGATCGCTTGGACCGCGCCGCCGCCGTCGATGTCAGCAGACCAAAAAACGCGCGTGGCGCTCGCCGCGAGGCCGAAGGGGTTCGTCTGCGCGGTCGCGAGCGCAGTCGCCGCGCCGCCGTCTTGCGCGACGCGCGAGAGCACGCGCTCGGGCGATCGCGTGAAGTAGACCGACGCGCCCGACGTCGCGATGCGCCCCGTGACGCCGCTGCCGGTGGCGGCGACGATCGCGCGGGCACCGGCGCCGTCGAGGCTCGCCGTCGTGACGGCGCCGTCGCCGGTGAGAAGCACGATGCCGTCGGCGCGAACGGCGATGTCGAGCGGTGCGTTCTGCCCGCTCAAGAGCGGCGTGAGCCCCGTGCCGTCGGTGCCGACACGCATGACGGTGCCCTGGGTATTGCTCGCCCAGTACACGTTGCCGTTGAACACCGAGAGGCCGCGGGGCACGCCTTGGCTGCTCGCGAGGACCGACGGCTGGCAGACGCTGCCGATGCACGCACCCCCGACGCAATCGTGGCACGCTCCGCAGTTGCGCGGATCGCCGGTCGTGTCGGAAGGGCACGCGGCGTCGATGGAGGCGTCGACGATGGGCGCGCCCGTGTCGCCAAGCGCGTCGGCGCGTGCGTCGCGCGGCGACGCGCCATCGGTGCTGGACGGCGCGTCGTCACTGGCGCGTGCGTCGGCTGTGGCTGCACCGGGGCCCAAGCCGCCTTGCAAGCCGTCAAACGACGTCGTCAGCGTGCACGCGGCAACGCACGCCGCACCGAAGAAAAGCGCGAAGCTTGCGGCCTTGCGGGCACGCGCGCGGGATGACATTGCCGAAACGTTATCACCGCGCGCGGCCGCCGCGACGTTGCTGCAGCGGCGAGATGCCGCTGAAACCCTCGCCGATTGGCGCGCGTGTCGGCGCATATGCGGTGAGCGGCGCGCTCCGGTCGATGGGGCGCGCGCGCCGCGACCTACGCGAGCGTGACGAGCTTGTCCCCCTCGTTCACGGCTTGCCCCTCGGCGCAGTGAATCTTCTCGACCTTACCGGCGGCGGGGGCCTCGACCGGCATCTCCATCTTCATCGATTCGAGGATCACGCAGACGTGCCCCTCCTCGATGGCCTCGCCCTCTTTGACTTCGATTTTCCAAACGGTGCCCGTGATGTGCGCGAGAACGTCGGTGGCCATGAGCAGCCTTGTACCTTCCGAGCGGCCCAGGATTCCATTTCAATCGAGGATCACGGGCGAATCGTCGCGGTGTCGCCGCAAAGGCCGGCGCGCCCCGAGGCCGGCTGCGGCGTGCCGCACGCGCACGGTGAATCGTTTGCGAAGGGGGCGTGAACCCATTAAGGTTCAGTGGGACCTGAATTGCGATCGCGGGGTGAGCGCTCCCCCACGATGCCTCCGCAAATCACGCACATTCGCGAACAATTACGACAACGACGCGCACGGGCTATGCCAGAGCGCGGGCATCGGATAGAGAGAACCCCCATGGCGGAGCAGAAAGAAAGTTCGGTCCTTTTTTCGCTCAAAGAGTTGATGAACCTGGAGGAAGACCGCATCCGCCAGGAAGAGTCCGAGCGAAGGCGTCAGGCAGACGCCGCGGAGGCCGCACGGGCCGACGCAGAGCGCAAGTCGCGCGATGCCGAAGAGCAGCGGCTCCGCGCGGAAGACGAGCGTCGCCGCGTCGAAGAGCAGCGTGGCCGCGAAGAGAACGCGCGCCTCGAGGCCATTCGCCATGCCGAGGTCGAGAAGGCCCGCGTCGAGGCCGAGCAGTCCGCCCGCATGGAAGCGCTCCGTCGTCAGCAAGAGCACGAGCGCCAGATCGCCGTCATCGCGCAGGACAAGAGCAAGAAGAACCTCAAGTTCGCCGCCATCGGTATCGGCGTGGTGCTCCTCGTCGCCCTCGTCGGCGGCGGGATGGCCATCAAGTCGCAGAGCGACGCGTCGACCGTCGCCGAGGCGCGGCACAAGTCCGAGCTCGCCGAGCAGAAGGCCGCGGCCGACGCGCTTCAGCGCAAGCTCGAAGAGCAGACGAGCGCCGTGAAAGGCCTCGAGAGCGACGTCGCCAACGCGAAGGACGAAGCGGCCCGTGCCGAAGCGCTCGCCAAGCTGAACGCCGCGAAGAGCGAGCGCTCGAACACCGCCCAGCGCCTCACGAACGTGTCGAGCGGCGGCGGCTCGAAGCCGGCAGCGCCGCGGCCCGCGTGCACGTGCACGCCAGGCGACCCGCTCTGCTCGTGCCTCTGATCGACACGGAAGCCGCGCCGCGCGTGAACGGCTCGCGTGTGATCTTCGCCCTCGACTACGCGTCTCTTCGTGAGGCGCGTATCGGTGCAGAGGCGGTCGCTTCTGCCGTCGGCATGCTGAAAATTGGGCTCGAGCTGTTCGTTCACGCCGGCCCCGAAGCGCTCGCCCTCGGCAAGCAGTGTGACCTCCCCGTGTTTCTCGATTTGAAGCTTCACGACATCCCCGAAACCGTCGAGCGCGCCGTTGGCCGCGCCGCCGAGCTCGGGGCGAGCATCCTCACCGTCCACGCCACCGGGGGCACCACGATGTTGAAGCGGGCCGTGCAGCGCGCCGCCCGCGCCAAGGACGACGGCGCCGCACTCACCATCGCCGCGGTCACCGTCCTCACGTCCCTCGACGACGCCGACCTCGCCGGCATCGGCGTGAGCCGCACGGCCGGCGAGCACGCGGTCTCCCTCGCGCGTCTCGCGCAAGACGCCGGCGTCACCGCCTTCGTCTGCTCGCCCCACGAGGCCCGCGCCATGCGCGACGCCCTCGGCGGCGAGGCGACGCTCATCACGCCCGGCGTGCGTGAAGGCAGCGCCCCGAAAGACGATCAGAAGCGCGTCGCCACCGCGACGAAAGCCGTGGAAGACGGCGCGAGCTGGGTCGTCGTCGGGCGCCCCATTCGCGACGCCGCCGATCCGCGCGCGACGGCCGAACGGCTCACCGCCGAAGTCGCGGCAGCGCTCGCGGGTCGCGCTTCCCGCAGCCGCGCCGAGGCGCGCTCGTGAGCCGCCTCATCGCAGGGCTCCAGCCCGT
Organism: Myxococcales bacterium; assembly: GCA_025354825.1. Classification (GTDB taxonomy): domain Bacteria; phylum Myxococcota_A; class Polyangia; order Polyangiales; family Polyangiaceae; genus JANXMC01. Next base: position 6,232 of record JANXMC010000467.1, read on the forward strand.
TCGCGAAGCGATCCGCGCCCACGGCGAAAAGCTCGAACGCGTCCTCGTCGAGTCGGCGTACCCCGCCTCGGCGCAGCTCGATGCCGTTGCGCGCTTCGCGGGCGACCACGGCGCCAAAGTCGAACGCGTCTCGCGCGCCGACCTCGACAGGCTCGCCCGGGGCGCACGGCACCAGGGCGTGCTCGCCTACGCCGCCGAGCTTCACCTCGCGCGGCTCGACGAGCTCACGCTCACGCCCGAGTCGCTCCTCGTCGCCCTCGACGAGCTCGAAGATCCGCAGAACTTCGGCGCTGTGATCCGCTCGGCCGTCGCGCTCGGCGCGACCGCCGTGTTGTGGCCCGAGCACCACTCGGCGCCCCTCTCGCCGGCCACGTTTCGCGCCTCCGCGGGCGCGGTCGAGCACGCGTGCCTCGTGCGCGTGCCGAGCTTGCCCAACGCGTTGACCGACGTCCGCGCGAGCGGCGTCACGGTCATCGGCCTCGACGCATCGGCCGACGCGGTCATCACGGATGTCGACCTCACCGGCCCCATCGCGCTCGTCGTCGGCGCCGAAGGTAAAGGCCTTCGCAAGACGGTGAAGCGCAACTGCGACACGCTCGTGAAGCTGCCGATGAGCGGCCCCATCGGTTCGCTCAACGCGTCGGTCGCCGTGGCCATCGCCGTCTACGAAGTGCTCCGACAGCGCGCTGCGAAAGCGGGCGCGACGACCCACGTCGACGACGAAAGCGACGGCGACGCAGACGAAAACGACGACGACGCGGACGCGGACGAGAGCGGCGACGACGAGAACGACGGCGACGACGCATCGAACGAGTCCGACGAATCGTGACCGCCCGCCGCCGGTGAGACCGGCAGCGTGTTGCCCGTTTCGGGTCGCGCGCCAGAAGCGCGTTCCCGCCACCACGCGCTCTGACTTACGCGACCGCGTTCGCGGCCTTCACGGCCCGCGCGAGCACGACGCCGCGCACGTGAGTGCGGGCGATTTTCTGCCGCTCTTCGACGAACAGCGGATCCGACGGGAGCTTGCCGACGAGCTTCTCGGCGAGGCCCGTGATGGCGAACGGCATGAAGTGGAGACCGAGGACGCTCAGCACGATCTGCTGCGGATCGCCTTCGGCGAAGACGCCGGCCGCTTGACCGGCCTTGAGGAACTCGGTCGCTGCACCGAGCACCATCATCATCGACTCGGCCAACGTGTTGCGAATCACGGGGCCCCAGTCCATCACCTCGCGAACCATGAGACGCGCGGCGAAGGGCTGCGTGCCGAGGACACCGGTGATGCCGTCGGTGAGGCCATCGAGACGCTCTTCGAACGAGCCCTCGGTGAGTGACGCGCTCTGAATGGCAATTCCGAACGACACGAGCAGACGCTCGATGACGGCGGAGTAGAGAACTTCCTTGCTGGCGAAGTGGTAGAAAAGCGACGCCTTCCGCATCCCCACGGCCTCGGCGAGATCGGCCATGCTGGCGCCTTCGTAACCACGTTCTGCAAAGAGGCGCGTGGCTTCGTCGAGAATCTCGTCACGGCGGGTACGGCTGCTGGTCGACTTGGGAGGGCGGGGCATGGGAGCAGAATCCTCGTGATTGCGCGGACGCGCGTCTATTTGCGCGGCCACTTGCTGTCCTCCCCAATCGCTTGAGCGCGTGGAGGTGCCGATGCAGCTTGAGAAGTCGAGACATGCACGGGCGCGGGAGCGGACGTTTCAGCAGTTGGCCGCACAGGCTTTAGCAGCTCAGCCACCTCTCGAGTCAAGGCTCCCTCCGAGTCGCGAGGCAACAGAGACCCTGCTTGGAAAAGCGCAAAGCCGACGTACTCGTGGAGCTGCTGCGTCAACCACGAGTCCGGATCCTCGCCGGCGAGGGCTGCGAGGTTTCGCGCAACGCCCGCGGGCTTGAGCGAACCGTCGCCGAGCGGGCCTGCTCCCATGAAAAGCGGCTCGTAAATGCCAGCTCCCATCGCGAACCGGCCAAGGCCGTCACGGAGCTCGCCCCCTCGACCCGCTGCGTCACAGAACTTATGAATCGCGACCAGTGCGGGGTTGAACGCTTCCATGATGGCGCCCGGGCCGTGGGGCCGCGGCGCCACCATGTGGATGAGACCGCCGTTGATCAGCTGAAAGATGGCGCGCGTGGCTTCGAACTCGAGCATCCCGACGCGGCGCCCGACGTCGGCCACCGTCCGCTTGCCGTCGCAGTTGTGATAAACCTCGGCGAGCTCGTCGGGGATGGGCTTACCCGAATGGGTCGGCGTCGGCAGGTAGACGTCGCTCGGGACCTTGTCGCGGAAGTAGCGCATCTCGTCCATGCGCCGCGCGGCTTCCATCAACAGACCCGCCGCGTTCAGGTTGTGGCGGCGGCCGAGGGTCTTCTCGTCGAACTTGTCGAAGAAGTAGAAGACGCCCGTCGCTTGCGTCGCGCCGTAGAAGACCTCTTCTACCTGGCGCGCCATCATCGGATAGAGCTCTTCGGCCGACACGAAATCGAGATCGATGGCGGCCTCGCCGAGGCGCTTGCCCGACTCCGTCGACGACTTGAGCGCCGCGTCGAGCTGCTCGCGCGTGACGACGCCGAACCGGTAGAGCATCTCGCCGAGGCGCTCTTCGGGGACGTTGGTCAGCGCGCCCACGAGCATGCCGTTCTCGAGAAAAATGGTTCGCTGATGCGACTCGGTCAGGACGACGAGCTCGCCCGTCCATGTCGACTGCGCGGCGAGGGCGATGACGTCGCAAAGCTGACCCGGCGTCTTGATCTCGCCGCACAGCTTGAGCGTCGCGCCGTCGGGCCTTTGGCTCCGCACGAGCAGCACGTCGTGGGCGCTCGGCAGAAGGCGCCACTCGCCCGCGCGTTGACGAAGCTCCTGGCTAGCCGTTCGCCCAATTGGGTGGATGGTGCCGGTGCTGTCGACGCGAAGCTGGTCGGCGCGAGAAGACATTCCTGCCATGGAGCTTACACAAATGCTGAAAACCAGGCGAGTTTCGGGCATAAACGCCGAAGCGCGCCCATGACGATCGAGATTCCGTTGCCCGCTCTCGTCACCCCTTCCGATGCCGCAGCCCTCGAGAAGGGCCTCGCCGCCCACGGTTATCTTGCAGAACCTCGGGTCGCTCTCGTCGCGTGGCTCGCGCTCAAGCTTGGCCGCCCACTTCTCCTCGAAGGGCCGGCCGGTGTAGGCAAGACCGATCTGGCGCGCGCGCTCGCCGAGACCCTCGGCCGCGTGTCTGTGCGTTTGCAGTGCTACGAGGGGCTCGACGAAGGCAAAGCCCTCTACGAGTGGGACTACGCGAAGCAGATGCTCTACACGCAGCTCCTTCGCGACGTCGTGTCGAAGGAAACGGCGGGGGCGACGAGCCTCGCCGATGCCGCCGATCGCGTGGCCGCGGCCGACGTGGCGTTCTTCGGTCCCCGCTTCCTCGTGAAGCGGCCGATTCTCACGGCGCTCACCAGCGAGGTCCCCGCGGTGCTTCTCATCGACGAGGTCGATCGCGCCGACCCGGAGTTCGAGGCGTTCCTCCTCGAGATCCTCGCGGAAGGTCAGGTGACGCTCCCAGAGCTCGGCACCCTCAAAGCGAAGCACCCGCCTTTGGTGGTGCTCACGACGAACGGCACGCGCGACATGACCGACGCGCTTCGCCGCCGGTGCTTGCACGCCTTTCTCGATTATCCGCCGCCGTCGCGCGAAATCGCCATCCTCGAGCTTCGCGTGCCGGGGATCGGCGCGCGCCTCGCCGAGGCTCTCGCGACCTTCGCCGCCCGCGTGCGCGCGATGGACCTCCGGAAGGCGCCGTCGATCTCGGAGACAATCGACTGGGCGCGTGCGCTCTTGCTCCTCGGCGCGAGCGCGCTCGACCGCACGCTCGTGAGCGAGACGTTGGGCGTGCTCGTGAAGTACGAAGAAGACCGCGTGAAGATCGAAGCGAAGCTCGATGCGCTTACGTCCCCCACCTCGAAGTAACGCTCGCAGAATTTACGGGGAGGCGGGGAGGCAAGGAGGGAGAGGGAGTGGGAGTTGAGTGGAGCGCCCGTTGACTGCCGCGCCGCATCCCCGCCGGAGTCCTTCCCTTCCTCGTTGTTAGTGATTCCCCGTGAGCGCGTCGCTCGCGCCGAGCACCCTGTCGGCGATGGGCTCGAGGTCGTGCACGTCGCCGACGAAGTGGAACGTGCGGTGGGCATGGACGAGCTTTTTTCCCGGCGTGAGCGCCGCCGCCGGTGAGCTCGTCTCGAGCTCGTAGAAGCCGCCGAGAGACGGCTTGCCCGGCGCGGACGGCCCGTCGTTGTAGGCGTTGATGACGTCGCCGGCGAACGGCCGTGCCTGCTGCTCCCACATGCTGTTCACGTAGCGCGTCTCGCCCTCGGGCTTGTCGTACTGCACGATGGTGAGCAGCCGCGACGACGCGCTGTAGCTCGCCGCGACGGACTTCGCGCGCGCGGGATCGAGGCCGATTTTGCCGCGCTCTTTGCCGTCGGCCGTGAAGACGAGCACGCCGTTCTTCTCGTCGACCCGAAGCCTCTCGGCGGGGACTTTGCCGAAGTACGCGTCGTTCACCGCCGGCCCTTTGGCCATCTCGTCGAACGGAATGATGATCTTCGCGTCGGCCGCCGGCGCGAACTGACCGAGGATCCAAATGCTCGGCAGGCCGCTCGCTTCCACCCAGGCTCGGTCGCTCGTGTTGGTGATCGTGTTCACAGTCTCGAAGGCGACCCACTTCACCGCATCGCCGATGGGGACGTCGAGCTTGCGGGCGATGTCCCCCTTCGAGAGCGCGCGCACCTCGCGGACGATCTCCATTTGAAACGTCGTGCGCGCGTAGTTGGTCACCGTGATCGTTCGCGTGAACGTGATGCTCGTGCGCGACCGCGCGCTCGCCACCCACGCTCCTTGTTGAAACGCGGCGGGCGTCTGCCATGCGTCGAACGCGAACGGGGCGCCGGGCGGGAAATACAGGCCGAATTGGCCGCCTTCGGGGCCGAGCCAGAAGCGGTCCTCACCGCCAAAGTTGTCGAAGGGCGTGCCCGTCTTGCCGGCGGCGATGAAGTCGCGATGCACCCACCCGAGCGACTCGCTCTCACCTGTGATTGCGCTCGTCATCACGCGCCCTTGGTACGTGGGCGAGACAGCGATGCGCCCGCCGCCGTCCGACTCGAGGACGCTCACGGGTGCATATTTCGATAGAAATGCGACGTCGTCGGCGAACGTCGCTTTGCCGGCGGCGGGTGCGCGCTCTTTCATGGAAACCTCCGAAGGCCTGGCGGACGAAGCTCCACACGCCGCGGCGGCGAAGCAGAGCGGAACGGCGAGCGCGGCGCGCACGCCCCTTTGCGACATCCGAATCATCTTGGTCTCGCCCCCTTCAGCGCCGCGCACGGCGCACGCGATCGAATGCCACCGCGACGACGATGATGACGCCCGTCACGATTTCTTGGACCCAGTTCGACAGACCTAGGTGCGTGCAGCCGGTCTTGATGACGGTCATGAGAAACGCGCCGACGAGGGACCCCGAGATGCTCCCCTCGCCCCCCGCGAGCGATGCGCCGCCGATGACGACCGCCGCGATGACCTCGAGCTCGAGCCCCACGGAGTCGGTCGGGTCGCCCACGGTGAGCGTCGAGAACTCCATGACGCCCGCGACGCCGACGAGGGCCGCGGCGAGCGTGTAGACGATGACACGAACGCGCGCGACCTCGATTCCGGCGAGGCGCGCCGCCGCCTCGTTGCTGCCGACGGCGTACACGTGGCGGCCGAAGCGTGTGTACGTGAGCATCAGCGCGACGACGACGGCGATGCCGAGGGCGATGAAGACGCCGGAGGGGAGCACGGAGAAGACGCCGGATCCGGGCGCGAGAAGCGTGTCGAGCCCCCGCGCGTCGGCGTCGATCTTCTGCTCTTTGGCGACCCCTTTGGCGATGCCGCGGAGGATGCTCATCGACCCCAACGTGACGATGAAGGGCGCGAGGCGCAGGCGGGTGACGACGAGGCCGTTGAAGAGACCTGTGGCGGCGCATGCGGCGATGCCGCCGAGGGCTGCGACGCCCGGCCCCGCGCCGGATTTGAGCAGCGATGCGACGGCGACGGTCGTGAGCGCGACGGCCGATCCGACGGAGAGGTCGATCCCACCGTGGACGATGATGAGCGTCATGCCAACCGACGCGATCGCGACGACGACGGTCTGCCGCGCCATCGTCACGAGGTTCTCGGAGCGCGCGAACGTGTCGGGGCTGAGCACGACGAAAAGAATGTAGACTGCAACGAGCGCGACGAGGGGCGCGAACCACGGCTTCTTCCACGGCTGACCGAGACTCGGCGTCATGAGGCGAGGCCTCCATGCGTGACGCGCGGGGCGTGGGCGTCGTGCGCGGCGAGCGCGGCTTCAAGAAGCGTGTGCTCGGTCCATTCGGCGGTGGGGCGCGCCTCGCCGAGGACGCCGCGCGCCATCACGGCGATGCGGTCGCAGACGCCGAGAAGCTCGGGGAGGTAGCTCGAGACCATGACGATTCCCTTCCCTGCCGCCGTGAGCTTCTCGATGAGCGCGTAGATGTGCGCCTTGCTGCCAACATCGATGCCGCGCGTCGGCTCGTCCAACAAGAGAACGTCGACGTCGTGATGAAGAAGGCGCGCGAGGGCGACCTTCTGCTGGT
>JANXMC010000499.1 GCA_025354825.1 Myxococcales bacterium
TCCCAGCCCAAAGTGTGAGACTCACTGCGAGACGTTCGTGGCAACGTCGCCACGTTGACCCGCGCCTGCGGCGCCGCCGTCGGGCGCTTCATCTTCACGAGCACCGGCTTGGTGTACGGGCACAACGGCGGCAAGCCCACAATCGCCCATCACGCCGACGTCGCGGGCGCGGTCGCATGCGTGCTCGATGCTGCTTCGCCTGCGCATCGCATCTTCAACCTCGCCGACGACGAGGCGCCCGATCTCGCCACCGTGTTCGCATCGGTCGGAGCGCCACCCCCCGACGGCTCGAACGCAGAGCGCGCACGGGCCTTCGACTCGATCATGGACGGCCGGCGCATTCGCGAGGAGCTCGGCTTCAAACCCAAGTACCCGCGCCTCGCCGATGCGATCGCGGCCGGGGCGTAGAGGAGCGATGGGACGCCGCGCGCGCGGGCCCGGTCTCGGTCTCGGTCTCAACGGTGTGAGATGCGGAGAGCGTGGACCTTATGCGCGACGGGCGCCGATCGAAGCGTCCCGCCGGGCTCGCCGTACGCGACGTACATTCGCCCCGGCGCCCCTCGCGCCCGCTTCGTCAGGTCGCACGAACATAGGAGAGACTGAGATCGGCCTCCCACTCGGCTCCCTCTTTTTTCATTCTCCCCTCGCCGTTCATCGTGCGCCCATCCGGCGCAATCGTGACACGGAAGGTTTGTGCGAGCTTTGGTGCGTTGCGCGACCACGAGAAACCGTCGTCGTGGAACACGACGTCGTAGCGGCGCGCGACCCCGCGCTCGTCGAAGTAGAGCATCGTGCACGTGCCGTCGTCGCCATCCGTCCCAAAAAGCGCGACGCCCTCGGGGAACTCCAGGTCGTCCATCTTGGAATGCATTCGGATGAATGCGCCCTGTTCGATGCGCTCGAACGTCACCCGGCCGGGGAGCGCGCGCCCAGGCAGATAAGGGTGCGACCCCGTCACGGTCCATGCGCCAATCGCGCGGTCGAGGTGCGAGAGAGCGGTGTTGGGCTTCATGAGGTCACGTCTTATCACCCAACAGGACGACGTATGAAGGAGGCGATGAAGCCACGCCGCAATCGATTGAGCCCCCCCGTGCCCTCAGCGGCTCACAGCCAATCCGCCCGCTTCGCGACCTCGGCGACTTTCGCGCCGAGCGCTTGCAGCCCCACGGGCTTCTCCATGAAGTCCCTCACACCCAACACCTCGAATTGAAACTTCTCGAGCTCGCGGGCGCGCGCGCTAATCACAATGACCCTCATATCCGAACCGCCCGGAAGCTCGCGTAGGCGCGCGAGGGTCTCGATTCCGTTCATGCGCGGCATGTCGTAGTCGAGAAGCACGAGCTGCGGTGATCGCCGCGTGGCCAATCCAATCGCGAGGGGCCCCGACGACACGCTTTGCAAAGCGATGAGTCGCGTCGAAAGCCCAATTCGAACTCCGTGCGTCGCGAACTTGCGAAACGCATCGTCGTCGTCCACGACCAGCACACGAAGCGCCTCGGCCGCCGGCGGCCTTTCGGTATTCCGCTCGATCGTAATCACGTCGTCGGGCGTCCCAACGCCGCTCGCTGCAGGTTTCGCGACAGCCATGTGACGAAGCGAAACGTCCGAGCTCGCCCTTCGTGCCGAGTCGAGATCATCCACCAGCTCGCTCGCCGACGCCTGCCGCTCCGTGGGATTTTTCGAGAGAGCTCGCTCGAATACCGAATCGAATGCGCTGAACGTCGCGTTGAACGTCGAGGGGAGAACGGGAGGCGCCTGCGCGTGCTGACGTAGCACGTCGAAGGGCGTTTCGCCGTCGAACGGCACCCGACCTGTGATGAGCTCGTAGGCTGTACAAGCCAACGAATAAATGTCCGTACGCGGCGTCATCGCCGTCGGCGTTGTGAGCCCCGTCTGCTCGGGCGAAATGTAGTGCGGCGTCCCGCCCCACTCCGCGCCGTTCGGATCAGACAGGCGCTCGAGCGAAACCGACAGACCAAAGTCGATCAGCACGGGCCGCCCCGAGTCGGACTCGATCACGATGTTCGCCGGCTTGATGTCGCGATGAACGATCCCGCGCGCGTGCACGCGATCGAGCCCGCCGGCGATCTGTCTTAGAATGGAGAGCGCGCGGTACGACGCAACCGTCATCCCCCGCGTCGTATGCTCCGCGATGACGGCCTCGAGATTCGGCCCGTCGACGTACTCCATCGCGAAGTAGCAGGCGCGCTCATGGGTACCGAACGCATACACCTGCACCACGTGCTCACTTCGAATCGTGGCGAGGAGCGACGCCTCCCGCCGAAGTTGCTTGAGCGTCGCCGCCGAGTTGGGACCCGACGCCTCGACGAGCTTCAGTGCGACACGGCGCTCGAGGCCGATGTCGCGCGCGAGATGCACAATGGCCATGCCCCCACGCCCAAGCTCACCCTCGAGCGCATAGCGGCCGTCGATGACGCGGGGCTCGGGCATTCGATGCCCAAAGTATCGCAGCGAGAGGCGCAGCGCGCGAGGCGCGCGAGGGGCGTGGAGACGCGTTTCGAACTATGTTTTCGCTGCAACGGTCGCCGAAGGTACTCGCTGCCCCCACACGTTTCTACTGGCCCGCCCCTAGCACCGAGAGCCTCGCCGAGGCTTCTGCTCGCCGAATCCAGACCCCCGATGCCCACCGACTACATCCCGCCTCACCATCGCCAAGAGAAGCGGTCGCAGCTGGCCTTGTTGCTCGCTGGCTTTCCCGTGATGGCGGGCGCGCTCCTCATCCTATTTGGTATATTCGCCTATTCGATTTACAACTTCTATGCGAACCCCAAAGTGTCGACGGTCGATGCCGCGTGCAAATCCTTTCTCGAGGCGGAAGCACGAACGATCAGTGCGCACCATGAAACGTTTGCGGAGTGTCTAGAGAAAGTAAAGACCACGAGCCCAATCAAACTTCGGTGCATAGAGGGGTGTGGTTATGGCCGATCGCACACCCACGACGAGCTCATACAATGCAGAGACGACGGCTGGATCATCACCGATGGGTTGCGTGAGCCTCGAAGTGGTCCGTAGGCTGCAGCGGCCGCAAGCTCACACTCAGAACGCAAGCCGGGGAGCTCCACGTTCTAGAATTTAGCGGCCAGCGTCGCGATAGGACGACGGCGCGCGCAGAACCAGCGCGCCATGTAGGAGTCGAACCTACGACCTTCGGCTCCGGAGGCCGACGCTCTATCCAGCTGAGCTAATGGCGCGTATCGAGGAAATCAGCTTCTCCCTAGCACCTCGTCGATCCGCCTGGCAACCACGACCTCGCGTCGTCGCCCGCCCCGGCCCCCCAGTCCCCGTCCCGGCTGCCACCGCAAGCGTATCCTCGCCTGCATGCGCCTCCTCACGCCGACGCCGCCCCCGTACGATCCGCTCGCGTGGGTGAAGCTGCCGTTCGCCGAGCGTGCGCGCATGGTCTGCGAGGCGTGGGCGCTGCAAGGCTACGGCTCGCCCCTCGCGGTCTACCTCGCGTATGCGCTCAAGGGCGCCTTCTACATCGGCGTCTGGGTCGCCTTCTGCAGCTTCTCGCCGAGCCTCGGCGGCCTCTCGACGCTCACCACGTGGTGGCTTTCGGCCCTCGCGTTTCAGAAGGCGATCGTCTGGTCCATGCTCTTCGAGGGGCTCGGCCTCGGGTGCGGCAGCGGGCCTCTCACGGGCCGCTATTTCCCGCCCGTCGGCGGCTTTCTCTATTTTCTACGCCCGGGCACGACGAAGCTCGCGCTCTTCCCACGCCTGCCCCTTCTCGGCGGCACGCGCCGCACGTGGCTCGACGCCGCGCTTTACCTCGCGCTCATCGTCGCCTGCGTCCGCGTTCTCGTGGCGCCGACGATCACCCGCGCATCGCTCGTGCCCATCGCGGTCATCGTGCCCATCCTCGCGCTTTGCGACCGGACGATCTTCCTCGCGCTCCGCGCCGAGCACTACGTCACGACCATTCTCTGCTTTCTCTTCGCCGGCCCGGTCACCTTCATTGCCGGCGCCAAAGCCGTGCAGCTCGCGCTCTGGTTTTTCGCGGGCGTTTCCAAGTTGAACCACCACTTCCCAAGCGTCGTCGGCGTGATGACGAGCAACAGCCCCCTCACGCGCTTCGCGTGGATGCGGCGCCTCATGTACCGCAACTACCCGAGCGACCTTCACCCCTCGCGCACCGCCGTGGTGATGGGGCACGCGGGCACGGCTCTCGAGCTCACGGTCCCCCTCGTGCTCATGCTCGCACCGGGCGGATGGTCGCTCACGCTCGGCATTCTGATGATGCTCGCGCTCCACGGCTTCATCACCAGCAACGTGCCGATGGGCGTTCCGATCGAATGGAACGTCATGGTCGTTTACGGCGCGTTCGCTCTCTTTTGGGCTCACCCCGACGTGACGATTTTGGATCTCGGATCGCCCCCGCTGGCGGCCTTTCTCGTCTTCGCGCTTCTTGTGATTCCGATCGCCGGAAACCTCGTCCCCGGGCGCATCTCGTTTCTTTTGGCGATGCGGTATTACGCCGGCAATTGGGCCTATAGCGTCTGGCTCTTTCGGGGCGAGAGTTACAAAAAGCTCACACGCCTCACCACGAGCGCGCCGTGGGTCTACGACCAGCTCGCGCGCCTCTACGACCGCCCCACCGCTGTTGGCATCGTCGGAAAGGTCATGGGCTTTCGCCTGATGCATCTCCACGGGCGCGCGCTGTCGGTCCTTCTGCCAAAGGCCGTATCGAACCTCGAAGACTACGAATACGTCGATGGCGAGATCGTCGCGGGGCTCGTTCTCGGTTGGAATTTCGGCGACGGCCATTTGCACCGGGAGCCGCTTTTGCAAGCCATTCAAGAGCAGTGCGGCTTCGACGCGGGGGAGCTTCGATGCATCTTCGTCGAGGCGCAACCCATGGCCGGCGACGCGATGGAGTACCGAATCGTCGACGCGAAAACAGGTCTCGTCGAACGGGGCGAAGTGCTCGTGCGCGACCTTCGCGCGCGGCAGCCGTGGCTCGTGTCGTGAGACGCGCGCTCAGCCGCCGAAGCGTGCGACGGCCCACAAGAGCAGGGGCACGCTGACGACGCTCGCGACAGTGGTAACGGCGATGGCCTTCGACGCGAGGCGCACGTCGCCGTCGTAACGCTGCACCAGGGCGCCGGTGCTGAGCGACACAGGCATCGCCGCAATCAGATACTCGGTGAGCTTCGTCGTGGGCGGCATCAGCTCGGGCGCGAACGCGGCGATGGCCGCGATGCCGCCAATGACGATCGCCGGCGCGACGATCATCCGGCCGACGAGGACGCCAAGTACGGGCCTCCCTCCTCGTCCAGACGCGGCATCCTGGTCGAGCGCGGCCTCGGCGAGCTGCGCGCCGATGGCGACGGTCACGAGCGGCACGGTGAGCCCCGCGACGAACGTGAGGGCGATGCGCCCAATGCGGAGCACGCTCGCGGCGACGGGCACTTCGGCGGCACCGGTCAGGTGAGGCACGGCGAGCGCGACGACGATGCCGAGGGCCGTGGCCCAGAGGCCGGGGTTCCGCGCGAGGGCGCGGAGCCCGTCGCGACCGAGCTTGCCGCCGCGCAACACGAGGATGCCGAAGGTCCATAAAAAGAGCTGCGCGCCCGTGTTGTTCAAGAGAACGACCGTGGTCCCCGACGCGCCGTACAGAGATTGCGCGATGGGGAGCGGGAGGAAAATCCAGTTCCCCACGGCGACGCAAAACGTGAACGTCGGTCGCTGCGCCGGCGTGTCGCAAAATACGCGCGCGAGCACGGCACCCACGGCCGTGGCGACGCCCAACGTGATGAACCCGAGGGCCGGCACGAGAAGCCCGCGCGTGAGCTCGGCGGCGCCCGAGTCGATGAGCCCTTTGAAACACAGAGCCGGGAACGTGATGTCCGCGACGACGCGCCCGAGGCTCGACGTCGCCGCGCCGCTGAGCACTTCGGTCCGCCGCGCGAGGAACCCCACGCCCATCACGAGGAGGACCGCGGCGATGGTCTCGAAGATGGTGAGCGACGGGTTCACGCTCACGGTTACTAGGGCACTGGGGCTTAAACGGAAACGGGCCCCGCATTTCTGCAGGACCCGCATCCACCGTCAGACTCCGCTGCCGAGAATCAGCCGCCGGTCTCTTCGAACTCCGCGTCGATCACGCCGCCGTCCTTCTTGCCACCGGGGGCTGCGCCGGGGGGCGGGCCGCCGTTCGGTCCGGCGCCTGCACCGGGGCCGCCAGGTGCGCCGGGGCCGCCTGCGCCTTGGTACATCGTGCTCGCGATGCGGTGCGACTCTTTCTCGAGCTTCTCGAGGGACGAGGCGATCTCGGTGTCGTCCTGCTTCTCCACGGCCGCGCGGCCGTCCTTGATGAGCGCTTCGAGGGACGTCACGTCGCCCGCGGCCATCTTGTCCTTGTTCTCCGTGATCATCTTCTCAAGGGAGTAACAGAGGTTGTCGAGCTTGTTGCGTCGCTCGATCTGCTCGCGACGAGCCTTGTCCTCGGCCTCGTTCTCCGCTGCGTCCTTCACCATCTTCTGAATCTCGGCTTCGTTGAGGCCGGAGTTCGACGTGATGGTGATCTTCTGATCTTTGCCCGTCGCCGTGTCTTTCGCGTGAACGGACAAGATGCCGTTCGCGTCGATGT
>JANXMC010000520.1 GCA_025354825.1 Myxococcales bacterium
TGCGCCGAAGCCCTCACGTTTCGCAGCGGCCGTTCATCGAGCAGGCCCTGGCGGATGCCGATCCCGAGGTGCGGCGCGCCGCCATTTCGTCCCTCGTGGCGCAGCACCCCAATGATTTGATCGACCTGCTCGAGCCCCTGGGAGACGATCCGGATATCGGTGTGAGGCGCGAGATCGCTCAGGCCGTCGGCCTCTCGCGCGATGCGCGGGCGCGCGATCTTCTGCTGGCCCAAATCGCGCGGGACCCCCATACGCGTACGCAAGTGGTGCGCGCGTTGGGAGACGTGGGCGACGCCTCGGTGGTGCCGCAGCTCGTCGAGCTGTTCGAGTCGGAAACGCTTCTCACGCGATTGGCCATTATCGATGCACTCGGTGAAATGAAAGATGGCGGCGCCGAGCCGGCCTTCATTCGATGGTTGGGAGACCCCGAGGCCGAGGTGCGGCGTGCGGCCGTGCAGGCGCTTGGTCGGTGCGCCACGCCGTCGGCACGGAGGCGCGTGGTGGCGGCGACCCGGGACACCGCATGGCAAGTGCGCGCGGCGGCAGCCACGCTGCTCGTCGACGCCCCGACCGATACGTGGGCTATCCCCGCGCTCGAGCGCCTGTGCCACGACGAGAACGAGTATGTCGCCGAGCTTGCGAAAAAGCGCTTGGACCACGTGGCGCTCACTCGCATCACAGTGCAGGCGCCGGCTCCATGAAGGACCAGGCGCCCCCGCTCGCAGATCTCGATTACGAGCTTCTGCGGCGCGCGATCCTCGACCGTTTGGGGCTGGACTACCCGCCTCACAAGCGCGACTTGCTGCGCCTACGGCTCGCGGCGCGCCTACGCGTGCACGGAATGCGGAGATTCACCGAATACTATCGACTGCTCAAATTCGAAGGGTCGGACGACGAATGGATGCAAGTCGCCAACGCCGTCACGAACAACGAGACGTACTTCTTTCGTGAGAGGCACCAATTCGAGCAGCTAGGAGCTCTCGCGCCGACGCTCGCCCATCGCAGCGACGTGTTGCGCGTGCTCTCGGCGGGATGTTCGTCGGGGGAGGAGGCCTACAGCCTGGCCATGGTTTTGGGGAACGTGTTGGGAGGGCGCCGGCCCTTTCAAGTGATGGGGGTCGACGTGAGCACGGCGAAGCTCGATCAAGGGCGACGCGCTGTCTATTCGCCGCGGAGCATGCGCGATAACCACCCGCCTCCCTGCGGTGTCGATACCAATACCCATTTGGAAGTCGAAGGTGACGGGTCTCTCAAGGCGAGCCGCGCGCTGCAGGCGCAGGTAACCTTCCGTTGGACCAACCTCGCCGATCCGAAGCTCGCGGCAACTCTTGGAACGTTTGATATCGTGTTCTGCCGAAACGTGCTGATTTACGCGGACGACAGCAGCATGCCGCGCTTCCACCGATCCCTCGAGCAGCTCACGGCCCTAGGCGGCCACCTCTTTTTGGGGCACGCCGAGTCGCTCTTGGGGACACAGGCTGCCTTCGAGCCGGTGCGTCTCGGCGAGCACTTCGCCTACGTGCGCGGCGCGCCCCCGGCACGCGCTTCGCACTACTAAGCGCCGTCATGCGAGATGCCATGCGAGAAGACGTCAGATGAGGGGCTATGCAACACCGTAAAGCGCGCGAAACGCAAAGCGAAGCGGGCGCGGAGCTGCGGCCTCTTGCCCCCAAGACGCGGGGCCGGCGCCCCCAAATCGGGGCGTTTGCCGTGGGCACGTTGGCGGCGCTCGCGGGCTGTATGAACACCGATGCGAACCGCGCGTTGCCGCCCTCGGTGGTGGCGATCTCGGAGACGACAGCCCCCCTCTACGAAGAGGGGGATACCAAACTCTACCAAGTGCAGACGCAGGTGCGCCTGCCGATGAAGAAGCCGACGGACGACGAGGTCAAAGCCCTCGGCAAGGCGCCGCCCTTCCCCCGCGCACCGTTTTTGAACGCGAGCGACGTTCAGTATGAGGTGAAGTTCACCCTCACGAACCTCGACGACGTCGAGCACAACGTCGAGCTCTTGGTCGATCCGTGGAACGAATTCGCGCGGTACCGCCCCGGCGTCGTGGTCAGCGAAGAGGCTATTACTCCGAACTACAGCGGCTTCGATCGCTATTACGTAGTCCCCGCGAAGAGCCGAATCGAAGGTTCGCTCACGCCCGACGACATGCGCGAGCTCGCCGTCGATTTGGCCACGGCGATGAATATTCTCGACCATCCGCCGGCCACGGACGGGAACGCGATTCAGGCTGGCGCGCTGATGAACCGCGCAATGAACCAGCAGAATCGCAGCAGCGTCTTCGATCCGCTGCTCACGCCCTACGTCCCCGCCGTCATCCCCGGACTCGTCGGCTTCGACCTCGGGCTCCGGTCGACCGCGTCGATGAACGTCGCCGTCGAGGTCTACGTCGACATCACGGACATCACCGGCAGCAAAATGGCCACCATCGGCGGCACGGACGCCACGTTCGGCCCCCCCGGCCGCACGATCGAGCCCCCGCCACCCCCCGTCAGCAACTGACGCGCGGCCTCGGCGACCGCAGAAAAACCGGCAGGTGGGCGCGTGAAGGCAACCGATTGCGGCGGACGCTTGACAGAGGGGGGGCGGATCGAGCAATTTCCGCGGTGGAGAGCTGTCCGAGTGGCCGAAGGAGCCTGATTCGAAATCAGGTGTAGGTGCAAGCTTACCAAGGGTTCGAATCCCTTGCTCTCCGCTAGAAATCATTAGGGATTTCGGGATTTGCGGCCCGCAGATTCAAGTCCCCGAAGAGCGTTTACGGCCCACTCCGCGGCCCACTGCCCGGACGAGAGAGCCCCGGGACCGGAACCGTGCAGCACAGGAATCTCAGGTCTTGGCCGCGCCGGCGAGCGGCACGCGTGTGGTCCGCCGACCGGCGAAGACCCAGATTCAAATGCCTCGGCGCCGGGACGACGGGTCACGTGGCCGCCTCCAACGCCTGCGGTCGCGACGCTCCAGCGCGGGCCGGCGTCGCCGCGTGAGCCCGCCTATGGGGCGAACGGCGCGCCGCGGGCGCAGGGGCTATGCCTTCGGCGGGTGGCACGTGAGGCGGGCGCTCAGGCTGCGGGCCGCCGCAGACGCGGGCGGCGCGCGGCCGCGCGACGCGCACCGGCCGTCGCCGCAGGACGGGGGAGGCCCATCGTGGATTCGTGAGCTCGGCGAGGAGCCGCTGGTGCAGAAGCTCCGCGGCTGGGCGGACGTGGTGCTCGGGTTTTCGCTTCGACCGACGATGTTCGCCCGGCAGTGGACCGGCGGCGGCCATCGGGTTCTCAATCCGGTGCTGATGGTCGCGGGCTCGCTCTCGGTGCTGACGCCGCTCTACCAGGAGCTGGGGCGCCTGGGCGGAGACTCGAAGACCTTGCTCGCCAGCGCCGTCGGCTCGCTCGGGCCGTACCTTCACTATCTGTCGCTGGGTGCCGTTGCGCACGTGTGCCTGCGGGTCGCCGGCAGCAAGCGACCGCTGCGCACGTCGATGGCGATGGCGCTCTACGCGGGCGGTGGGCCGGGGCTCCTGGTCTCGGTCCTCCTTCTGCTCATCGTATTCGTGCTCCACTCCCAGTACGGCGCGTTAAACGTCCTCGCGCCCGAGGTCCCGCGCGGGCTCGCTCGCGCCGGCCTGTTGGTCTTCGTCGCCCTTTACCTGTGGTTTCTTTGGACGATGGCAGCGGCGCTCGCAGGCGCCCACGCGTGCCGCCTCTGGAAGGCGGTTCTCGCGGTCACGGTGGCCACGGTGGTGGTGGCCTTCCCACTGTACGAGGTGCCCATCGCGACGGGGCTGCATCTCCAGATGAAGGCCGGGACGGAGCCGCGCTGGCATATCGAGTCCGTCGGACTCTCTATTTAGCGACGCGATGTCACTCGGAGAGGCCAGCCGCCGAGTGGGCGGTATGGACCTGATTGCGACAGCGGGACCAAAGCGCCTCTACCACCTGCATAAGCTCGTGCCCGACGCTTGCGTCGCGGGCTGCGAGCGTTCGCGAGTTTAAACGGTAGTTACCGACGCAAAGTCCGCATTCCTTCTTTACAAGACCGTACGCCTGCTGCCCCTTCGTGAGTGCCACGAGGACGGCGGCCTTCGAGGCGCAGCCGCGATGGGCTCCATGGCGGCGCACGTCTCAATGCGCACGCTCCGCCGCCGTCGCCACCGTCGCATCAGCACGAGCGCGCAGCGCTGGCTCACGGCTTCGTACGCGGTCCAACTCGGGTATCGCTTCCGTCAGCGCGGATAGCTTCCCCAATCTCAACTCCGCGTGGCTTCGGGCCTGCCGACGGTACTCGTTAATCATGTCGGACGACTTGTGACCCGTGCGGTCCTGCACCCACGTCTCCGAGCGCCCCGTCGCGAGGGACGTCCTCACGAACGTCGCGCGAAGGTCATGGATGCACACCCGTCGGCGGTCGGCGCTCTGCTCGAAGAGCTGGCCCCGGTGGACACCCGCCTTCTTGAGGTTCGCGCGAAACTCCTCTGCTCGCACGGCGCTCGCGAGCGGCTTGCCCGCTTGCTTGCTCTCGAAGGGGTAGACGAACACCCGCGACGAGGGGACGGGGTTCGGATGGTAGTGGCGCTTCCACAACCAAAGGGCTTCGGCGACGCCCGGGTCGAGCGCCCACCAGCGCGGGTCGTCGGTCTTGTTGGTGTCGAGGTGGATGGCGCCGTTCTCGAGGTCAAGGTCGGCAAAGTCGAGCGTGAGGGCCTCGTCGCGGCGGAGACCCTCTCGGGTTAGCACGCCGTAGAACAGCCGGAGGACCAGGTAGACCTCCCGGCACCCGAGCAGGAGCTTGTCTTCCGACGGCAGCAGGTACGAGCGCGCCTTCTCCTTCTCGATTCTCGGGAGGAACCCCTGGGGGAGCGGCGACGCCTTGAGAACCTTGGCGGGGAAGACGGCGAGCTTGAACGTTCGATTCATCACCTGCGCGACGTGACGAACGAGGTGCTCCGAGCGGTTGCCTGGGATGTCGTTGAGCACCTCCTCGCAGTGGTCGCTCGTAATCGCCATCAGAGGGATATCGCCGATTCGCGGATATACCCACTTCCGAAAGACACCTTCGTCGAAGTCGCTCGTCTTCTTCTTCTTCACGTGTCGTCGATAAAGCTCGTGGAGCTCGCCGGACGTCCACTTCTCGGAAAACTGGCGGAAGGTGATCGTCTCCTCGAACGCCGGCCGGGCAGCGACCTGGCCCGAGCAAATCGCGCGCACGGCCATCCGTACGCCCTCGACGTCAGAGGTCGAAACCGCCTTCGCCGCGCGCGTCGCGAGCTCCTCCGCGAGGTGGGCTCGCCCGGCGTGGCGCAGGCTGGTGACTATCTCGCATACGATGGCAATTCGCTTGAGCGCATCGTCCTTGGTCGTGCAGCCAAGGCGAATGGTCGGCCGCTTTTCACCATCCAGTCGAATCCGCACGTAGGGGTGCTCGCCGAGCCAGCGAAGCTGGCCATTCGTATTTTGCATTAGCCGTTTCTCCGGTGTCTGAGGCCCACAGCCGTGAGCACCGCCGCTGCGACTTCGGCCGCATGCTCTGCCTCGGCGTCGTCGGCCGGGGGGCTCGATTTCGGTCGGACGACTACCGTCTGTCTTTCGAGATAGGAATTCAAATCCCCTCGTCGAATGAGGACCTGCCTACCGATTTTTTTCCCGGGCAGTATTCCGTTTCGGACGGCGGACAAGTGTCCTCGTCGACCCAGCGGCGAGTTGCTTTGGCTCACCCATTTCGATGTCTCCACGATGTCGGCAGCACACTCGTGCACGAACGCTTCGAGGGCGGCTAGGAGAGCGCGAGCGGCCTGACCGCGGCGTGCTCTCGGCGTGATGTCGTCGTTCGAGTCGATCTTCGAACCAGGAGCGGGGTGAGATGAGGTCATGTTCCTCTTCCCACCAAAGCGCTCGACCCTCCGTGCGAGGGACATCGGCACGTCCGTTTTTCTTGGAGGCACCTCGTGGGAACCCCTGGACCGACGCCCGCAAGCCGGCGAAGTTCGCGAGTGGGGACCTCGGCGACGTCGATTTATGACGTGATTATCGATCGCCGGCAACGGTACGGTGAGCCTCTAGGGCCTTGAGGCCCCGCACGTTAAGCGCTCCGCGACGCGGGCGCGGCGGCTCCTCATCGCGCACCGAGCAACACCAAGCGGCGACGCCGGGGTCGAACGCGTCGCTATGTGCGGGCTGCGCGGACCAAGCGGGCAGCGGCAAGCACCTCGAGCACGTCGCGCGCGTCGCCCTCACTCACGCCAAATTGACGTGCGACGTCACTCGCGGCGACCGTTTCGCAGACGTCGCGTGACGCCATCCAGTACGCGAGCGCGCGCGAGGGCGCATCGAGCTCGAGATGCGCGGTGAAGTCGAGAAAGCTTGAGCGGGCTTGAACGCTGCACGCCGCGACGCCGTCGTCTTCGCTGGCCCCATTTGCCCAGAGGGCCGCCATGGGGTTTCGCCGGTACCGTGTTGGTGCGAGGGGAGAGTCGCCGGGGAATTCGAACGCATCCTCAGCAGGCATCTCGCGCGCCGCCTTCGAGAGGTTCGCGAGCAGCGTCGCAACCTCGCCGTTCAGGGTCGACGCTCCGTGCGTCCGTGGGCCGACGGCCCGAGCTGCCTCACGCCACTTTGGGTCACACTCGAGCCGAGCGCGTATCGCTGGCAGAATCACGTCCAGCCAGGTCAATGTCTGGTAGTGAAAGTGCAGAGAGACGGAGTCTCCATCCGACTCCGTCGCGTGCCAGAACCCGCGAGGGACGTAAAGGATGCCGCCGGGCTCGAGCTCGTACGTGATGGCGCTGGCCGGTACGTCCCGTGGGAGTGGCGCTCGAAGATCGCGGCGAACCTCGAATGGAATGTCGCCCGTGATCCCGCTGTTGCGGACTGGCGCCGCGATGGACTCGTTGGGTGCCACGCGCCACGTCTTCCGCCCTTGCACCTGCAGCACAACCGACTCACTGCAGTCGAAATGCAACGGCGTCCTGCAGCCTCGACTCGAGAGATAGATGTTCGATTCCACGCGCGCGGGATGCGCCCCGAGCGCCGTCATGACGTCGCGCGCGAGGTCTCGCACTCTCGCGTGGTTCGTGGCGCACGCTGTCATTCCGCCGCCATAGAACTTGAGGGCTTGGAGCGGCGGGACGACGGCGGTCATGAGATCGCCGTCGGGCGTTGGGAAGGACACAATCGCCTTTCCGTCGTGCGCCGTCAGAATTTCGTCCGCGGTCCAACGGTCGAAGATCTTTAGAATGGGCGCGAGACGCGCGGGCGCTCCCGGCTCGAAGAACGGCACCTTCGTCCAATGACCGTCGGCGAACTCCGCTCCCGAGAGGGGCCACGTCCACGCCTCTGCATCGACCAAGTCCGGTGCGTCGAGCTTAGCGGTCTGCACGCGCCCGACCCGTATCAACGCCGCCGCCGAGCTGGGTCAGCATGAAGGTGTAGTACGCCGCGTAGCGCGCGACATCTGCGTCGGCGCTCGCATTGGCCCCGTGCCCCTGGTGTTCTAAGAGGCGAAAAAGAATGGGCTGCGCGCTCGATGTTGCGGCCTGCAGCCGAATCGCCATCTTCGCGACTTGCCAAGGCGGTACTTGGCTATCGCGCTCTCCGGCTGTGAGCAGGATCGCCGGGTAAGACGCACCGTCCCGCACGTGGGTATATGGGTCCATCGCAATGAGGCTTCGGGCGCCCGCCGCTGTCGCGACGGAGCCGAACTCTTTCACGTTGTGCGGTCCGGCGGGCGTTTGCTCTATGCGAAGGATGTTGAACGCGCCCGCGTGCACGACCGCTGCTCCAAAGAGATCGGGTCGCGCGTTGAGGGCGCCGCCAATGGGGATCGCTCCGGCGCTCTGACCGTAGACCCCCAACGACTTCGATGACGTGTAGCCGTTGGCGATCAGGTGCTCGGCGCAGGCGATCACATCGCGCGTCGAGTTTTCTTTCTTGTCCATCCTTCCGGCCGCATGCCAGTCGCTGCCCTTCTCTCCGCCACCACGGACGTGGGCGATGGCGATGATGCCTCCGTGATCGAGCCATACGCGCCAGGCGGGGATGAACACGGGAGAGATGGCGAGGCCCCCCGCCCCATACGCTGTGAGCCAAAGTCTTCGGGTGCCATCATGTGGCGTGCCCTTCCGCTCCACGACCGAGAGCGGCACGACGACACCGTCGTGTGAACGCGCCTCGAGGCGTGTGGTCTCGACGTCGGGCCAATCGACCGGGTCGCGCTCGAGCCCGAGCGGCGTTACGTCACCGTTCTTCGGATCGAATCGATACCACCGCTGCGAATGTGCCCAACCCTCCAACGCGAAGACAATTCCGTCCGCATCGGCGTGAGCTTGAAGCGCGCGCACCGAGGCTTCGAACGGGAGCGACAGGGACGTCACCTCGGCGCCGCGCACCCGCAGGACGCGCCCATAGCCACGGTCCAGCGCGTGTACGTACAACGCGTCGCGCGCCGCGACGACCTGCTGCAGGACCAAATCGCTCGGCGGCAAGACTTCGCGTAGAGGGCCCCCGCGCACGGAGCGCGAAACGAGGCGCAGCGTGGAGGAGCGATCATGCGTGAGGAAGAAGACCTCTCCGTCCCGCGCCGTCACGTCGATGACCTTGTCGTCAGGCGCAGCGAGCTCGGTCCACGGCGCGGCGACGTCTAGTAGCTGCGCCTCGGACTTCACGCGAACGGAAAGCTCACGCTGGACACCGTGGTAGACCACGGCAAGAGCGAACCCGGACCCATGGATCGCTCGGACGGAAGGAAGGTCGTCCGGCGCGAGCCAATCAGCGTTGAGCACAGACGTGCTGAGTACGACGGCGTCGCGCCCTGGCTTATCGCCGAGCACATGACGAAACACGACGGGGCGCAGTCGAGAAGAAGCGTCGGCAGCGTCACCCCCTATGTAGCGCGTGTACACAAAGCTCCGTTCGTCGAGCCAGCTCACGTTTGCGTCGCGCGCTCCAGGAATGAATTCAGTCGCAAGCTGACCTGTCGAAGTGTCGATCACGCGGAGCACGCTCTCCTGCGAACCGTCGATGGAGATCCCGACGGCGAGCGTGCGGCCGGAAGGCGAAGGAGAGAGAAAGTCGATCGTGTCGCCCTCACCGTCCGGCTTCCAGGCGAACGCCGCCGCTGTGGCGCCCGGAAGCGCACCCGTCTCTACGGAATAAGCCTTGGTCCCCTTTCTCTTTCCCAGATGAAAGACGCGGTCCCCCGCCCAGCGGCCGTCCTCAATTGTTTCGGCGTCGGTCACCGCCGCGCGGACCTCGCGCAGTACGTCCGCGGCGATTGGATAGGACGCGAGGGTGGTCCGCGCGCGCCGGTCCTCCGCCGTGAACCAGTCCGTCGTTTCCTTGCTGGACGTCTCCATCCATCTGTAGGGGTCAATGACCCGCTGCCCGAAATAATTGTCCTCCACGGGGCGGGGGGCGGCGCTTGAAAGGGTGGCGTTGCGCGCGGGCGTGCAGCAGCACGAGGCCACGACGAGCGCGCACACGAACGCGGAGCTGCGCATTTGAGGCATTCGCGCCACGCCGCTCAACCCACGCTCGTCTGTTTGCAGAGGATAGGCGGCGCGCCCGCCTCAACCCCCGAACGCACGACGAGCACCGTCTCCCTCAACACGGCAAGCGGTCGACTCTTCCGCGTGGCTTGGGCGAGCGGAGAGGCGTCGGGCTGCGTGACGTGGGTTTCGCTCCTGACCGTGTCGTCTTTGCTATTCGTCATAATTGAATTCCTTAAGGCTGATTGGCAAGTTGAGTTCAGAGACAGTGCAAACGCTCGTAGACTGCTTTGGCGGACTGCGCGGTGACCGACGGGCTGTTTCCCCAGCGCGAGAGGACGCGGCCATACGCGGCGCACGCGTCGCGAGACTGGCCTTTCGCTTCGAGTGCGCTTCCGAGAGCAAGGAATGCTCGCGTCTGATGAAACGGCCGATTCAGCGCGCAGGAAGACGCGGCGCGCCGGAGGTACGGCAGCGCATCGTCGACGCGGTTTGCGTAGAGGAACATGGCGCCCAGCCGCTCGTCTGCCTGCGCTGTGCGCAGCGCGGGGTCGGGGAGCCACTGGGGCGGCGCCTTCGCGAGGGCGTCACGCGCCTCGTCGAACGAGCTCACGGGCTCGACGTACGCTTCGTACCACCGATACCTGTCCGATTCATAAGGCGCGCGCTTATCCGCCTCGGCGTCAAACCACTCGGCGCGGGAGGCATCGAACGCAGCCTTGGGCACGGCCCCTGACGCATACAGAAATCTCAGCGCCTCGATATCGAAGACGACCGATTCGGATTCGGCCCAGCCGCGACTCTCGACGAGATATTTTTGCGCGAGCCGCCCCGCCTCCGCGCGGCGCCCCCGCTCCATCGCGAAGTGCAGGCGCCACTCGGCAGGATATCCGCGCGAATCCGCCGCGTCGGATCGCCGTGCCACGGCCTCCCAGGCGTCGAGCGTCTGATCGGCACGATCGAAGTCGCCGTCGAGGATCGCGAGAAAGAATTCATCCTGACGTTGGACCCATTCCCGTGTGGCCGAAGGGGTATGCGCCCACTTTTGCTCGAGTGGCGCTCGCGCGCTCGCGGTCTGCTGGGACTCGGTGAAGAGGGCTCCGGCCAGGTAGCTGTAAGCGATCGCGTTCGCCGGGGCGGCGAGGAGCAAGCGGCGGCTCCACCGGATAACGTCGGCGCAGCGCCCTTCGTTGGTATCGAGGCGCGCCAGCCATGTGAGGCAGTCGGTCGCCGACGGCGAGGACGCGAGGCAGTCGCCGAAGTCGCGGCGCGCTTCCTCCACCCGGTGAAGGAGAATGTTCGCTCGTCCTCGGTGAAACATCGCGATCGCGCGCTGCGCGCCGGGGCTCTCGAGCGCGGCATTCGCGTGAGCGAGTGCCGCCTCGGCGTCCTGCTTCCAAAGGTGTCTTCGCGCGATGAGAAGGGACAAGAATGTCGTATCGGTGCGCCGCGCGCGCAACGCCTCGAGCTGGCGCACCGTCTCCGCCATGTCCGATGGCGAGCCCATTGACGGAGCCAGTGCGTCGAGGAGATCTCGTTCCTCGAGGGTGAGCCTGCCGCGGAACTGCTCGGCGGACTGGAAGTGTCGCCGCGCGGAGTCGCCGAGCGGGGACAGCGCAGCGAGCTGGAGATGGGCCGCAGCGAACCCAGCCGATGCGGTTGCTTCTTCGAGCTTGTGGAGCGCCTCCGCGGTGGACGCGTCTCGCCACAGTTGTATTGCCGCTTCGAAGGCGGCCGCCGCCTCTACACTCGGAGGAGGACTCAGAGGCTGCGCGTCGCGTGTGGGCGCGCCTGCGTCGGTGAGCCGCGGGAGGAGGCGGCGGCTTATCGCGGCGCCGCCCACCAGGAGAAGGCTGCCGCCGACTGCCACCGAGCGCCAAGTCGCCCATCTCCAACGCGACTTTGCTCCTGGTGCTTCCGTGGGCAGCGAATCCAGCAACGCGTCCATTGAGGAGAACCGATGCTCCGGAGTTTTCGACAGCGCGCGTGTGACCGTCATGCGTACGACGTCGCCCGCACGCTGGGCGAGTGCGTCGAGCGACGGCGTCGCAGCATTGAGGGTATTGGCGACAGCGTCGTTTGCGTTTTGCGACTCCCATGGCGGCGTTCCGCAGATCAGTTCGTGCGCGAGCACGGCCCAGGCGAACTGATCGGACCGTCCGTCGAGCGCGAGCCCGCGAAGCTGCTCAGGCGACATGTAGCGGGGCGAGCCCATCGCGACGCCACCGCGGGTGGTCTCGTCCGCGTCGGAGCCGGGCGCCACGCGACGCGCGATCCCAAAGTCGAGAACCTTCGCGGTGCCGCCGCCTGCGAGCATGACGTTTTCGGGTTTGATGTCGCGATGAACAATGCCTCGCCCATGGGCGGCGGCGAGCGCGGTCGCGATCTCGCGAAGCACTTGGAGCGCACGTGGCGCCGGGAACGGCCCTTCGCGCAGGTGGTCGCGGAGCGTGCGCCCCTCGACGTACTCCATCGCGATGAACGGTGTCGCGCCGACGCTGCCGACCTCAAAGATACCAACGACACTCGGGTGCACGATGGAGGCTGCAGCGCGTGCCTCGCGCTTTAATCGCACGACGGCGGCGTCATCGAGCAGCGTGTCACCGCCGCGCACCACCTTGAGCGCCACGACACGTTCCAGTTCG
>JANXMC010000536.1 GCA_025354825.1 Myxococcales bacterium
CCGTCGTGGTTTTCGTCCTCGTCCACCTCGGCGAGGCGGCCAGCGACGAACGAGAGCCAAACGTCGACTTTTCCGTCGTAATTCGTGTCGGCCTCTTCGCGCTGCGCTTCGCCCTTGGCGTTGAAGAAGCGGACGACGTCCTTGATTCCGTCGAGGTTCGAGTCGATCTCGCGGCAAATCAGCGTGCGGTGCCGGTTGTCGCGCTCGCCTACGGTCTTGAAGACGCGGCGGACGTTCGGACGCATCGCACCGGGGCCTGCCGTCTCCGAAAGCTCGAGCTCCGGCTTGCCGCGCCAGTCGCACAAGCTGTGGTCGTCGGCGGGCCACTTGCTTTGGTCGTGGGTGCCGCCCGGCGATGCCGGATCGACGTGCGTGCCGGGCGTTGCCGCGGGGGGAGCCTTGCTGCCGCAGCCCAACGCAAAGGCGCCGGAGCTTGCGGCGAGGGTCACGAGAACGAGGACCGGCGCAGTCTGACGAAACGCTCTCATTCTCACTTCCCCTTCGCCTTCGGCTTCTTCGTGCCGCCATCCCCCGCGCCCGCGTCCGACTCTCCTGTCGTCGCCGGCGTGGCCTCCGTCAGTGCCACCGGCGTGGCCGGCGTCGTCGGCGCTGCCGACGTCGTCGGCGTGGGAGTCGCCGTGGTTGCGGCAGGCGGCGGGCCCATCGTGCCTGATCCGCCTTGGACGATTGTCGCCTCGGGATCGGGGCGGCCGTCGCCCGTCTTGTCGATGGCGATGGTCAGCTTGTCGCCGTCCCACTGCCACCACTGATCGATTCGGCCGTCGCCGTTGATGTCGCGCTCACGCTTGGTGCGTTTGCCGCTCGCCGGGTCGAAGTAGTCCCACGTGTCGATGCGGTGCTGGCCCGTCGTGTCGAGCTCGCGACGAACGCGCTTGCCGCCTTCGAAGTACTCGATCGACGTAACTTCGCCGCTCTCGACGTAGCTCGCCTCGCGCCGGCGCGTGTCGCCGCTGGGCCCGTAGTATTCGTACAGCTCGGGCTGGCCGTTGTGGTTCAAGTCCGTGGTGCGGCAAAGCTCGCGGCCGTTGGCCGAAAAGACTTTGCGAACGTCGGGCTTCCCGTCGCCGTCGGCGTCGTACGCCTCGACGCGATTCCCCCCCTCGGCGCAGGCCTCGTGGTCGACCGTGATCGATCGAACCTCGACGGGCGCTTTCGCATCCCCCGGGTTTGCCGGCTTCTTCGCGCTGTCTCCGCAGCCGGCGACGATCGCGGCCATCGCCACGGCGGCGGCAATCGCGACCGACGCGAAGCCGCGCCGCGACGATCGCGTGACGGGCAGCGTCATGAACGGCAAAGAACGGCTCTCAGCGAACGTGCGGACCTTCATGAGCAGTCAGTTCCCCTGTTAAACATGCGCGATCACCATGGGCAGGCGCCCGACTCGGCGACCGGCAAACGTGACCCCGCGGCGCGGAGTGCGCGAAAGAAGCGAGCAAACAGCCGGACAGCAGCGACTACGAAACCCGCGAGCGTACTGCGTGCTGCGAGAAACCCAGCGTATCGCGGGGCGCTCCAAATCATCAAGCGTCACGCGTCCCTTGAATCGTCACGTATGTTCACGTAGTGTATGTCAACTTTCCGACGGCGAAACGCCCGCAGCCGCTGCGGCTGCTAGCCAAGCGGAGGCATCTCCACTAGACGAGCGGCTGAATCGGGCGCTGCGGGTCACTCGACAAGCGGCGCCCGGCTACGGATTTCAGCCTTCCGAGCTCGCGGCCCCTTTGACGCTCCCCCCCTTCACGCCTTCACCCCTCACGCTCTCCACAGAGGCCCACGGCACGGCGATGTCTCGGAAGAAGATCTCGACGACCATCTACGTGACGCCCGAGCAGAACGACAAGCTCAAGCTTCTGCACGAGCGCACGAAGGTTCCGGTAGCCGTGTACATCCGCGAGGGGATCGACCTCGTGCTCAATCACTACGCGAACCTTCTGCCCGGCCAGCTCGCTCTCGGTCGAACACCGACGGGCAGCGAGGGGTCGCATGCAGGCGGCGGCGCGGCCTCCGGCGCGAGCAAGCTCGAGACGGCCCCGTCTCCTCTTTTCGAATCCGCCCGCGATGGGCGCGAGCTCGGCGTCGACGCGGGCGCGGGCGCGGGCGCAGGAAGCCAAGCTGCCGCCCCCCTCGTAAACGACGGGTCCCGCGCTAAGAAGTGAGCGCCCCGCACCACTCGCCCGCGCGTGCTGAAAAAGCACGCGCGTAGCGCCAAACCGTCGCGCCCAACCGTCGCGCCTCTCGCCGCGGAGCCCCTTCCCGATGCCTACGACGCCGCAATCGCTGATTCGCAATTTCTCGATCATCGCGCACATCGACCACGGCAAAAGCACGCTGGCCGATCGCATCCTCGAGATCACCGGAGCCGTGACCGACCGCGAAGCCCGCGCTCAGTTCATGGACAAGATGGATATCGAGCGTGAGCGCGGCATTACGATCAAGGCGCAGAACGCGCGCCTGAAATTCACGGCGAAAGACGGCCTCACCTATCAGTTGAACCTCATCGACACGCCCGGCCACGTCGACTTCAACTACGAAGTCTCGCGGTCGCTCAGCGCGTGCGAAGGCGCCGTGCTCGTCGTCGACTCCACGCAGGGCGTCGAGGCGCAAACCCTCGCGAACGTTTACCTCGCGCTCGAGCAGGGGCTCGAGATTCTGCCCGTCTTGAACAAGGTCGACCTCCCGTCGTCCGACGTCGAAGGGACGCGCGAGCAGATCGAGCAGGTCATCGGCCTCGACTGCTCGGAGGCGATCGGCTGTAGCGGCAAAACGGGCGTCGGCGTCCCCGAAATCCTCGAAGAGATCGTCAAAAAAATCCCGCCGCCGAAGGGGAACCCCGACGGGCTTCTTCGCGCGCTGATTTTCGACTCTTGGTACGACAGCTACCGCGGCGCCATCGTCATGGTTCGCGTGATGGACGGCACGCTCAAACGCGGCGACAAGATCCGCTTCCTCGCGACGATGACGGACTACGAGGTGACCGAGCTTGGCTCGTTCCAGCCCTTCGCCGTCGCCCTCGACGAGATCGGCCCGGGAGAGGTCGGTTTCCTCGCCGGCAACATCCGGAGCGTTCACGACACGAAGGTCGGCGACACCGTCACCCACGCCGCCAAGCCGACGAGCGACCCCCTGCCCGGCTTCAAAGACGTGAAGCCGATGGTCTTCTCGGGCGTCTTCCCGACGGACAGCGCGCAATACCCGGACCTTCGCGACGCCCTCGAGAAGCTCCACATGAACGACGCCGCGTTCTCCTTCGAGCCCGACTCGTCGGAAGCGCTCGGCTTCGGCTACCGGTGCGGCTTTCTCGGCCTGCTCCACATGGAAATCATTCAGGAGCGGTTGGAGCGCGAGTTCAACCTCGACCTCATCATCACGGCTCCGAGCGTCGTCTACAAGGTGACGAAGAAGAGCGGCGAGGAGATCCGCGTCGAGAATCCGGCGAAGCTCCCCGAGCCGCAGTTCATCGAGACGATCGAAGAGCCGATCGTGAAGATGGCGATCCACGTGCCGAGCGACCACGTCGGCGCGGTTCTCGCTCTCTGCCAAGAGAAGCGCGGCGTTCAGATCAGCATGCAGTATGCAAGCACTGAGCGAGTGATCATCACCTACGAGCTTCCGTTCAACGAAGTGCTCTTCGACTTCCACGACAAGCTGAAGAGCGCGTCGCGCGGCTACGCGTCGATGGACTATGAGCTCATTGGCTACCGCGTCGGCGATCTCGTGAAGGTCGACATGCTCGTCAACGGAGACCCGCTCGACGCGCTCTCCATCATCGTGCACCGCGAGAAGGCCCACACGCGTGGACGCTCGCTCGCCGAGAAGCTCAAAGAGTTCGTGCCCCGCCAGCAGTACGAGGTCGCGATTCAAGCGGCGATCGGCAGCAAGATCATCTCGCGCGAGACCGTGCGCGCGATGCGCAAAGACGTAACCGCGAAGTGCTACGGCGGCGACATTTCGCGAAAGCGCAAGCTCCTCGAGAAGCAAAAAGAGGGAAAAAAGCGCATGAAGCAGGTCGGTAGCGTTGAAATCCCCCAAGCGGCATTTCTCGCTATCCTGAAGGTGGACTGAGCGCATCCCGCGCTCGCCACCAACACGCGACGCACATGCGGATCAAGAAGCCCTCGACCAAGAAGCGCCTCTCGGCCCGCAGCAAAGTTAAGGTCAGCGTCGATCCATCGCGCCTCGCGTTGGCGGCGCTCGAGCGTATCAAGAGCGTTCTCTCGCGGACGAATCACCCCGAGCGGTTCGGCGCGGCAACGACAATGCGCGATCTCGCCGCACGGGCCAACGTCGCGGGGCGGCCGCTCCCACCGAGCTACGTCGCCGCGATGCGCGTAACGTCGAGCATCGGCGAGCCCGAAGAGTTCCTCGCGGCCGCCGAGATGGAGCGCGTGATGCGCGAGGTCGTCGCGCTGCCGGCAGGCGTCGACAAGCATCGCTACTTGCCGTTCGCGGCCGGCCCCAACGGCAAGACGTACTACTGCTTCGACCAGCATCAGAAGACGCCGATGCCTCTGCCCGAGGCGGTGCGCATGCCGCGCGGCGACGACGCCGAGCTCGCGATCGTCGAATGGCATGCAGGCGTCGTGAAGCCGCTCGCGAGCCACTTCGGCGAGTGGCTCGACATCGTCGCGGACGAGCGTGAAGAGACCCTGGAGCACGCTGCCGAGATTCCGAAGAGCCTTCGCGATCTCCTCGTGCACCTTGGGTTTCGCTTCGAAGATCCGGTCGTCGGGCGCATCGTCACGGGCGACATCGTCGCCGTCGAGACGCTCCTCGGCGACGAGCGCGCCGAGAAAGTCCGCGGCGAAGCGAATCGGCTGTTCGACTCGACAGGCCGCGCGCAGCTCACGCTGAACCTCGACGAGTTCGCGCTCACCGTGACGCTGCGAACGGGGTCGATGGTCTTCGAAGCCGAGGAGGTCTTCCGCTGGCTGCGCACCTTCCGCGACGAGAACTTCTTCGGCGAGTCGTACCGCGAGCCGTCCCATCCGGATCAAGTGCGCGACCTTCGCAAAGCGCCCCGCGAGCCGCCGCTCATCGTGCGCGGCACCCTCGAGGTCACGGCTATGCCTGCGAAGAAGCATTTCTTCGCCGACGCGAGCGGGCCGTCGCCCCAGGACTTTCACCTCCTCGGGCGCAGCCTCGGCGACCGATCGACGAGTCTGATCCTCCACGTCGTGAAGGGCGAGGTTCGTGGCGCGCACACGTTCGAGCAGGCGCTCCACGGCATCCATGCCGAGGCGAGCGGCGTGATTTGGGGGCTCTCCAACCACGGCAACGTCGTCCGCTTCGAGAACGGCGCGCACCGGTCGTTCCCGCTGCCGCGAGCGTCTGGAAGCCTCACGTGGTGGTACGGCATCGGCGAATACCGAGGGCGCATTCTGGTCTGGGGCACGGGAGCCCTGCTCGAGTTCGACGGCAAGGGGTTCGTTCCTTTTCGCCCCGACGCGAAGCTCGAGAAGCACGAGGCCGTCCTCGCCGTTGGCATTGCGGGGCCCACCGCCGCGAAGACCGATCTCTCCATGCTCGTGTGCGGTGATCGCGTCGGTGCGGTCGCGCGGTTCGATGGGCGCGACTGGGTCCCCATCACCGAAGCGCAGGTCGTCGACGGCGACCTCGCCGACTACGACGTCTGGCGCGGTGTCGGCATTCTGCTCGGGCGCGCGGGCGAGGTTTGGCGCGTCGAGAACGGCGCGCCGCGCACCGTGATTTGGGACAACGGCGAGCCCGCGTTCATCAACGACGCCGGCGTGCCGAGGCCCATGCATGCCGTGCGCGGCTTCGACGGCGGCGCGCTCCTCGCGACCGACGGCGGCATCATCGCGGTCGGCGGCAACGAGCCCGTGTTCCACACCACACGCGGCGCCCGCGAGCCGGTGCGCCTCGCGCGCATCGGCAGCGACGCGCCGTCGACGCCCGTCGCAGGCGACTCGGCCGAGCCCAAGTCGGCCATCGTCGCGACGTTCGGCCCCAATGTCTGGATTTGGACAGCGGGCAATCTGCAAGTCTTCGACATGCGCGCGTGGTGACGCCAGCGTGGGGGCGGGTTAAGGTCGCCCGATGCCCGAGCAGGATTTGAAGCACGCCCCCAGCGAGATGGTCGCTCGCGTCAACGCCGCGGCCGCCGCCGGCACCGCGAAGGTGACCTACGAAGGCGAGCACGCGTTCGCGAGCGAAACGGTTCGTCGCTACACCCTTGAGAACGGTCTCAAGGTGCTGCTCCTCGTCGACGCGAGCGCCCCTGTCGTGAGCTACTTCACGTGGTACGGCGTCGGCTCGCGCCACGAGCGCCCGGGAAAAACAGGGCTCGCGCACCTCTTCGAGCACTTGATGTTCAACGAGACGGAGAACCTCAAGGCCGGCGAATTCGATCGCAAGCTCGAAGAGAACGGCGCCGAATCCAACGCCGCGACGTGGGTCGACTGGACGTACTATTACGAAGCGCTCCCGGCCGATCGACTGAGCCTCGCCATCGAGCTCGAGAGCGATCGCATGTCGCGCCTCGTGCTGCGCGAGCCGCAGGTGAAGAGCGAAAAAGAGGTCGTCGCCAACGAGCGTCGCTACCGCGTCGACGACGACGTCGAAGGTGCGGCAAGCGAGCTGCTCTACAAGCTCGCCTTCACCAAGCACCCCTACCAGTGGCCGACGAACGGCTGGATGGCGGACATCGAAGGGTTCACGCCGGAAGACTGCGAGCTGTTCTATCGGACGTACTACGCGCCGAACAACGCGCTCGTCGTCATCGTTGGCGACATCGACGAAGAGAAGGCCCTCGGACTTTTGCAGACGGGCTACGGCGCGCATAAGAGCGCGGTGATCCCGCCGGAAGACGCCCAGCCCGAGCCGCCGCAGACCGAAGAGCGCGTCCTCGAAGTGAGGAAGCCAACGGCGACCGACAAGTTCTTCGTCGCGTACCACGGGCCGGCGCTCGGCGACGCCGACCACGCGGTGCTCACGATCATGAACGAAGTGCTCTGCGGCGGGCGAGCATCGCGGCTTCATCGCGCCCTCGTCATCGACGCCGAAATCGCGAGCGAGATGCGCGGGTGGGTCGGCACGTTCCGAGACCCCGGCCTCTACGAGGTGTCGGCGTCGGCCCGCGCAGGCCACACGGCCGCCGAGCTCCAGGACGTCATCGACGCCGAGCTCGCGAAGCTTCGCAACGAGGTGGTGACGAGCGATGAGATTGAGCGCGCCAAAGCGCGCCTCGAGCTTTCGGTGCTGCAGTCCCTCGAGAGCACCAGCGGCAAGGCCGAGCAAATCGGTTTCTACGAGACCGTCCTCGGCGATCCATCGGCCGCGTTCCGCAGGCTCGAGGCCTATCGCCGCGTGACGCCGAGCGACGTGCGACGTGCCGCGCGACGCTACCTCGCGCCCAACTCACGAAGCATCGTCCGCGTCTTCCCCGACGGCGAAGCCCCAGACGAGGGCGACGACGAGAACGAGACGGACGAGACCGACCACGAGGCCGCAGAATGACCATCCGTATCGACAGTGGCGGCGCGTCCGTCGTCTACCTCGAAGAGTCCCACAAGATTCCCCTCGTCTCGATCGTCATCGCCCTGCGTACGGGCAACGCCCACGACCCGGTCGGAAAAGACGGCCTCTCGCGCATCACCGCGCGCATGCTCCGTCGCGGGGCCGAAGGGCTCGACGCACGCACCATCGAAGACGCCATCGATCGCCTCGGCGGCGAGATGGCCGTCGACACGGGGGCGTCGTCCGTGGCGATTCACGCCCAGGTGATCCGCCGCAGCGCTGACGCGTTCATGGAGCTTCTCGGCAGGCTCCTCGGCACGCCGACGTTCCCGGAAGACGAGCTCGAACGCTTGAAGCGCGAGACCCTCGCGGAGATCGACGAGACGAAGGATCACGACCGCAGCCTCGCCCAGCAGGCGTTCCGCCGCGCGATGTTTGGCGGCCACGCCTACGGGCGCGACGGCGCGGGGACGGTCACGACGGTGAGGTCGATCACCGTTGGCGACGCGAAGGCGCACTTCGCGAAGCACTTCACCAAGGGGAACGTCGTCGTCGGCTTCGCGGGCGACGTGACGCCGGAAGACGCCGCACGCTTCGCACGGATGCTCACGGCGCGCCTGCCCGAAGGTGCCGCCGTCGCCGACGACGTCGGACCGCCCGTCACGAAGGGCGGCCGCCGGCTGATCCTCGTGGACAAGCCCGAGAGGACGCAGACGCAGATCCTCATCGGCATGCTCGGCACGTGGCCTCATGATCCCGATCACGTCGCGCTCAGCGTCGCGACCTCCATCTTTGGCGGCACGTTCACCTCCCGGCTAATGCGCGAAGTGCGCTCGAAGCGCGGCTGGTCCTACGGCGCGTCGGCGCGAGCGTCGATCGATCGGCAGCGGCAGTCGTTCTCGATGTGGACCTTCCCCGCCGCGGAAGACGCGGCGCCGTGCATCGCGTTGGAGCTCGAGCTCCTCGAGGCTTGGGTGAAAGATGGGATCACGCAGGAGGAGCTCGACTTCATCAAGGGGTACCTCACGCGGTCCCACGCGTTCGAGATCGACACGGCGCCGAAGCGGCTGCACCAGTCCGTCGACGTCGAGCTTCTGCGCCTCCCGGCCGACTACTACACGGGCTATCTCGATCACGTGAAGGCGGTCAGCGTCGACTCGGCGAACAAGGCGGTCCGCGATCGTCTGCGGACGATCGATCTCCTCGTCGTCGTCGTCGGCACGGCGGACGACATCTTGGAGCCCGTGACCGCGGCTATCCCTGGGCTCACGAGCCACGCGATCGTCCCGTTCGACGCCGAGATCCTCGAAGCGGGCCCAGATCCTGAAGGCTGAAGGCTGAAGGCTGAAGCCTGAAGGCTGACCCGCACGCGCCACGCCACGCTCGAGAGGACTGCCCATGACTGCCAAGCCCCGTGTTTTCGTCACGCACCCCCTCCCCGGCACCGCCGTCGATCGGCTGCGCGAAAGCGCCGAGGTCGTCGTCGGCGCATCAGGTCGAGGGTTGGCCGATCCGGCCTTCGCCGACTTCGCGAGCACGTTCGACGGCGTCGTCACGCTTCTCACGGACCGCATCGACAAGGCGCTCCTCGCGCGCTGCCCCAAGCTCACGTTCGTCGCGAACGTCGCCGTCGGCGTCGACAACATCGACCTCGCCGAGTGCGCCGCGCGCAACGTCACCGTGACCAACACGCCGAGCGTGCTGACGGAGGCGACGGCCGACCTCGCGTTCGGTCTCATGCTCGCCGCCGCACGTCGCATCGCCGAGGGGGATCGCCTCGTCCGCGCCGGCGGATGGAAGGGGTGGAGCCCGACGTTCATGCTCGGCAGCGCGGTTCACGGCGCGACCCTGGGCATCATCGGCATGGGGCGCATCGGCCGCGCGATGGCGCGCCGCGCCCGCGGCTTCGGGATGCAGGTAGTCTACACGCAACGCACACGCATGGCGCCGGAGATGGAGCGGGCGATGGGCGCGCGCTATGCCCCCGTCGATCATCTGTTCGTGATGAGCGACATCATCTCGGTCCACTGCCCGCTCACGCCCGAGACGAGGCACATCGTCTCGGCCGATCGCCTCGCGCTCATGCGCCTCGGCTCGATTCTCGTCAACACGTCGCGCGGCGGCTGCGTCGACGAGGCGGCGCTCGCGGCGGCCCTCGCACGCGGCCCGATTCGCGCCGCCGGTCTCGACGTGTACGAAGACGAGCCGAACGTACACCCCGCGCTCCTCGCGCTGTCGAACGTGGTGCTCGCGCCCCACATCGCCAGCGCCGAAGTGAACACGCGCGAAGCGATGGCCAGCGTCGCCGTCGACAACGCGATCGCCGTCTTGGAAGGGCGCCTCGCGCCCCACGCCGTCGAGGGCGCCGGGGCGTAGGCACCGCGTCGCGAAAGCGGCTTACGCCTTCTTGGCGAAGGTCTCTTTCGCGAAGACCTCGGCGAACTTCGTGTCGTACTGGCCGCTGCGGAATGTGTCGCTCGCGAGGACGGCGCGGAGGAACGGCATGTTCGTCACGCACGGCGCAAGGGTCGTCTCGGCGATGGCCGCGTCGAGAGCTGCGATGGCCGCGTCGCGCGTTTCCCCCCAGGTCACGAGCTTCGCGACCATCGGGTCGTAGTACGGCGTGACCTTGTTCCCTGAGCGCACCCCCGACTCGATCCGCAGCTTCGCCGAGAGCGTTTCACTCCCACCGGGCCACGCGAGCGTGTCGATAGGGCCCGGCTTGGGGATGAACCCTTTCGCCGGATCTTCGGCATAAATACGCGCCTCGATGGCGTGGCCGCGCAACGTCACGGTCGACAGATCGGGCAGCGCCTCGCCCGCCGCGACGCGCAGCTGGAGCTCGACGAGATCGAGCCCGGTGACCATCTCGGTCACCGGATGCTCCACCTGCAATCGCGCATTCACCTCGAGGAAAAACAGATTCCCTTCGGCGTCCGCGATGAACTCGCATGTACCAGCGCCGACGTAGGAAACCTTTCGCACGACCCGCAGCGCCGCGTCGTAGAGCGCCGTGCGCCGCGTGGCGCCGTCTTCTCCGGCGAAAAATGCGGCCGGCGACGGCGACTCTTCGAGGATCTTCTGGTGGCGCCGCTGAAGGCTGCACTCGCGCTCGCCGAGGGCGTAGGCGTTGCCGTGCGTATCGCCAAATACTTGAACTTCGATATGCCGCGGCTTCGATACGTATCGTTCGATATAGACGCGCGCGTCGGCGAACGAAGCGCGCCCGCGATCGGAGCAGCTCTTGAGCGCCCGCTCGATGCCCGCTTCGTCGTGCACGACCTGCATCCCGATGCCGCCACCGCCGCCAACCGCTTTCACGACGACGGGATATCCGATTTTCGCGACGACGGTTTTGACGTGCGCGAGCTCTTCGGGCGTGTCGATGCCAATCGGCTCGTCGGTGCCGGGCACGGGCTGCGTGCCGGCCGAGAGCGCAACGTGGCGCGCTTTCATCTTGTCGCCGAACGCATCGAGCGTGTCGGGCGTGGGGCCGATGAACGTCACACCCAGCTCCGCGACCGCGCGCGCGAAGCCCGACTTTTCGCTTAGAAAGCCGTACCCCGGATGCACCGCCGTTGCGCCCGTCGCGCGGATCGCCGCGAGGATCGCATCGACGTTGAGATACGAATCCTTCGCGGGCGCCGGGCCGAGAAGCACCGCCTCGTCGGCGTCCGAAACGTGGGGCGCTTCGGCGTCGGCCTCGGAGTAGACAGCCACGGTCTTGATCCCGAGGCGCTTGCACGTGCGCATGACGCGACGCGCGATTTCGCCGCGGTTGGCGACGAGCACTTTTTCGAAGAGCGGCATCGGGTTCGATTTCACGAGCGGCCGCGCGGCGTCAAGACCTCCCGCGCACGGTTGGCCGCCGGCCGCCGGCCGCCGGCTACGCGCCCGCGCAA
>JANXMC010000581.1 GCA_025354825.1 Myxococcales bacterium
CGATCACAAGCTTGGCATCCACGCGGCGCACTCGTGCACGGTGTTCTTCGAGAATTGCAAAATCCCCGATAGCGCGGTCGTCGGCAAAGTCGGTGACGGCTTCAAGGTCGCGATGGCGACGCTCGACGGCGGGCGCATCGGCATCGCGACACAGGCCATCGGTATCGCTCGCGCGGCACTCGAAGTGTCGGTCGCGTATGCCAAAGAGCGAAAGAGCTTTGGTGTTCCGATTGCCCAACACCAGGCGATTCAGTTCATGCTCGCCGACATGGCCGTCGAGCTCGACGCGGCGCGCCTTCTCACGTGGCGTGCGGCGACGATGAAAGACGCGAAGGTACGCCACTCGCTCGAGAGCGCCGAAGCGAAGCTCTACGCCAGCGAGATGGCGACGCGCGTCGCCCACAAGGCGATTCAGATACACGGCGGCTACGGCTACTCCACCGAGTTCCCGGTTGAGCGTCACTACCGCGACGCGCGCATCACGGAGATCTACGAGGGGACGAGCGAGATTCAGCGCATCGTCATCGCCGCAAGCCTCCTCAAGGAGTGAGCATGAACCGCATCACGCTCTTGTGTTTCGCGTCGGCGGCGCTCTTCGCCGTCGCCTGCGGCGGCGAGACGCCCCCCGCGAAAGAGCCGGAAGCCGCAGCGCCGACGCACGCCCCACGCCCCGCGCGACGAAGCGGACTGAGCGTCAGCACCGAGCTCGGCGAGATCGATCAGGCCGCCACCGAGAAGACGTTCCAAGGGCTGCAGTCGCAGCTCGGCACGTGCTTCAAGAGCGGCCTCACCCGCGTCGATTACCTTGGCGGCGACCTCGCGTTCTTCCTGCGCGTCGGCGCCGACGGGCACGCAAAGTACGCGTACCTCGAAGAGTCGAGCCTCGGTGACCGCGAGACCGAACGGTGCATGCTGCACGTGGTGACGGGCACCCAGTGGCCCAAGCCCGACGGCGGCGAGGCCGAGGTTCGAAAAAAAGTCGGCTTCGATCCGCCGGGCGACGTGCGCGCCCCGGCGAGCTGGTCGTCGGATCGCATCGCGGCCGTCCTCGGCAAGAGCGGCGATAAAGCTGCACAGTGCAAGCAAGGCGCGAGCGGCACCTACAGCGTGACGGCCTATGTCGAGCCCGACGGCAAAGGCGGCAAAGTCCACGCAGTGGGCGTCGCCGTGCCGAACAAAGACGCCGACGACAAGGTCGACTGCATCGTCGAAGCGGTGAAATCGATGAAGATGCCGAGCCCCGGTAGCTACGCCGCCAAGGTCACGTTCACGCTCTAACGTCCGAATCGCCCTATCGCGCAGACGTGCGCTCTTCCAGAAAGCCGGCCCGCCGTGGATCTCACCCTCAACGAGACTCAAAAGCTCGTCCAGCAGACGGCGCGCGACTTCTCCGCGCGCGTCATTGCGCCTGCCGCATCGGACATCGACAAGCACGAGCGCTTTCCGGAAGACCTTTTGAAAGGGCTCGCCGATCTCGGGCTTCTCGCGGTCAACGTTCCGGAGGCGCTCGGTGGCTCTGGCGCGGGCGTCGTTTCCTACGCCCTCGCGATGCAGGAGGTCGCCAGCGCCTGCGCGTCGACGGCGGTGACGATGGCCGTTACCAACATGGTCGGCGAGGTGATTGCCAAGTTCGGGACCGACGCGCAAAAGGCGCTTCACTGCCCCAAGCTCGCGAGCTTCGAATACAAGGCGGGCTCGTTCGCACTCAGCGAGCCCGACGCGGGGAGCGACCCCGGCGGAATGGCGACGACGGCGCGGGACGACGGCGACACGTGGGTGCTCGACGGCGCGAAGCAGTGGATCACGAGCGGCGCCCACGCCGGCGTGTTCGTCGTGTGGGCGCGCACAGGCCCCCGCGAAACGCATCCGGGGACGCGCGGCGTCTCGTGCTTCCTTGTTGAAGGCGGCGCCAAAGGGCTCAAGATCGGCCGCGCCGAAGACAAGCTCGGCATTCGCGGGTCGAACACCGTGGCTCTCGAATTCGACGCGTGCCGCGTTCCGAAAAGCGCGCTTCTCGGTCAGCTCCACGGCGGCTTCAAGATCGCCATGATGGCCCTGGACGGCGGCCGCATCGGCATCAGCTCGCAAGCCATCGGCATCGCGCGCGCGGCCCTCGCGGCAAGTGTTGCGTATGCCAAAGAGCGAAAGCAGTTCGGCAAACCGATTGGCGACTTCCAGGCGATTCAGTGGAAGCTCGCGGACATGAAGGTCGGCATCGATGCGGCCCACTTGCTCTGCATGCGCGCGGCGTACCTGAAAGAGAACGACAAGCTGTTCTCGCGCGAAGCCTCAATGAGCAAAGTGTTCGCGAGCGAAACCGCCGTTCGCGTCACGAACGAAGCGATTCAGATCCACGGCGGCTACGGCTACACCCGCGAGTTCGCCGTCGAGCGCCACATGCGCGACGCGCGTGTGACCACGATTTACGAGGGGACGAGCGAAGTGCAGCGGATTGTCATTGCGCGGAGCTTGCTGTCGTAGGCCGCCGTAAGGGGCGAGCTTGTTCGGCACGAGTCGCGTCCGGTTGACGAGCCAACGACTGCGACCGCAGCGGCTTGGACGTTTTCGCGTTTCCGGGCGACATGCCTCTATGGCTAGCTCCGTGGGCGGCGGAGCGACGAACCTTCGGGGAGAATGCCTGAGCGCGCGCACGCCGTCACGTGGGGCGAGCCTCGATGTCGCCGCATAAATTCGCCGATAGGCGAATATCTCCGTCCGGTCGACGACGTGCGTACGCCCGGCGCGAATTTCGATATCACCAAAGCTGCGTGCGCCGAAAAACGTCTTTCGCCTGCATAAGCTTCATGCCGCCCCCTCCAAGCTCCCCCCCGCCCGACGTAGATGGCCGCCGTTTCCCGCGCCTCTCGGCCTACTTGCGCGATCTGCCCGCAGGGCTCGCCTCCTACCCCGCGGCGATGACCAAGGCGTCGCTCTACCGTCAAGCGCTCGAGGACAAGCCCCTCGCCCCCGCGAGCGAGTACCTGCCTCCCGAGCTGGCCGATCTCGCCCTTCGGCCGCGCCTCGTGAGCACGTGGCTCCCCGCCGTGCACGTCCAGGCGCTCTACCTCGCGCTCGCGGACTGGCACTCGCTCTC
>JANXMC010000627.1 GCA_025354825.1 Myxococcales bacterium
CGAACGCGCGGATCTCTTCGACGCGGAGCACCGGGATCGCTTCGGCGTCGCTCGTCGCATCGAGGGGCGGCGAAAGCTTTCGACGCAGCGCCTCGACCTGCCGCGTCGCCGCCGCGAGCTTGTTCTGCGCAGGAGCACGTCGTTCGCTCTCGAGCTGGAACGCGCTCCACCCATCGAGCGCACGGCGCGCCGCATCGACGTCTCCGGTTTGCGTGAGAGGCGCGGCCGCGAGCGCTCCTCGAGCAAGGTGCGCCTCGGCGTCGCGGAGCGTCTCCGACTGCTGTTCCCGTTGCGTGCGCGCCTTGTCGAAGGCCGCCGCGGCCTCTTCGAGCTCGGACCGCGCCGCCGCGTCGAGCGGAGCGTCGCGCACGGTCGCAAGGCTCCATCCGGGGCGAATGTCGGCGATGCGCGCGGTGAGCGTGCGCCGAAGCTCGCGCAGCTCGGTCTCGCGCTTCGGGAGATCGGCCATCGACTTTCGGTGCTGCTCGACGCGACGGTAGAGCGCCTCCACGGCGGGCGCGCTCTCGAGCAGCGTGCCGTCGACGACGAGCGACGCGAGCTCGTCGCCGGTGCGCGCAAGGTCCTCTTCGGCCTTTCGAAGATCGATGGCGCGCTCGTCGCGGGCCGTACGCAGCGCCTTGAGCTCGGTCGCGCTTGTGCCGGCGAGCCCTTCGGGAACGGCGATGCTCGCGAGCTCGTCGCGTGCGGCGCGTCGATCGCGAAAGAGCGGCATCCCCACGGCGAGCGCCTTGAGCCGCGCGAGCTCCGCGCGGGCGGCGAGTAGCTCGGCGTGGGCGGCGTCGGCTTCGCTCTTCATTTTTGCCGCGACCGCGCGCTGCTTGTCGTAATCCGCGGCGCGCACCGTCGTGTCGCGAAGCTGCTTTCGAAGCTCGCCGAGGCGCCGCGCCGACACGTTGAGCGCCGGGTTTTTCCCGCGATCGCTGTACAGACCGCCCGCGACCTCGTCGAGCTCTTTGCGAATGGCATCGGGCTGCGCGCCGCCGAAGCCGCTGCTGTAGAGCGCGGCCTTCACCTCGGTGCTCTTCAGCATCTCGCCGCCCGCCGCGAGCTTCGCGAGGGAGAAGCCGAACACGCTCTCGAACAGTTGCCGCGTGGGGCTTCCGAGGCGCGCGCCGAGCCACGCGCCGTCGATGGCGAGGCCGCTCGACGCGACCGTGCCCGCAAGCGTGTCGCCACGCCCGCGACGGCGCCGCACGTCGACCCGCGTGCCGTCTTGAAGCGCGAGGGTCGCGGTGAGCGCGAGGGACGACACGTCGTGCTCGAACGCGGCGCGGGTGCGGGGCTCCCAGTCGAAGAGCAGGTCGCGCACCGCGTGAAGGAGCGTGCTCTTGCCGGCTTCGTTGGCGCCGTAGACGACCGTGAGCGTGGGCGCGTCTGCGCCCGAGAGCCGAAGCTCGGCGCCGTCGAATTGGCCGTACTTCTCGAGGCCGAGGGAGAGGATCTTCATCGGCTAGGCCGCGCCGTCTTCTGTGAGACGCTGCGCGAGGAGCGCCTCGGCTTCGGCCAAGAGATCCAAGAGTCCGGCCTCACTCGTGAGATCGACGCCGGCTTCTTCGAGCTCCTGCGCGAGCTTCTTCCGCACGCCGTCGAGGCCGCTGCCGAGGCGCGCGAGCTCGGCGCCGTTCGTGCGGAGCGCATCGGTGCGTCGGAGCAGCTCGCCGACCAAATCGGACGCATCGCGCAGGCTTGCGAGCGGCGTCGCGGGGCGTGTTTCGAAGACTACTTTTTCGAGCCAAACGCCGTCGCCGCAGTCGAGCGCGACGCCGCGAAGGTCGGCCACGAGAGCACGCCGTTTCGCGTCGCGGGCGATCTCGCCGTGGGCGGCGGTCGCGCCGTCGACCGTCAGCCGAACGGCGACGAGGCGGCCGCCGGCGCTGTCGCGGGCGGCGTCGAGGGCAACGCGCGCTTTGTCGAGAAGCGCGGCGCGGTCGTCGTCGCGACCAAGGGTGACCGTGACGCCGGCGAACCGCATCACGTCGCAGTCGCGCCGCTCGACGGCGACGATCTGGTCGCCCTCTGCCGTGATGACGACGCACCCTTTCGCCCCGTGCTCGCGCGCGTTTCGCCCTTGCGAATTTCCCGGATAGACGACCCACGGCCGCTCGTGCAGCACCGCGTGCTCGTGGACATGGCCGAGGGCCCAGTAGTGGTACCCCTTCGCGACGAGCTCGCTCACGGTGCACGGCGCGTAGGCCGCGTGGGCCGCGTTGCCGACGGCGTTCGTATGCAGGATGCCGATGTTGAGCACCCCCGCGACGGGCTTGGGGAAGTCGGGGACGAGGTCGTTCGTCACTTCGCGCTTTGGGTAGCTCACGCCGTGAAACGCCACGTGCTCGTCTTGATAAAGCCTCGTTTCAGGGCGTTTATGGCCAAATTCGTAAACATGGTCGGCGTGCTCGAGGCTTTTGAGAAGCTCGCTCGGCGCGTCGTGGTTGCCGCGGACCATGAGCACGCGGCACCCGCTCGGGCCGACCGCGCGAAGGCGCCCGAGCTCGCGCTTGAAGAAGAGGCCGGTGTTGAAGTCTTTCCACTCGCCGTCGAAAATGTCACCCGCGAGAACGAGGAAGCTTGCCCCTTCGGCGATGCAGAGATCGACGATGCGCGTGAACGCTTCGCGCGTGGCGCCGCGAATGCGCGCCGCCGGTGCCCCCTCGTACCGCTCGAGCCCGCGAAGAGGGCTATCGATATGGAGGTCGGCCGCGTGAACGATCTTCATGCGAGGGGGAACGTAACACCGGTCACGCGCCGTGCTCGGCGTGGTCGGCCGGCGCGTGATGTTCCGCATCCGTCGCCTCGTCGCCGCGCTCGCTCGGATCGGGCCACGCGGGGAGCGGCGGCAGACCGAGCGCGTTGCGCACCGGCGTGAACGACCGGCGATGCTCGGGGCAGACGCCGAGGCGGCCGATGGCCTCGACGTGGCTCTTCACGGGGTAGCCTTTGTGCTTCGCGAAGCCGTAGCCCGGATGGCGTGCGTCGAGCTCCACCATGTACGCGTCGCGGGTGGTCTTCGCGAGAATCGACGCCGCCGCAATCGTGAGGCTCCGTGCGTCGCCCTTGACGATGCGCTCTTGGGGAATCGTAATTCCCTTTAGGCGGCGCGCGTCGATCAGCAGGTGTTGCGGCGCCACGCCGAGGCCGGCGAGGGCGCGGCGCATCGCGAGGAGGCTCGCCCAGTAGATGTTCAAGTGGTCGATCTCGGCGGGCGTCGCGAACGCCACGCACGACGCAACGGCCTGGGCGCGGATGATCGGCGCGAGCCGCTCACGCTCGGCGACGTCGAGCTTCTTCGAGTCGTCGACGCCTTCGATGCGCGTGCCCGGCGCGAGAATCACCGCCGCCGCCGATACCGGCCCCGCGAGCGGGCTCATCCCCGCTTCGTCGAGGCCGGCCACGTGGAGGGTCCCGGTAGCCCAAATCGCCGTCTCGAACCGGAGCATCGTGCGCAGTCGCTGCCCCTCGGACCGCCGCTCGCGACGCCGCCGTTCGATCGCCACGAGCAGCGCCTGCGCCGCGGCCCGCGGGTCGGCGCGCAGCTCGGCCTCGAGCCCTGTGGGCAGAGGCCGCGCGTCGTCGACATAACGCTGACGAAGCTCGGCAAGGACCAACCGCGGCACCGGGGGAACCTAGCGCCGCGCGGCGCGTCTCGCCACGGGGCGTGTGTGCGAGGCGCGTGGTGCTTACTCGTGGACGATCACGCGCGTCCCCGGATTTTTCTCCGTCGCCCGCACCGAGTGCCACCC
Source organism: Myxococcales bacterium (assembly GCA_025354825.1). GTDB lineage: Bacteria > Myxococcota_A > Polyangia > Polyangiales > Polyangiaceae > JANXMC01. Next base: position 3,762 of record JANXMC010000627.1, read on the forward strand.
CGCGGGCAAATCCGGCCCAACCCAGCCGAACAGCTCTTTTGCATCGTGGGGCGTGAGGTTCACGCAGCCGTGGCTCCGTTCGTGGCCAAAGCTCGAATGCCAAAATGCGCCGTGGAGCGCATAGCCACCTTGGAAATACATAATCCAAGGAACGTCTTGAATCGAGTACGGCCCGTCGCTCGCGCCGTCGTCGTCCATCGTTGCCGAGATGTGCTTCTCGCGAATGCGGAAGCTCCCTTGCACGGTGCGGTGGTCTTTCGATTTGTCGGTGTCGTCGTGGCGGCCGCTCGAAAGCAGCGTCGCGAACACCGGTTTATCGCCTTCGAACGCCACGAGCGACTGGGTCGTCAGGTTGACGTCGATCCACTTTTCGCCCGGCGCGAGATCGGCCGGCGGCGGGCCGGGACGCGTGACGGTGCCGTCGAAATCGCGCATCCACCACCCTTCCGACGTCTCGTAATAGGTGCGCCCTTCGAGCTCCTTCTTCTGCCCCGTCAGCTGCGAGATCGTGAAGCGCGGAACCTTGTCGCCGCGCTTCGTTTTGCCGTCGTCGCCAAAGAGGTAATGGCGTGCATACAGGCCGAGCGAAAAGCCGAGTGGCAACTTTCGCGGCTCTTCGGCTTTCCCAACCCACACGCCTTCGAATTCGGTTTTGGGGTGATGCACCAGCACGTGATCAGCCGGGACGAATTTGCCCTGTGTGGTGCGCCAGAATTTGCCCGAGAAGGCGTGAATCTCTTTGTCGAGGGCAAGGTAAAAGCCGCGCACCATTCGCAATTCGATGAGCGACGTCTCGCCTTTGAGCTCGTCGAAGGTCACCTGGGGGCGCTGGCCGTGGTGGTCCTTCGTGTACCAAGGCGTGTCGCCGTTTTGATCGCGCTGTGGCGCGGCCTTCGCGCCGTCGTCGGACTTGGGCGACTTCCCCACGGCAAGCGCTTTTTCGAGCTCTTGCCGCTCTTTGCGCAGCGGCGCGCGGCGGTAGAGCGGCGTACCGTTGGTGATGTTGAGACCGTATTCATAGGGCAACGGGCCGTCGGTGAGCGGCGCGTGAGGCGCGTTCGCGAGCTCCTTGTTGTTCATGTCCAGCGTCGCGAATTTGCCGCAAACGAAGCCGCCCGACAGCAGCTCGAACCACCCTTCAGGGCAGTTCGACTTCTTCAAAATTTGCGGCTTTACGGCCACAGTTTGCCCTTTGCGAATCGACCCGATGCGGATCACGCCGGCCCGCTCGTCGGACGTCTTCAACGGATCCTTCGGCGGCCACTCAGCGGCGCTGAAGACCGGCGTGGGGTAGCCGAGGGACGCGATCATCGGCGGCGCGGCGGGTGCGCCGCCTCCGTCGCCGGCCGTCGCAAGGCCCGAGTCGATCCCTTCGTAGGCCCCTTCAGGCTCGCCCGCATCGGCCGCGCCCGCCGCCGCAACTTGCGCCTGCTGCCCCTTGCAGGCGAGGAGAAGCAGCGCGGCGAGGGTGGCCGCTCCCGTACGAACGAGGACCATAAGAGCGCGGTACGTCATGCGCGTGCAGGCGGCAAGATATCGCAGGAGGCGGGCGCCCCAGCGCGTGCCGCGAAGGCGGTCATGTCCGCGATTTGCGCGGTGACCTCGGGGAGCAAGCTCTCGCGCAGCGTCGCGAGGCGACCCGCGAGCATGGCGGCGTGCTCCTCGGTGGGCTCGGCGCCGCGCACGGGGGACACAACGTCGCCCGACCATCGCCACGATTCGATGTACGCGACCGCGTCGTCGACCATCGCGCGGAGGGTTGTTGCCTCGTCGCGGCTCTCGGCCACGGCTGATTCGATATCGGGGAGCGCGACCGCCGAGCTTCCGAGGACATGCGGCGTAAACGTCATCGGCGGAGCGACCTGGAGTGATGTGCGCGTGCTCGCATCGGCGGGTGCTTTAGCGCGGCCCGCACCTCCCGTTGAGACCCCCTCACGATTTCTTCACAGATTCCCGCGCCCGCGGTCACTCCCTCGTATCGCGGGCGCGCGTCACGCGGGGTTCGGCCCGGGCAGGTGCCCGTGGTGCCTCTCCGCGCGCTCGCTCGACTTGCAGGGAGTCATCCGCCATGAACCGACGATTCGTTGGGCTTGTTTCTATTCGGCATTCGGCAATCTGCGCGCTCGGCGCAATGGCAACGTTGATGGTCGCGTGCAGTAGCGGCACGGGGAGCCAATCGAGCGACACGACGACCACCGCGTCGACCCTCGAGGGGGCCGGCGTTCCCGACCCGACGGACGCGGCGGCGCCTCCGATTCCGGGCGACGCCGCGCCGCCGAAAGGGCCGGGGTGTGGCCCAAATGGCAGCGAAAAAGGGCCGGGCGACGGCCCGCCGCGCCCGGGCGATGCATCCGCTCCACGGCCGGCGCCGCCGGAGCCGGTCGATGCCGAAGCGCCGCCGCAGCATGCGCCGCCGCCGCCGCCCGAGCCCCTCGACGCCGAAGCGCCGCCGCCGCCGCCGTCACATTCCCACCCGTGATCGCGTAAAGCCTATTTCGGCCCAGTCGGGCTGGGCGCTCGGGCGCGATTTTGCCAATCGCGCGATTCGTGGGGTATCCATGGTCGAACCGTCGTGGTATCGCCTGTAGATATGCCGAGTATGCCGAATACGCCGACATCGCGCCCCGACGGCCTGCCCGATCGCGTACGCCTCGCGCTCGAAGTAGGCCGCGAGAT
>JANXMC010000859.1 GCA_025354825.1 Myxococcales bacterium
ATTGACTCGCTCGATTGAGCGAGCTTCTCCGGCGACTCTTGCGCGTAGTTGTACGGAAGCTCGACGAGATACGGCCCTTTCCACACGTATGCGCGCCCGGTGCCGATGGCCCCTGCCCCGCCCGCCGCGAACACGCGCGGCGCCGACGGATCGGCCGGATCGGCGTCGGCGACGACGCGCTTCGTGTACATCGCGTAGCCGCCGGCGACGTCTTTGAACTCGGACAAATAAAGCTCCACGCTGCCCGCGCCGCCGGAGCCGTCGACGTAGCGGAGCGAGACCGTGCGTTTGAGGCCGAACCGCTTGTAGACCTCGCACTCACCGTCGAACGCGGTCGTGCAGACCTCGTCCATCGTGAGCTTACCCTTCTCGCCGTAAGTCTTCGTCTCCCCCTGCGGATCGACGCAGTAGCTGCCAATCGTGCGCGGAAAGAACGACGCCGAAACGGGGTCGTTCACCTCGCCGCCGCCGCCCGCGCAGGCGCCCGGCTTGTTCGCCGACGCCGCCGGAGGTGGCGGCGGAGGTGCGCCTCTGTCGGCCGCCGCTTCTTCCTTTTTGCATGACGCGACCGCAAGGGCCGTGACACTCACATATGCAAGTAGCGCGAATGTGCTCGCGCGACGCGCAACGAATGGAAGGTGCGCGGCTGTTGCTTTCATAGGCAATGGCGTAGCCGAATTGCGTTCCCGCATGGGATATCTCCCTACCACGCGGCGGCATATGCCCCCGCAGCTTTTACATACCGTCGCAATCGTTACCGTGTGCCGAGTCCCGCGGTCCACGACGTCGTTCGAGGATTGCCGCATACGCACATAGCGTCTCGTCACGAGCACCATGGGGCATGAGCCTTGCTCAGCGTGCGGTGGTGGTGGTCTCCTCGATTGCGATGAAGAAATGCGCAGCTCGCTGTGCCGTCCGCTCTGCGTGCGCGGAAGGCCGTAGCGCCTACAGCGCGCGACAGACACCTCGCCCGGTCCTCTCGAATGCGAGGGGCTTCACGCTGATCGAGCTCATGGTCGTGGTGATTCTCGTCGGGATCATGGTGATGCTCGCCGTGCCGTCGATGAGCTCTGCGCGCTACGACCGACGCGTTTACGACGACGCCGCGAGCATTGCGCAGGTCGTGCGCGATGCGCGGGCGCGTGCGATGGGGCGGGGCGCGGCCATCGTCGTGCAGCTCTCGAATGCGTCGAGCTCGCGAGGGTCGTACCTCGTCTACGAAGCGGTGACGGGGAACAGCTCGCTCACGACCGCGAACATCGAGGCCGGCGTCGAGAACCGCACGCCCGACAGCCGCTGCCGACGCGGCGATCTCAACCTCCTCGACACCACCAAGAACGTCCTCGTCGAGTCGACGATGCTCGACAACCAGACCGAGATCTCGGCGGACATTCTCTCGGTCGTGGTTGGCCCCACCGGCATCGTGCCCACGGCCGGCAGCGCGTTCCTCTGTTTCACCCCTGGCGGCCACACTTATTACTCCGAGGGCACCACGGCGAACTTCGATTCCGCACTCCCCATGACCTCGCCCATGACCGTGATCGTCCGTCGCCGAAATGTCGCAGGCTCGTCGGCCTCGCCTGATTTCGGCCTTCGCCGCCGTGTCGTCATTGCGCCGAGCGGCAACACGCGCGTCGTCTCCTCGGGGCCGCAATCGGGAGACCCCTCATGAATGCGCGCGCTCGAGGCTATACGGCGATCGAAGTGATGATTTCGCTCGCGCTCCTCGGAGTCGGCGCGGCCGGCGTGATCAGCATGCAGCGCGGGACGATTCAGGGGATCTCCCATGCGCGCAACCTCGATACGGCGAACGCGATTGCCCACACGTGGCTCGAGCGAATGCGCGCCGACGCGACGCAATGGACGAAGCCGAACGGCGGTGACGCCGACGGCAACGACTTCGCCTCTGCGCGCTTTCTCAATCGCGGGGGCTCGAACATGACCGACGCCGGCTGGTACCTCCCCGATCAGGCGTTCGCGACGCTGGGCATGAGCCCGGCGTTCGACGTTCTCGGCCGCGATCTCCCTTACCTGACGAACCCGACGACGCCGTCGCCCACGCAGCCGGCCGTCAAGTTCTGCACGCACGTACGAATCGACTGTCTCGTGAAGACGCTCGTGACGGCGGGTGCGCCGACGACCTGCTCGCTCATGCGCGCGCAGGTTCGCGTCTTCTGGCCGAAGGATCTCGTCGACACGGGCAACCTCGCGTACTGCTCCGCGGGCGCGGCGGATGCGGTTGCGGACGCGACGAACGCACCGAATTACCACTTCCTCTATGTCGTATCTGCCATTCGCCAGAATACGGTGCGTTGATGGGAGCTACCCAATCACCGAAGTGCGTGGCGGGCGGTGCAACGAGCTGCGGCGGGACGCGCCCGAATCGAGCGGCACGACGCGCTCTCCGCGCGAGCGGCTTCACGCTCATCGAGCTTCTCGTCTCGCTGACTGCGGGGCTCGTCGTGGCGCTGGCGGTCTTCGCCCTCGCGAACGTGACGACGCGAACGTTCCAAGACGAAACGCGCGTTGCCGCGACGGAGCTCTCGCTACGCATCGCCATCGACAGGCTCCGCTCCGACGTCGCGCGCGCCGCCTACATGAGCACGGGGAACTTTCAGGCCGACCCGAAGATCGCCGATACGCCGACCTCGAGCCGCAGCGTCGGCTCGGTCGGAATTCGCGGGCTCGCGGGCGTGAGCTACCTGCGTAACGGGTCGCTTCCGGGGACGGTGGAGAACGGAATCAACTACTCGACGACCAACGGACTTTCGCCGGACCAGCTTCTCCTCGCGGGGAACTTCACGAGCGCCGACGACTTTCTCGTCCGCGCCGTCGCTCCCCAGGGCGGGCAAGGTGGCTGCACGCGGATCTGGCTCGTGGGCGAGGCGCCCGCCGTCTGGCGCGTGACGGCCGGCGCATTCGCCGACGGCGGTGCCGCCGACTCGCAGAAGGCCGCGCTCCGCAACGTGTTCCAGCCGGTGCCGTCCGTGAATCCGGCGAACGAGCAGTTCATTGTGCGCTACACGGACGACTCCGGCCGAAGCCAGTTCGCGCCCACGTGCCCTGTCGCATCGGCGGCGGGTTTCGCCAATCTCGACGGCGTATCGCCATACGTCGATATCGAGGGGACGCTCCTCACGGGGCAAGCGACCGGGACAGTCGGCGGCGCGACGGGCATCGGCACGGGGCGCGCAACGGTGAACCCCGTGCAGTGGGTCCGTTGGGAGATCGCTTCGTCGGGGGCTGTGGGCGCAGGCTCGGATGCCAGCGCCGGCGTCAACGATCGCGCGCGTTTCAACCTGGTTCGCACCTTCCTCAACGACAAGAAGGTGCCCGTCGGCACGCCCGAAATCATTACCGAGTACGCGGTGGATCTTCGATTCGGATTCGCCGTCTCGCAGACGATCTCGGCAGACGCAGGGACGTCGACGTCGCTGTTGGTCCTTCCCATCGGCGACCCTGCGAACGACGATTGGGGTTTCGACCCGGCGCTCTCGCCCATCGTGAATCGCGGCCCGCAACGTATTCGATCGATTCACGTGCGCCTCGCCACGCGCACGGCCTTGCCCGATCGCGGCGGCAATATCGCGGCGCCCACCGACTATCTCTATCGCTACTGCATCGACGCCGTTTCCGACCTCACGAACTGTCGCCAATTCGCCCGCGTGCGCACGATCACGACCGAGATCGCGCTCCCCAACCAGGCAGGGATGTTTTACTGATGCGAAGCTTTTCGTCGCTTGCAAAATTGAGATCGAGACGCCGCTCGCGCGAGTCGGGCGCGATCATTTTCGTCGTCGCCATGACGCTCGTGGTGTTGGGATCCATGGGGGCGTACGCGCTGCGCGCCGCAGCGACCGAGACGCGAACGAGCGGCTACGCCCGCGCGAGCTCGCAGACGCGCTACCTCACGGAGTATGGCGCCCTCGGCGTCACGCATATCCTCCAGGGGCCGAGCGCGCAGTTCGTTTACGACATGATGCAAAACCCGGTCACGCAAGACGGTGTCCCCGGGCGACCGCAGTGCTCGGCGCTCGCGAGCGTCCCGTCCACGATCACGCAGCAGTCGTCACACTCGTGCCGCGTGTTCACGTCGGACGAAGCGTCACTGCAGTGGACCGCGCTCAACTCCGCGGGGCGACGCCCCGCGCTCGACCCGTGGACGGGCGTCGGGTCGCCCGGCAGCTTCGGAACTCACATTCGCGGCAACTTCCTCGTCGAGGTCACCGAGCCGATGCGCATGGCGTCGCCGTCGGGCTTCGATCAGAACCTCGGGTTCTGCTTTGCGAGCTTCACGCTCACCGCCACGGCCACGACGTTCCCGGATCTCGATCCGAGCAACAGCACCGGCATTCTCGCAGGTCAGAACGTGATGTCGGGTCGAGCGCACGTCACGGGCGGACCGGTCATTTGCGGTAAGGGCGGAGGTTGATTCCGATGAAGTCCCGAGGTCAGCTCACCGATTCCGTCCGCGCGTCGCGCCCCACGCCGCGCCGTCGTCTCTTCCTCCGCGGCGGCTCGGCGCTCGTCTTCTCGCTCCTCGCCACGCTCGCGGGCGCGAGCGCCTTCGCGCAGGGGTCGGCGTCGAACCTGAAGCCGGCGCACCCCGACGTCCTGCTCTTGCTCGATACGTCGGGCTCGATGGAGCGCAACGCCAACGGCACGCTCCCCGTGTGTACGCCCGGCGTTGCGAGCGCACCCAACCGGTGGGGGCAGCTCGTTCAGGTTCTGACGGGCGACGTGCAGCCGTTCTATAGCTGCCAGACCGTCGACAGGGCGTCCGACAACTTCAAGTCCGAATACCAACTAAAGACGAACGGGATTGCCTATCCCCCGTACGACGCGAACTACAGCCTCCCGTACCACCGCCCTCTTTCGAAGACGACGAACAACAACTGCGCCGTCGCGCCGGGTGGGCTTCCGGGCATGACGGCCGGAAATGGCGGCAGCGGGCCCAACGGCGATCGCGCCCTCGGCGGCGCCGCCTGGGATTTCCCCGCAGGCTCCATCGTGCATCGCCTTCTCGGGCAAGATCCGGTGAACAACCCGTCGAGCCTCGCGACGAACCCCGACCCGAGCCTGTTCTGTTTCGATCAGCTCAAAAACGGGCTTCTCGATACGTCGGGCGCGCAAGTTCGCTTCGCCCTGATGACGTTCGACAGCGACCCCGACAAGCAGACTGGCGTTGAGCTGGGCGCCATCGCAACGGGCTCGCCCAAGGCGCTCCAAACGGGCAATCCGTTCTCCGGCGGCTTCAGCTACTACCCAAACTGGACGCAGAACTCGACCAGCGTGGCGGCAGGCCGCCCGCTTGGTTGCGAGGTCGATCAGCCCCTCGAGGTCGGCGCGCGAAACTTCGCGGCGCCGCCGTGGGAAGGGCGCGCCATCGGCTTCTCGAACCCGTTGGTGCCGAACCCGAGCGCCGCAGATTCGCAGAACATCAACGAGCAGATTCAGCAAGCGATCTTGGCGATTCGCCCCTACGGCGCGACGCCCATCGCGGGCCTGCTGAAGGACGCCGAGAACTACTGGTACAACGACGACACAGGCCCCAACGGATCGCCCCCCGGCGGTGACGTCGACCCTTACTTCAAGGGCAATTGCCGCAAGGCCTACAACATCCTGCTCACCGACGGCGTCGAGAACCTCAACATGCGCCCCGACTGTGTCGGCGGCACGTGCCCCTTCCCAATCTCCGACGCCACCGCCGCAGAAATGTTGAACGGCGGGTCGACCGGCAAGCTCACCCCCGTCGCCACGTTCGTCGTCGGCTTCAACGTGAGCGCGACGGGCGACGGCGCAGGTCAGAGCTGCAGCCTCGTCGATCAAAGCACCTGCGGTGCGCCGTCGACGCCCGCGCAGGTGGCCTGTTGCCCGTTCCACAATCTCGCGAAGGCGGGCGGTACCGATCACGCGTACTTCGCGGAGAACGCGAACGACCTCGCCGCGCAGCTCAAGGTCATCATCGGCAGCATCGCGCAGGACGCGACGCCGCTGACGATTCCGGCATTCTCGCAGTCGCCTTCGTCGAGCGCTTCGGGCGGGTCGTCGACCTCGAAATTTCTAGCGTCCTTCGACCCGAGCCTCGGCGCGCACTGGCCGGGCCGCATCCAACGAAAGCGCAACGTCTGCCAAGGCGTTCCTCAGATTCCGACGGAGAAAGACGTCGACCCGACCAAGGGCGACGACTTCGCGGCAAACTTGAACAGCGCCAACCCGGCGAACCGCGTCTACTTCGCCGTCCGCTCGACGACCGCGACCGACGCCTCGGAGACCGGAACGCTTCGTCAAATCACCACCAACCCGACCCCCGACGGTCTCCCCGTCAACACGTTCGATCAGATCGGCTCGACGGGCGCCGACATTTGGAATGCAGGGACGGGCATCGACGCCGCCCGCATGAACATCGACAACCAGACGTGCAAGGGGCGTAATCCGACGGTCGACTTCCTCACGAAGAACCAGTGCGCCGAGCGCGCCATCCGCTTCGCGCTCGCGCAGCCGTCGGTCGATTACGGCACGCAGTTCGACCGGGTGCCCGATCCGACGACCGACGCGTTCCGCAACATCTTCCGCGCGACGCCTGCCGTCTACACGCCGGCGACGGCGCTCCTCCGCGACCCGACCTACGAGACCTTCTCGAACATCACGCTCGCGAAATACAAGCAGCTCGCGGTCGATCTCATGGACGACCCTTCGAAGGCGCCGGCGCGCCCGTCGGTCGTGGCGGCGGCCATCAACGACGGCACCTTCAGCCTCTGGTTCGCCGACATCGACAAGCAGAAGAACAATCAGCTTTGGGCGATGCTCCTCCCCAAGGCGCTCCCGTCGCTGAACAGCGCCGTCTCTACGTTCTCGAAGCTCGCCGATGGTCGCCCCGTGGTGCAAGACGTCGTTTTCTCGCGCTCGGTGAACGACGTTCTCGCGAACACGAACAAGTGGCACACCGTCGCGCTCGCCGGCTACGGCGAGAACGGCCCCGGCTACTACGCCATCGAGCTGACCGATCCGCGGGCGCCGAAGTTCCTCTGGCAGATCACGGCGCCCGAGCTGCTCGGCCCCGTGTCGGGTACGCCGGCGATCGCGACGGTCGTCACGCGCGGCCCCAACGCCGGCGACCCCATCGTCGAGCGCGGCGCGGCCGTCCTCGTCGGCGGCTACAACAAGCTCGGCGGCAACGGTAGCTGCCCGCGCCGGCTCAGCCCCGGCGGCAGCGACATTAGCTGGGGCCCCACCAACGCCCTCCCCGAAGGCTACCCCGCGCGCGGCACGGTCAAAGCGGAGACGGCTGACTGCGCGCTCACGACGAAGCTCCCCGGTCGTTCGGTGTCGATCGTCGATATCGAGACGGGTGAGATTATCCGCGTGTTCATGCCGCTGAGCGACAAGCCGAGCTGGCTCCCCGCCGTGAAGGTCATCGACACGCCGTTTGACAACACGTTCGTGGGCTCGCCGACGGTCTTTCCGTCGGGCACCGGCGCGGTCGCGACCCGCTTCTATGCGGGCGACCGTATGGGTTCCCTCTGGCGGTTCGACGTCTCGAGCTCGATCCCCGACGAGTGGAAAGGCGAGCTCGCCGTGGACATGTACAACACGCCGGCCTACGCCGCGGCCTCGGCGCTTCGGACGAACACCGACCCGGCGATGCCGGCGGTGAACGACGCCGCGCAGCCCATCGAGCTTCAGCCGGTCATCACGTCGGACGACCTTGGAAACACGGTCATCCTCGCGGCGTCCGGCTCGCAAGACGACTTCTTCGTCCGCGGTCGTATCTCGTTTCTCTACTCGCTCAGCGAAGTGTTCGACATCTCGCGCCAGCGCCGCATGTCGCTCAACTGGCTCGAGCCGATGTACAACGAGGTCACCTCGGGCCCCCTCACGATCTTCGACGGAACGGCCTACTTCGCGCGGTACCGCGCGCCCGTCGGGAGCCAGCAGTGCGACAGCGGCCTCGCGCGCATCTGCGGCATGAGCTTCATCAAGCCGAACCCGAACATCGGCAACTTGCCCATCAAGGGCGGCAAGGACACGGGGGTCCTCGATCCGACCGGCGCCGGGCCGTGCCTCGACGAGGGGAGCGGCGTCGTCCCCGGTGTCACGATCAACCAGACCACGAACTGCGCCGAGACGTCGACCGACGCCTCGTCGGGGCACATCGCCGTCACCAGCATGACGACCGGCACGTTCTCGGTCTACGCGCAAACGAGCGGCAAAGACCCGCTCAACCGCCAGGCCGGCCGCGTCGTCAACCAAGTCATCCGCCAACCGCGGTACAATGCGCTGGTCGACTCGTGGGCGATCGTGACGGACTGAGGTCTCGAGGTTCGAGACTCGAGACTCGAGAACGGAGAGCGCGCGTGCACGTGATCGATCTCGCCAGCCATCCGGGCCGTCGCAGCTACCGCGCTCTCGCAACGACGGTCGCCGTCACCGCGCTCGCCTCGGTCATGGCGTGCCACCACGCCGCCGACGACGACGTTCCGCCGCCCGTCGCGAGCGCCGCGACGAAGGTTCTCCCCTCTGCCGTCCCCGTCGATCAGCTTGCCCCCGGCGAGCTCATCGAAGGGCCCGACACAGCGCTCGGCCTCCCGCTTCCGCGCGGAAGCATCCTCGAGTTGAAGACGCAGGACGCGGTGATCGCCTACCTCGATGCCCCGGGCCCTGCGATCGACGCCTTCGTCAAGGCGCGCGCGGTGGGTGCCCGCGCAACGACGACCGAAGGTGTCCTCGCGCTGTCGAGCATCCCGTCTCCTGCCGACAAGACGCGGCTCATCGAGATCAAAGTGCGCCGCGTGCCACGCGAGCGCGCGTCGCGCATCGAAGTGCGCGACGTCACGCCGGCTCCGAAGAAGAATCTCCCGAACGACGAGGCGCGCTTTCGAGAGGTCGGCCTCGACATGCACGGGCACCTCATCGACCCTCTCAATCAGCAGTAGGCGCGCTTCGCGACGCGCACGACAGTCCCGACGCGTCGAGCTTCAGAGCGCGACGGGGGTCTTCGGGAAGTCGCCGTCGTTCCGCACGCCCGCCTCGATGGCGATCATCGCGGCGACGACGAGATCCTCGCGCCACGCGCGGGCCACGACTTGGACGCCGACCGGAAGCCCAAGGCTCGCGCGGTCGACCTCGGCGGCGCGCTTGTCGAGGCGCTCGCGGGCGCCGTCGCGTCGCGCTTCGGCCGCGCGAACGCGCGTGACGGGGACGACGCCGGCCGGGAACTGGACGAGGTTCCACAGCATCGACGGGCTGCCGGCGATGGCGAAGTCCTGTGCGTACCCATGGGGCAAGGCAGGTGTCGCATGAGGCGGCACGAGGAGAACGTCGATCTGCGCGGCGTCGAACGCGTCCTGCATTTGAAGTCGGTACGCGCGCAGCGTTTGCGTAAGAGCCCAGTATTCGGAAACGCGCTTCTCGCCGAGGACCGACAAAAGGCGCGCAACGCTCGGCTCGCCGAGAAGGCTCGCGAGCCGTGCAGCGCCATTCCGCACGCGGGGCGGAAGCTTCACGATGCGGTTCATCCCCGCGAGCACCGGGTCGATGCGATCGCGCCCCATGATGCGCGCCACGGTCTCGGCGCCGTCGGACGAGAGCGCGGCGAAATACGTGTAGATCGCATCGGGCACGTTGGGCGGCGTGAAGGGCACCACGTTGCAACCGCGCGCGGCGAGCACCTCGGCGGCGCGATCGATGGCGCGCACGAGCGCGTGGGACGTGCGGAGCAGGCCGTCCTCCTTGAGGTAGCCGACACGGAGCGTGCTTACGTCGATGGCGCGCGGATCGGCGAAGGTCAGCGGCGGCACGCGCGGATCGAGCGCCGCCATCCGCGCCGGATCAAGCGCCGTCATGGCGAGCGCGATGTCCTCCGACGTTCGCGCGAGGGGGCCCACCGTGCCGCGCACAGCCTCTTGGCCAACGAGCGCCGTCGCGACGCCGCGCGCCGACCAGCGGTCGAGCGTCGGCTTGAGCCCCGCGATGCCGCAAACGTGCGCCGGGCCGCGGATGCTGCCGCCGATGTCCGTCCCCACGCCGAGGGGCGACATGCCGGATGCGATTGCGGCCCCCTCGCCGCCCGACGAGCCACCGGCCGAATGGGCGAGGCTCCACGGGTTTGCCGTTTGACCGAAAATGGGATTTCGCGATTCGGCGAAGAGCATCAGCTGCGACAGGTTCGTGCGCCCGAGTATCACCGCGCCCTGCTCGCGAAGCATCTGCACGACGACGCTGTCGGTGGCGGCCCGGTGCGTGAGCTTGCTCGGCACGCCGAGGGTCGTCGCGAGCCCCTCCATGTCGAGGCACTCCTTCACGCTCACGGGGAGACCGTGGAGCGGGCCGCGAACGTCGCCGCGCGCACGGGACGCGTCGGCCTCGCGCGCGTCGTGCATCGCGCGGCGGTGGAAGACTTCGGTGAACGCGCGAAGCTTGCCGTCGAGCGCTTCGATACGCGCGAGATGGGCGCGCGTGAGCTCTTCGGAGCTGACCTCCTTGGCGGCCAGAAGCTCGGACATTTTGGTCGCGGAGAGCTCGGTAACGGGAGGTGTTTGGGCCATCGCGCCGGCGAATCTATCGGCGAACGGTCGCGTTGCAACGGACGAAGCGCTCTCGAGACGCGGGTCGAACGAAGTGAGTTGCGAGCGTTGCACCGTGGCCCTAGGACGAGGGGTCCGCGCGCCCCATGATTTGCCCCGCTCCCATGCCCCGCACGCCCGAAGCTCGCGCTGCGACCACGCGCGCGCGCCTAGCCGCGGTAGCCGTCGCGAGCCTCGCGCTCGCCGCGTGCAGCGACACCGCGCCCGCCGTCGCCGCACCGTGCGTGGCAGGGTCACCCGCACTCGACACGACGTGCGCACCCCACGACGTCGTCGTCGCCGCAGGCGATTACGCATCGAGCGCGGTCGGCGGCTTCTCGCTCGACGGCTCGTCGAAGCTCGTCGTCGGCGTCGACCTGGGCAAAGACCCGGCCCTCGCCGTCTCGGCGGGGCGATCGTTTTTCGTCGCACGCGATCAAGACACGATCTTCGAAGTCGACGGCCGCTGCGGCCTCCCGCGCGCCAAGATCAACGTGCACGACGCCAGCGCCGTGGGGTCGTCGAACCCGCAAGACGTCGCGGTCGCAAACGACGGATCCCTCTGGATTCCTCGGTACAACGTGGCCGCGCTCTCCATCGTCGCCCCGTGCGGCGGCGCCACGCGAACCGTGAGCCTCGCGAGCTACGACGCGGACGGGAACCCCAATGCGAGCGCGATCCGCATCGCAAGCGTGGGCGGCTCGGAGAAGGCTTTCGTGGCCCTCGAGCGCCTCGACGATCGCGACCAGCTTCGCTCCAAACAGCCGTCGTCGATGCTTCGGATCGACGTCGCTACGGCCACGGTCGAAGCGCAGATCGAGCTGTCGGGTCGAAACCCGTTCGGCGCGATGGCCCAGGCCCAAGGCGCGCTGTTCCTCGCCGAGCCCGGGAACTTCGATGCGGCGGGCGAAGCGCTCGCAGGCATCGAACGTTTCGATACCGCGACGTCGACGTCGACGCTGATCACGACCGAGGCGTCCCTCGGCGGCAGCGTCGCCATCGTCGCCGTCGCGAAGGACGGCGCGTGCGGCGCGGCGATCGTCGCCGACGCGACGCCCGGGAAAAACCGCACGGCCGTCGCCACGTTCGACCCCCGCAGCGGGCGCGCGCTCGCGACGTTCGACGCGCCCCTTTACGGCCCAACGGACAACTACGACCTCTTGGCCCTCGCGTGGAAAGGCGACGCGCTCCTCGTCGGCGATCGACGCTCGACGAGCCGCGGCTACGCCGTTCACGTCTTCGATCGCACGGGCGCGTGCACCCTCACCCAACGCGCCGACGTCGTGTTCCTCGAGCTCCCCGCGCTCGTCTTCGGAGCGTCGCCGTGACGATGCCCGCAACGCCGCCCACGGGCGAGCCCGAGACGACCGCCCGCAAAGCAGGCCGCGGTGGTGTCGCCGTTCTCTTCGCCAAGGTGTTCTTCATCGTCATCGGGCTCGCCCAGCAGACACTCTTGCCGCGCGCCATCGGCCTTGCGGGGTACGGCGCGTTCTCGCGCGTGATGGCCATCGCGAACATCTTGAACAACGTCGTCGTCTCGACGTCGATTCAAGGCGTGAGCCGCGCCGTCGCCCGCGCGCCGGGGCGCGAGGGGCGCGCGCTTCGGGCCGTGATGCGCGTCCACGTCCCCGTCGCCTTCGGCCTCGCCGCGCTCTTCGTGGCGTCGTCACCGCTTCTCGCGGCGTTCCAGCACGCGCCGCACATCGCGATGCCCCTCGCCGCAGCAGGCGCGGTCACGCTTCTCTACGGCATCTACGCGCCCCTCGTCGGCTCTCTCAACGGCCGCGCGCTCTTCACGCGTCAAGCGGGGCTCGACGTCACCTCGGCGATTCTCCGCACCATCGGCCTCCTCGCATTGGGTCGCCTCTTCATGATGCGCGGCCTGTCGGGCACGCTCGGCGCCATCGTGGGCGCCGGCCTCGCCGCCGCGGCCATCTTGCCGCTCGCGTTCACGTGGTCGCGCACGCGCGATCGCATCGCGGACACGGCATCGCTCACGGACGACGACGCGGCCATCGTGAAGAGCCGCGCCTACGTCATGGAGCTTCTACCCCTTGCCCTCGCGCAGCTCTTCACGAACGCGTTGATGCAGATCGACATCACGCTCCTCGGGCGCTTCCTCTCGCAAGGCGCCATCGCCGGAAGCGACACGGCCGCGACCGCCTTGGCCGACGAGTGGGTCGCCGTCTACCGGGCCTGCCAGCTCTTTTCCTTTTTGCCCTACCAGCTCTTGATGAGCATCACGCAGATCCTCTTCCCGATGCTCGCGCGCGCGAAAGCCGAGGGGGACACCGACGCCGTGCGCCGCTACGTCGCCCGCGGGGCACGCTTGGGCGCGCTCGCGTGCGGCCTCCTCGTGGGGGTCGTCGCGGCGCTCCCCGGGCCGCTTCTCGCCATCGCGTTCGGCCCGGTCGTCGCCGAGCGCGGCGCCGCCACGCTACGCGTTCTCGCCCTGGGGCAAGGCGCCTTCACGCTCTTCGGCATCGCCAGCACCGTGCTCACGAGCCTCGGGCGGGAGCGCCTCGCGGCGGTCATCAGCCTCGGCGCCGTGCTGACAGTGGCCGCTTCGTGCTCTCTCGCGGTGCCGGGCGCGGCGTTCGGGGCGCCGCAGCTTTTCGTCTGCGCCCTCGCCACGAGCGTCGCGTTGGGAACGAGCCTCGTCGTGGCGGGGTACTTCGTACGGCGTGAAACGCAGGCCTTCGTCCCCCTCGCGACCGCCGCGCGTGTCGGCGTCGCCGTGGCCGTCGTCATCCTCGCCGGCGCGTACTTGCCTCCCGTCGGCAAGCTGCTCACACCCATCGTCGGCGCAGGGCTCGGCGTCGTGTACGTCGTGCTTCTCATCGCCCTTCGCGAGCTCACGGGCGACGACCTCGGCGCCCTTCGCGAGACGTTGGCGCGAAGGCGATCATGACCACTCCTCGGAAACGCGGCGTCATACTCTTGGTCACGTTCGTGGCCGCCGCCGGTCTCGCGGCCGTCGTCGTCCGACCGTGGCGCCCCTTCCCGGCGCCACCGGCCGCTGGAAGCGTCCGCCCGCGCGTCGAGGGGAGCGCCATCGATCTCCAGCTACCGCCGGGCTTCCACGCGACCGTCTTTGCCGACCACGTCGGCCACGCGCGCCACCTCGCCGTGAGCGACGACGGGACGCTCTACGCGAACACGTGGAGCGGCGGGTACTACGCCGACGAGCCGCTGCCGCCAGGCGGCTTCGTCGTCGCCCTGCGCGACACGGACGGCGACGGGCGCGCCGAGTCAATCGAGCGCTTCGGCCCAACGGCCGAGAGCGGCGCCACCGGCGGCACCGGCATCGCCGTTTACGAGGGGGCGCTCTACGCCGAGGAGGGCGGAGCCATCGTCCGCTACACGCTCGACGGCAAGCGCGGCGCGACGATCGTCTCGGGATTGCCAACGACGGACGGTCACCCGATGCACCCGTTCGCGATCGACCGGCGTGGCGGGCTGTTCGTCAACGTCGGCTCGGCCACGAACGTCTGCGACGGGCGCCCCACCATCGCCGGCGACCCGCTCGCCTGCCCCGAGCTCGAGACGCGCGCCGGTATCTGGCGCTACGACGCCCGCGCCGTCGATCAGCACTTTTCGCCACGCGAGCGTTTCGCGACCGGCATTCGAAACGCCGGAGGCATCGCCTTCGACGACGCCGGGCGCATGCTCGCGACGCAGCACGGGCGCGATCTGCTCGGCCAAAAGTTCCCCAAGATCTACTCGCCCGCGCAGGGCGCCGAGCTTCCGGCGGAGGAGCTGCTGGAGGTCGTCGAGAATGGCGATTACGGCTGGCCGCGCTGCTACTTCGACGCCACGGCGGGCGCGCTTTTGCTTGCCCCCGAGTTCGGAGGCGACGGCAAATCCGCCGGCGTCTGCGCGTCGAAGTCGCCGCCCCTCGCCGCGTTCCCCGCGCACTGGGCGCCCAACGACGTCGCGCTTTACAGGGGCTCGCTCTTCCCAGCGGCCTACCGCGCCGGCGTTTTCCTCGCATTTCACGGCTCGTGGAACCGCGCGCCCGCGCCCCAAGATGGGTACAACGTCGTCTTCCAACCCCTCGCCAACGGCAAGCCGAGCGGCCGCTTCACCGTCTTCGCGAGCGGCTTCGCGGGCGCCCACAAGGATCCCGGCGGCGCGGCCCACCGCCCCGCGGGGCTCGCCGTCGGGCGCAAGGGCGAGCTCTACGTCGCCGACGATCGCGGCGGAACGATCTGGCGCATCACCTACGACGGCGCCGCCGACGCGGCGATCGCATCGGCCTCCGTAGCTGCGCCTCGGGGCTCCCCCATCGACGAGCCGCCTCCCGCACCGCCGCCGGGCTTCACCGCCGAGCAGATGACGTTGGGCGACGGCATCTTCCACGGCCGCGCGCGCAACGGAACGTGCAGCGGCTGCCACGGAAGCGACCTTCGGGGAACGTCGGTGGGCCCTGCGCTCCTCGGCTCTTGGGCATGGGGCGACGGCTCGATCGACGCTCTCACGCGCACCATTCAGACGGGCGTACCGCACCCCAAACGATTCAGCGGCGCGATGCCGGCGGGCGGTGGCGTCGCGCTCAGCGACGACGAGGCGCGCGCGGTGGCGGGCTACGTGTGGGCCTTCGGCAAGCGTGCTCCATAGCGCGTGCCCTGAAACGGTTGCGAGGTTGACACGTCAACCCGTGCGCGGGACACCGTAGAAATAGTAGCCGCGCCCGCCGGGGACGTAGTCGTAGGTGCCGTAGATCCACGTGAAAGCGTCGCCAAAGGGCGCCACCATCGCGCGAAGCTCGGCCTCTGTATAAACGCGCAACGTGCTCACGATGCCATCCCACAGCGACGCTGCAATCGCCACCGGCGTGAGCCACGTGAAGCACGCCTTCGCAACACGATCGCGGGAGCTCAAGACCGGATTGAGCAGCAGCGCGGGGACGCCCGTCGGCGCGAACGAAGCGAACCGCAGTGGATTCCGCTCGAACCCTTCGGCGATGAAAACGCCCCGCGAGCCCGCCACGGCGTCTTCGAGAATGCGCGTCGCGAGGGCAGGCTCGAAGTGGTGCAGCACGTTGATGATCATCCGCGCGCGCCCCTTTCCAACGTGATCGGGGATTCGCGTCGCGTCGATCGAGCCCGGCTCGAACGTGATGACGCCGGGGTGCTCGGCCGCAGCTTCATCCCACGCGGCGACTTGCGGCTTCAGGTCGGTCAGCACGAAGCGCGGCGGCGTGCGCCCAGCTCGCCCGATCTCGCGGGCGAGAATGCGCGCCGGGCCGCCCGCTCCCGCGCCAATGTCCAGCACCTCCCGCGACCCCGATGCAGCGACGAAGGCCTCGAACGGGGCCACCATTCCGGCCATCATCCGCCCCCATGAGAGCGTGCGGCTGAGCGACTCGATGATCGTGTCGCGCAGCGGACCGGGCACCCACGGCGAATCGTTGAGCTCGAAAAGATGCATGCGCGGGAGGTCGAAACGGCGATCCATGAAGCGATCGTACGCCCGCGGGAGGCCGCGCGTCACTCCGCGCGCTCGACGGGCGCGTCGTCGTCGAGCTTCGTGAACTCCTCATTGAGGACCTGCTCGGCGCGTTCGATCTTCGCCGCGCGCGAGAGGGCACGGTGGCCGAAGAGAAGCGCCGCGATGACGCCGACGAACACGACCACGGCGCCGACGGTGCCCGCGCGCATGCGGCTGTCGGCGTTCGAGAGCTCGCCGTCGATGGCGCCGTCGCTTCCGTGAAGCGCCGTCGCTTCGACGTACATCGGCTGATCGATAGGACCTCGGCCGCCATAGCCGACGGCATATTCCGCAGCGAGGCGCGACGACATCGGCTGCGTGTCGGGCGCGAAGAACCCCATGTGGCGCGACAGCCCCGAGCGCGGATCGGGTTCGAACCGCTGCTCGCTGTCGCCGACGAGATCGACGATTTGCACCGCGCCTCCGAAGGCCAGCGGCGGATGGAGATGCACGGTCCCAGTCCCAGTCCCAGTCCCAGCCCCAACGCCGATGCCGCCAGGCTCGTGAACGACGACCGAGACCAGCGTCGCGGCGCGCGGCGCATCGGTGAACGTGAGCCCCACGAGGCGGCCGTCCCGCGTAATCGGCGTCGCATCGGGCGTGGGGTCGAGGGCGACGCCCGCGGGGAGCGGCGCCGCGAAGAGAAGCGTGTCGCCCTCGTGCACCGGCTCGCGGAGCACGTAAGCCGTCCGCCACGCGATGCCGTCGCGCTCCAGGGCGCCGCGGTGCCACGCCGCCGAGATTGTCGCGGGCGATGCCGCGGATGCGGACGTGGGGCGTGTGAGCGCGAGCGCCGCAAAGACGGCGACCGCGAGGAGTGCTGGGAACGGTCTAGCGAACGTCATGGCGCGCCCTTTCACTGCGTAACGGCGCGGTCGATCCCTTGGCTGAAGATCGTCCTTTCGGGGAGGATCGGCGCCGCGAGGGCCACCAGCTGCAAGAGCATCGCAAGCTGCACGGCGGCGAAGGTCACGACGGGGATGACGAGCTTGCGGCGGCGCCCCTCGGCGCGATCGGTCCCCACGCTTCCAAAGGCGCTCCGCGCGAACATGAGCGCACCGACGCCGATGGCGAGGAGCGCGGAACCCTGGCCGAGCACCGGCCCCGCCCACAGGCTCGAGTGGTAGTAGAGCGCCACGAGGGGCGCGGCGACGGCGAGGATGAGCGTTCCGCCGAAGATGCTGCTCGCGAACGAAAGAAGCAGATCGCTCGCGCGGCCTGGCGAGCCGGAAAGCTTCCAAGCAAGCAGCCCCGCGGGAATAGCGCTCACCGCCGAAATCAAAACGACCATCGGTACCTTGTAGAGATTCGCCATGGCGAGAGGCGCCGAGCGGCTCCCCGCGGCGACACCCCAGAGCGCGGCGAAAAACACCGCCGTGAGAAGGGACCCGGCGACGATTTGCAGCCGCCGCGCGGGGCCGGCTTCGGACTCGGTGAGACGCTTACCGCATGCGAGATCGAGAAACGTGGCGATCGGGTTTGAGCTCATGACGGTCTCCTCTGTCGAATCGTTCGACGAAGGGGAGAGTGCGCGGCCCGGTTGGATGCCCTGCGAACGGGCGATGAAAGCTCGTCGCGCGTCGTGTGAAAACGGTGTGAATCACGAACCGTTCGAGGCGACCTGCGAGGCGGACGCCGGGAGCTCGAGAGTGAACGTCGCCCCTTCCCCCTCGGGCGATGCGACCGCAACGGTGCCGCCGTGTGCTTCGACGATGGCGCGCACGAGCGCGAGGCCGAGCCCCGTCCCGCGCGTGCGCCCTCGCGTCGTGAAAAAGCGCGTGAAGACGTTCGGCAGCGCGTCGTGGGCAATGCCAGGCCCCGAGTCGGTCACGGAAAGTACGACGTTCTCGGCAGAGCGGGTGACACGCACCGTGACGGTTGCCGGCGCGTCGGCGGTCGACTGCGCGAAGGTCGCCGCGTTCTCGAGGAGATTGCGCACGGCAGAATCGAGGCTGTGCGCGACGCCCGTGACCCGGGTGTCGGCGCTGCCGTCGGCGACGATCTCGAACACCACCTGCTCGAACGTCGCGCGCATCCCCTCGGCGATCGCCCGAGCGAGCGCGGCCACATCGACGTCGGATCGCGCATCGCGCGCGAGCCCACCCTCGGCGCGCGCAAGCTCCAAGAATTGGCTGACGAGGGCGTCCAGGCGGGCCGACGAATCGAGGAGCACCTTGCCGAGCCGTTGGGCGCGCGCCTCGTTCAGCGGCCCGTCGGTCATCGCTTCGGCGGCCGCACGGATGGCGGCGACCGGGTTTTTGAACTCGTGGACGAGATCAGCCACGAAGCGTTCATTCTCTCCCTGACGCTGCGTGAGCTTCGAGACGAGGGCGTCGAAGGCGTCGGCGAGGTCTGTGATCTCGTCCTGTCCGCGAACGTGGATCGGCATCGGCGCCGCGGCACGCGCATCGCCCGGCGGGAGCGCGACGAAAGCCGCACGCGCCACAGCCTGCCCGCGGAGCGCTTCGAGGGGGCCGACGACCCGCTTGCCCATCCAGTACGCGAGGAGCAGCGCGAAGGGGATCGTAGCAAGGCTCAAACGCGCGAGCTGGTACCGGAGATCGTAGAGCGCACGGACCGCACGCCGTGAGCTCTCCTGCACGTAGATGATCGTCTCCGCCCCGTTCGCGTCGACCGCGCTTGCCGTGCCCGCGCGGCGAACCACGCGCACGCCGTGGCAGACAAGGAGCTTGCTCCCAACCGAGACGCGGCACCCCGTCACCGTGCCGCGCGCGCGGGCTTCCGCGATCTCGGGGCGCGTCGGAAGCGGCTCGAGAGCGCCGTCGAACGCGTCGAGGGACGGCGCGCCGTCGGGACCGAAGAACAGCGTGCCGAGCCGGTGCAGCGCGTCGGTCCCTTCGTCGAAATTGGCGTCGACCGTCTGCTTCGAGGGGTGCGAAAGAGGCGGAACGACGCGCACGCGAAGGCTGTTCAGGCGCGCCACGGCGACGATGTCCGTCGTCGCGGCATCGAGGCTCGACGCGCGCGCGAGCTTGTCCGCGACCTCGTCGACCGCGAAGGCCGCGCGCGTTTTGAGGTCGCCCTCGATGCTCCGTTCGTGGAGCGTCCAAATGCCCACGAGGGCCAACGGCGCGAGGGCGACCCCCGCCACGACGAGGAGAACCTTCACACGCAGCGACCGCAGCGGCTTGATCGGCGGCGGCAGAACGAAGGGGCGCCGGGCCTTATCCGTCGCCACGTGGTGACTTCCACCGGTAGCCCGCGCCCACGACCGTCTCGATGGCGTCGAAGGCGGAGTCGACCGCTTCGAACTTGCGGCGCAGTCGGCGCACATACGTGTCGACGATGCGTGACGCGACCACCGAGTCGTCGCCGCGCACGGTTTCCAAAAGCCGCTCGCGCGAGAGCACGATTCCGGTCCGCCGCGTGAGCGCTTCGAGCAGACGGAACTCGGTGAGCGTCACGACGATCGCCTCGCGCCCGTAGGTGACCTCGAGCCTCTCGGGAAAAAGGGAGAGCTCGCCGACGACCGTGGGCCGCTCGGCGGTCGCTTCGGCACGACGCTGGTCGCGGCGGAGAAGCGCGGCGACGCGGGCGAGGAGAATGCGCGTGCGGAACGGCTTGGCGACGTAGTCGTCGGCGCCGAGCTCGAGACCGAGCGCCTCGTCGACCTCGTCGTCCCGCGACGTGAGCAGCAGCACCGGCACGGAGATTTTCGCGTCGCGCAGACGCTTGCAGAGGGAGAAGCCGTCGAGCCCGGGCATGTTCACGTCGGACACGACGACGTCGGGCGCGTCCTTCACGATGGCGGCGTGCCCTGTCACGCCGTCGCGTGCCAGGCGAACGTCGTACCCGGCTTCTTCGAAGGCGAGCGACAGCACGTCGAGGAGCGACGGGTCGTCGTCGATGAGGAGAATCTTCGGCATCCAGGGCTGAGCGCGATGGTGACGCCTGGGCGCCCGCAAATCTACGGGTTTTCAAAAGTGGCCTTGCGCACGTTCAGTTGTTTGTTCAGTATTCCTTTCGTGATCCTTCCGCTCACACGCCGAAGGACGTCGTGGGCGGCCTACTGCGACGAATGCCTCATCGGGTCGCCCGTGATTGTCTTCGATGCCCCGCACCTCGCCCGCGCGTGGACGGTCGAAAAGCTGCGCGCCCTCGGCTGGACGCACGTCATCCCTCGCGGGCTCCCGCCCGACGGGCAGAAGATGGCGGAGAGCGCCTGGACGGGCGAGACCTTCTGCTTCGAATGCTCCGCCGCGCGCGAACGAAAGCGCGCGTGAAGCCAGTCGCATCGGCGCGGCGAGACCTGCTCGCCACGCCGCTCGAGGGGCTCGCTACGAATCGAGCTCTTTCCGTCGGCCCGGCTTCACCGGCCCCGCCGCGACGACCGCGCTTCGGATCGCCGCCTGCATCTCGAGGTTGTCCATCAAGTAGTCGCGTGAGCGCTCACGCCCGTTGCCCAGCGTCGTCCCGGCGAAGGAGAGATGGTTCCCGTTCTTTTCCATCACGCCGCGGGCAAGCCCCTGATCGATGAGCTCCGCCGCGAGATCGACGCCGCCGCCCCAACGGATCTCGAACTCGGCCTCCGTGAAGGGAGGCGCGCACTTGTTCTTTGCGAGCTTCACCCGCGTGCGGCCACCCACGAGCTCGTCGCCGACCTTCACCTGGCCGATGCGGCGAACGTCGAGCCGCATGCTCGCGTAGAACTTGAGCGCGTTGCCGCCCGTCGTCGTCTCGGGCGAGCCGAACTGCACACCAATCTTGTGCCGAAGCTGATTCAAGAAGATCAGCGTCGTGTCCGTCTTGTGCGCAATCGCCGTCAGCTTGCGGAGCGCTTGGCTCATGAGGCGCGCTTGGAGGCCCATGTGCTGGTCGCCCATTTCGCCCTCCAACTCGGCCTTCGGCGTGAGGGCCGCAACCGAATCGATGACGATGAGATCGATGGCGCCCGATCGAACGAGCATCTCCGCGATGTCGAGCGCCTGCTCGCCGGTGTCGGGCTGCGAGACGAACAGGTTCGTCGTGTCGACGCCGATGGCACGTGCGTAGTTCACATCTAGAGCGTGCTCTGCGTCGATGAATGCGCAGACGCCGCCGTTCGCCTGCGCTTCGGCGATCGCATGAAGCGCGAGCGTCGTCTTGCCGCTCGACTCGGGGCCGTAGATCTCGACGACGCGCCCGCGCGGATAACCGCCGACGCCCGTCGCAATATCGAGGGCCAGTGAGCCCGTACGAATCACACTCACGGGCTCGGTGCCTGCGTCGTCGCCGAGCGCCATCAAAGCCCCTTTTCCAAACTGACGCTCGGCGAGGGCAACAACGCTCTTCAGGGCCTTAAGCTTCTCGGTCACTTGCTCCAACATGATGATCTCTCCACTCGATTCCCCACTTTGTTTTCGGCGCCCGCTCGAGGGGTTCGGTCACGCGCGCTGTCTCTTCGACGAAGACACCTAGAGCGAGCACCGTGCCGAGCTGAACGAGCGTGAATTGCCGGTAAAACAGCCTTATTTCGACGACCGCGAGGTGGCCGAAGCTGTCCACGCGCTGTCCCGGGCGTGTGGTAGCAACGAGCCATGGAGCTGATGGAGATCGCCGGCGCCTCGCTCGAGACGGTCTGGGTGGGGCCCGGTCCGCGCGAGGCGCCGACCCTCGTGTTCCTTCACGATGGTCTCGGCTGCGTCGGCACGTGGCGCGATTTTCCCGCCCAGGTTGTCACGTCAACCAGGTGCGGCGCGCTCGTGTACAGCCGTCGCGGCTACGGAGCGTCGAGCGCCGTCACGTTGCCGACGCCCCTTCGGTACATGCACCACGAAGCGCTCGATGTTCTTCCCCGCGTGCTCGACGCGTTCGCCATCGAGCGGGCGATTCTCGTCGGGCACAGCGACGGCGCGTCGATCGCCCTGATCTATGCGGGCGCGCACCCGAACGACGCGCGTAGCGCGGGTCTCGCCCTCGAAGCGCCCCATGTTTTCTGCGAAGAAATCTCGGTCACGGGCATCGCCGCCGCCGCGCGCGCCTTCGAGGCGGGGGACCTTCGCGAATCGCGGTGCGCCTGAATACACGACGTGGGCGCAACGGAATGCGACCGTTCTGACTACGACGGCGCCTTCATGCGGAGAACGTTCCGAGCGCCGCAGACGCTACAAACCAAGTACCGCTCGATGAGCGTCGGGTCGCGCGCGTAGATCTCGTCGTGAGCTTGCAGCACGCCGTCGTCGTTCCCGGGGCATCGAACGATGGCTTGAGCGTCCCGTCCAAGGACCTTCGCCGCGGCAATCCATCGCTTCGCTGCTGGAGAGATCATTGAAAGAAGGCCCTAAACGAGCGTTCGGCGAAAGTGAATGCAGCATGAGTCTCGGAAGCGGCGAGACTGCCCGATACGCCCGCCGCAGACTGCGAAGTGTTGAGACGATGCACCTCGTGGAGAAGGTGACGAACAACGAGCGCCAGGTGGAAGGTGCGGCCGTCGATCGGCTGGTGATACGGGGTCCATCGGCTCCCGACGGCCCAACGCGCGCGCGAGGCGCCCGAACGCAGTGGCGGGCCGCGCAAATGGACGGGCCGGCGCAGCTCACGCGGCGAGCCAATTCCGTCGACGAACTCGGCGCGTCGCCGGTGCGGCTGCGTTCGTAAGGGCTGCAATCGGCAAATGTCAGGATCACCGACCGCGACCGGCCTCGCGCACCTCCTCCGCAGACTTCAATGGTCCCGGGAGAACCGCACACCTTTACCCAGCCTAGAACGAGAGGTGTCCCGCTCTTCTCAATCGAAGCGAGAAGCCTGCTTGTTGCTTGAAAAATCGCGCGGGCGAAGGCGCGCCCACATTCGCCTGGGCGCCTTGACTACCTCGTCTCATGCAAACACTATTTCGCCGCCCGGCGTGTGCGCCGGAGTCAAAAAACGCATGACAGGACAGTCACAAGTTCCGGACAAGAGCACGTCAGCTTCCGCTGTCAGCCATCCGGCCGACACGGCCGTCACGACATGGCCGCAAGTCGGTCCACGAGCTTCCAGATTGGAAGACGCAGCTCCGTGAGTTGCACCCTTCGTCCGTAATGCAACTCCAAGCGGTCGACGATCTCCTCCGGCGTCAAGGTGCTCACGTCGAAAAGCGTGGCCTCGTCCGATACAAACCACGGGAACTCGTCTTCGTCGCAGACGCGTCGAAGCATCTCTTCAACCTGCGCCATGCGGGCCTGCACATGGGTATCGCCTTCAAGCATCTCACGCTCCTATGGGATGATTGGCTCGAAGCGTCCGTTGAGGATGCCGTTGAATAGACCTCGCTGTTGCATCGGGCCGACTGAAATAATCCTCGTCGGATCCGTCGCCGCCGTCGTGATGCGCAACAGCCGACCGTCGACGAGCTGCACGGTGTTCGTGTGACCGCTCGCGGTATCGAGAAACTTCAGAGCATTGGGATTGTTCGCGAGCCCTTGAAGTCCCTCGGGCGAAATCTTACCCGCAAGCGGCCCGAGCCTGCTGTCCGCAAGCTGCCCCGCGACACGTTCAGCAACTTGAAACTGCGTTCTCGCGGCGGCTGCTCCCCCCTCTGCCGCGTCGCCACACGCATTATGAACCCAAGCCCCGCCTTCCCCAACGAAGTACGTGTGGCTCCCCTCGATCTCCAGATTGTAAACGGTCGCGCGCTCCTCAATCGCGCGTAGGCCTTCGACCCGCAGTCGGCGGTCGCCGTTCGCCCAAACCTCGTCGCCCCCCTTCGAGCAGACGCGCTGCAACCCACCGTTTCCCGTCGACCCAATACGGGTGACCGCCCGTCGAGCGAATCGCTTCGACAGCACCCGTCTCGTCTTCGAGGCGCACCTCGACGAGCTCCTGCCCAGGCGTGACGAACGTCCGCAACACGCGATGGAGCTCGGTCAGCCCCGTGCTCTCGTCCTTCGACCAGACCTCATCGCCCGGCTGCACCAGCTCGATGGGCTGCTCACCACTCGCGGTCCCGACGGGCGTGCCCTCGACGAAGCATTGGGCTCCGGGTGGCCAACGATCGCCACGTCGACGCCGACCAGCGGTGCGCCCTCGCGCCCGAGCACACGACCGCGAACGACGGCGGCGCGGTCGCGATCGATGGCGTTCGCCGCGACGCCGGTCTGAATCGGATTGTCACCGGTGTAGAGGAAGTCGGTCCCCTCCGCGAAGCCCGTTGGAACCGTGCGGTCGAGCGGCGACGCGACGACCGTCGAGCCCGAAGAGCAGTCCTGAAGGTTGAGGGTCGTGGGAGACGGGGCGCCTTCGGCATCGCGCCCCGCGGCGGCGAGCCCGCTGGCACGCACCGCGAGCCCCGCGGCAACGGCGGTACCTCCATCGTTCGTGCATCCTGCGAAGGCGAGCGCTCCGTTGGCATCGCGCGCATAGGTGCCAACGGACGTCGTCCCACGGAGCGCCGCTGGGTCAGAGTCAGAGGCGTGGGCCGCCGTGAGGAGCAGCTTGTCGAGCGCGTCGCACGCGCCACTGCAGACGAGCCCGCCCGGAACCGGGAACGGAAACGGCGGGTCGAAGCGCAACATCGTTTCGCGAATCGAGAGCGTTCTGCACGCCGCGTCGGCAGTGAGGGCCGACGAGGAAGACCCGAACCCGATCGAATTCGTTCGCTTCCTGAAACACGCGCGGAGTCCGCTGCTGGAAACGCGCGCGGCGCTCTATCACGTCATGCCGCGGTTAGCTTGCAGTACCATGCAGCATGTCCCGGCACGTCAGGCCGCATTCACCGCCCCAGTCCCTGTCGTCGGCCCTCTGTCCAAGGCGCGCAGCCCAATCGCTTCGGCCACGTGCCCTGGTGAGATCCTCTCGGCGCCGTCCAAGTCGGCAATCGTTCGCGCGACTCTCAACACCTTTCCGTAAGCGCGCGCCGACAGCGCGAGCCTCGAGACCGCCGCGCTCACGATGCGCGTCCCTTCGCTGCACAGGCGCGCGACGTCGAGCTCTCTCGCCAAGAGCGACGCGTTCGTCGGCGAGGTCACGATCCCACGCGTCACGCGGGCGGTCTGAATCGCACGCGCCTTCTCGACCCGCGCACGCACCGCCGCGGTCGGCTCGCCGGGCTCGGTCTGTTGAAGCGCCGTCACGGTGACGGGCGGCAGAATCACGTGCACGTCGATGCGATCGACAATCGGCCCACTGAGGCGCGCGCGGTACAACCGAATACGCTCTTGCGAGCAGGCGCAGCGGTGCGTCGAATCTCCCAAATAACCGCACGCGCAAGGGTTCATCGCGCATACCAGCATCGGCCTGGCGGGAAAGGTCGCGCGCGCACGGGCTCGCGCAATCGATACGATGCCGTCCTCGAGAGGCTGCCGCATCGCCTCGAGGGCCGACCTCCGAAACTCGGGGAGCTCGTCGAGGAACAGCACCCCACCGTGGGCGAGACTCACCTCGCCCGGGCGTGGCACTTCACCGCCGCCGATGAGCCCGACATCGCTCACGGTGTGATGGGGCGCGCGGAATGGGCGCGCACGCGAGAGCGTCGGCGCGCCATTGAGCATTCCGGCGATGCTGTGGATCGCCGCGACCTCGACGGCCTCTTGCGCCGAAAGCGGCGGGAGAACTCCTGGAAGGCGACGCGCAAGCATCGTCTTCCCTGAGCCCGGCGGGCCAATCATCAACATGTTGTGATTTCCCGCAGCTGCGATCTCGAGAACGCGGCGCGCCGACGGCTGCCCACGCACCTCCGCGAGATCGTCGAGCATCGCCGGCGGCGCCGTCCACACGGCGCCTTCGGCACGCGGCAGCGCCGCCTCCCCCCGCAGCCACGCAACGAGCTCTCCCAACGTCTCCACCGTGCGCACGTCGATGCCGTCGACGGCGCTCGCCTCCGCGGCGTTTGCATGAGGAACCACGGCGCGCGCCACGCCCCGCGCTCGTGCGCCGAGGAGCTGCGGCAGCACGCCGCGCACCGGTCCGACGCGCCCGGTGAGCGAGAGCTCGCCCAAGAACAGCACGCCCTCGAGCGCTTCGGCGGGAGCGGCCTGCAAGGCGCAACAGGCAGCCGCCGCAATGGCGAGATCGAAGCCGCTCCCCGTCTTCTTCACGTCGGCAGGCGCCATGTTGACGACGATGGCGCACTCGCAGATGTCGACGCCGACACCGAGCAGCGCGCTTTTCACGCGCACGCGGCTCTCGCGCACCGCGGTTTCGGCGAGGCCGACGAGCTCGAACGACGGGACGCCGCGCGCGGCTTCGACCTCGACGCGAACGGGGTGAGCATCGAGGCCGAAGAGCATGGCGCTGAGCGCGGTGGCGAGCATGACGGCGTCTTACGCGAAGGGCGTGCCCGCGCGCCCGATCACGGATCACCCTACTTTTCGGCGGTGCACGTTGCGCGTCGCGCTGTCGTGGACGACCCCGAGCTGTCGCCGGACAGCGCCTGCTTTCCGCCCACGGGCAGACGTGCGAACCCATCGCGCGTGAGCCTCCCATGAGCGACGCCTCCGGCGAGACCAGCATGCGGCGCGTGATCGCAACGCCCCTCGCGATCCTCCTCGTCATCAACGCCACCATCGGCACCGGCATCTTCAAGACGCCCGCGAAGGTCGCTCGCGCTGCCGGCTCCATGCCCGTGGCCCTCGCCGTCTGGCTCGCGGGCGCGGTCATTGCCCTCTGCGGCGCCCTCAGCCTCGCCGAGCTCGCGGCCGCAATTCCTCGCACGGGTGGCCTCTACGAGTACCTCCGCCGAACGTACGGCCCGACGCCGGCGTTCCTCTTTGGCTGGAGCAAGCTCACGGTACTCATTCCGAGCGCCGTCGGCGGTTTCTCACGCCTCGGCGCCGAAGCGCTCGCGGCGCTGTTCGACCTCGCGCCCAACGCCACGCGCGACAGCGCCGTTGCCATCGTCATCCTCGCGCTTTGCGCCGGCGTGAACGTCCTCGGCGTTCGCGAATCTGCGATCCAACAAGGTGCCATCACGTCGGCGAAGTACGTCGGGGTCGCGCTCCTCGCCGCCGCCGGCCTCTTCGCGAGCGTCTCGCTTTCGGCCGCGCCCATCGCACTCTCGGCCGACACCCCCGCCTTCGCCGCATCGCCGTCGTTCACCGGCGCGTTCACCGCACTCGTGTCGTGCATGTGGGCCTACGACGGGTGGGCCGATCTCTCGAGCCTCTCGGGCGAGGTGAAAGACCCTGGCCGCACGCTCCCGCGCGCGCTCTTCGTTGGCACCCTCGCCGTGGGCGTCGCGTACCTCGCCGCCAACTTCGGCTACGCGCGCGTGCTCGGTCTGGACGGGCTTCGCGCTTCGACCACGGGCAGCCACATGGCCGCCTCGAACCTCGCGGCGCTCACGCTCGGCGCCGCCGGGCAACGCGCCCTCGCGGCCCTCGTGCTCGTCTCGTGCGTCGGTGGCTGTATGAGCTCTCTGCTCACCGGCTCGCGCGTCTTCGTGCCCCTCGCGACCGACGGCCTCTTCCTCCGCGGGCTCGGCGTCGTCTCGCCGCGCACGCGCGTGCCCGCGCGCGCCGTCGTCGTCTGCTCCGTGCTCGGCGCGTTCTACGTTTCGTTTCGATCGTTCGAGCAGCTCACCGACGGCTTCGTCGTCGGCTATTTCCCGTTCTACGCGCTCGCCGTGATCGCCATCTTCGTCCTTCGCCGCCGCGAGCCCGAGCTTCCTCGACCGTTCCGCGTTCCGCTCTATCCCATCGTGCCCATCGTGTTTCTCCTCGGCGCGGCGGCGCTCATGATCGGCGCCGCCGTCGACGCGGATCGCAGTGCGCTCCTGTCGTTCGCCGTCGTCCTCGCCGGCATTCCCGTCAGCCTGCTCTATCGCCAGCGAGCGCGCGCGCGAATCGTGCCACGGTGATTCAAGGGGCGGGCAACTACATGACCGCGCTCATTTCGCGCTTCTCGACGCGCGAGCTCACGGCGAAAATCAGCGCCCGCCTCATGAAGCCGCGCGCACCGGAGCTCAAGGCCGGCAGCCCGGCGCACTGAGACGGAGCAGAGCGCGAGGCGCGGCGCTACACGAGCAGCGGCTCGACGATCTTCTCGTGCAGGGCGCGAAGCTCGTCGGCGCTCTCCGTGGGCACCACCGGCACTTCGGTCTCGAGCTCGCGCGAGACGTCGCGAATGAGCCGCGCGAGCCTGTCGCCGAGGGTCGGCTCCTCGTGCTCGGCTGCGCGTAGCTTGGTGAGCGCGGCGCGAATCGCCTCGAGCGGCCCTTTCGCGACCTTCCCCGCGTCGCCCCGTGAGATCTCTTCGAGCCCCGTTGCTGCCTCTTTTCGCGCACGAATGCGCGCGTAGGCCGACCGCTCGAGGAGCATCGCCCGCGGCGAGCCGAGCCCCGCCAACGTCCCCAACGTCGCGCGCAGCGCCGCCATCGACCCTTCGAGAACGCCGAGGCGCTCGCGCCGTCGCACGAGGACCGGCTCGAGGAGCTCGCGCACGCGCTGCGCCTCGCGCTTCGAAAGCATGCTTCGCGGCACCTCGTCGACGTAGCGCGCGAGGAAGCGGTCGCTCAGCCGATGCACGCGCCGTCGGTGAGCGAGCTCGGCGAGCTGCGCGTACTTACCTGCACTATACAGGCAGTCTTCGTAGGCGAGCTTCACGAAGAGCGGGTACACGGCCGCGACAGCGTCTTCGTCGTTCGCCCCGCCCTTCGCGAACTCGTCGAGCTCTCGCAGCATGGCCATCGTTCGCGCGAAGATGCGCGACCAGACGCGCGCCATGCCGACGGCCTGCTCGACCGCCCGCGCGTTGTCGGCCGATTCGCGCATGAAGGCGACGACGTCGCGCTCGAGGGGGCTTAAATCGTCCTTCACGACGGGGCGCGCTTTCGCCCACGCTTGGCCGACGCCGTCGAGAAGGTAGTCGGCGCGAAAGCCCCAGGTGCTCTCGATCAGAAGCGCGAGGGCGCGGCTCGGCTTGCGCTGCCCGCTCAAGACCGAAAACAGGCTTCGCGCCGTGATGGCGCCCCCCACCGCGGCCTCGAGATCCTGCCGAGAGAGTCCGGCGGCGTCGAGAAACTGGCGAAATCGCCCGGCGACGTCGGCATGAGGGGCTTGCCGGGCGTGCCGGGCGTCTTTCGCTCTGAGCGCCATAAACGTAGGGGGCGTGGCTTGCGCACCGCAGGTTGCGAGCCGTATCGTACACATAGTCGACTCACCCGAAAGAAGTCAACAATGTTGATCGAGGCCGCCATGACCGCCACTCCGACCGCGCCCCAAGCATCGCGCACGCCGTACCTCGAAGGGACGTACGCCCCTGTCGATACAGAGGTCACGGCCCTCTCGTTGACGGTCACGCGCGGCGAGATCCCACGCGATCTCGTCGGCACGTACGTGCGCAACAGCGCAAATCCGCGGTTCGCGCCGAAGGGGCGCCACCACTGGTTCGATGGCGACGGCATG
>JANXMC010000281.1 GCA_025354825.1 Myxococcales bacterium
TGTCCTCCTCGCGCCGACGCACGGCCGGGATCCAAGCCGAGCTCTCGTTCCCCATGTTCCGCTCGCTGTGGGGCGTGAACGGCGGGCGGCTCGTGCCATCGGGGAGCTCGGCGCTGCTCGGCGCGCCGGAATCGTGGGCGCGTGGCAGCCCGCTCACGCTCCGTTCGTGGGGATCTTCCGCGCCCGCGTACATCGACTCGGGCACCGGCTCGAGGGCGTCGCTCGTTACGAGCTGGCGTTCGACTTTGCCGAGGAACTCTTTCGCAGCGTCGGTCCCCGCGCGCCGGAGAAGCTCGTTTCGCGCGGCGATCTCGAGGATCGACCCCATGTCGCGCCCTGGACGAACGGGCACGGTGAGCTCGCGAATCGGCGTTCCGAGAAGGTTGTAGAACTTTTGATCGAGGCCGAGGCGGTCGTACTCTTCTTTGTCGCTCCACTCGACGAGGCGCACGACGACGTCGATGCGCTTTCGCTCGCGGACGCTTGTGACGCCGAAGAGCGATTGGATGTTGAGGACGCCGAGGCCACGCATTTCGATGTGGTGGCGAAGCAGGTCGGCGGGCTCGCCGAAGACCATTCCCGGTGGGCGCCAGTCGCAGCGGACGACGTCGTCAGCGACGAGGCGATGGCCGCGCAGCACGAGCTCGAGAGCGCATTCGCTCTTGCCGATGCCGCTCTTGCCGACGAGCAGCAGGCCCACGCCGAAGACGTCGACGAGGACGCCGTGGAGCTGCGTCTGCGGCGCGAGGCGGTCGTCGAGGAGCGCATGGAGCGCGTTGATCGTGCGGCTGGAGCGGCAATCGGACGTGAAGAGCGACGTGCCGGTCGCTTCGGCGGCGGCGACGAGCGCCCGCGGCGGCTCTTGGCTGCGCGTGAGCACGGCACACGAAAGGCCGAGGGAGAAGAAGCCGCGGGCGGCCGCGCTCTTTTGATCGCTCGACATCGCGTCGAGGAACGACAGCTCCGTCTCGCCGAGAACCTGCAGGCGCGTCGGCACGACGCCGAAGAAGTGACCCGCGAGCGCGAGGCCAGACTTTTGAACGCGGGGGTGCCGGATCGGCCGATGGAGGCCGGCTTCCCCCGCCCATCGGACGAGCTTCACCGTGAGCTGCGAATCGGACGCGAGGGCGCCCACGCTTATCTCGAGGCGGGACTCGCTCACGCTTACCCCCCTTCCTCCCGCGCAATCAGCGCGTACACCGCGTCGGGCGAAGATGCGCCGACGAGCTCGTCGCGAAAGCTCTTATTGCGAAGGAGGCGCGAGACGCGCGCGAGGGTCTTCAGGTGCTCGCCGGTGGCCCGCTTGGGGCCGACGACGGCAAAGAGAATCGTGACCTTCATGCCGTCGATCGACTCGAACTCGACGCCGTCGGGGACAATGAGAAGAGCCGCGCACTGTGATTCGAGCTGCGCGATGGCGCCGTGCGGGATCGCGACGCCGTCGCCGATGCCGGTCGACTGAAGCCCTTCGCGTTCGAGCAGAACGCGCTCGACGTCGGCGGGCGGCAGCTTGGTACAGGCCGCGAGCATCGCGGAGAGCGCCGAGAGCGCCTCCGCCTTGGTGAACTCCCGCTCGCCCTTGGCGAAGAAACCAGGCTTTGCGGGCGGCGCCGTGGCGCCATCAGGCCCGGACGCGAGGCTGCGCCCGTTCCACGGCACGGCGCCCTGGAAGCCGTTTTTCCGCTGTATCCCGACCCGCTCGGTCGAGAGAAGCTCCGTCAGTCGCATGCGAGAACCATGAGATGAGGACGTTGGGGGCAGCCCCACCGGCAAACGCGAGCGAGGAACCGCGCGCGTGCCGGGGAGGAAGAGGGTCTCGCCACAAAGCGGAGAACCCGCGAGGGACAGCTTACGGCAATCGCTGCCGAAAGGGCTGTCTATCACGGGCTCTCACGTGCCTTCACCAACTCGCGCGTCAATCGCGCAGGGGGTGACGCTCTGTCGCTGTTCCGAGGTCGCGTCGCGGTGCTCGAGGGGACGTTCGCCTCGCGCTTTGCGCGGCCGACTCGCCCTACGCGCTCTACGCGCCCTACGCGCCCTACTCTTCGCCCGCGAGGTCGGCCATAAGCCGGTCCGACGTGCGCTCGGCGCCCTTCTTAATGGTCGACTCTTTCACCGAGCGAATCTGCCGCTCTAGCTTGTCGGTGACCTTGTCGATCGACGCGTACATGTCCTCGCTCGTCTCGTGCGCATGAAAGTGCTCTCCACCGGACTGAAGAGCGACCTCGACGTGATGAAGGCGATGGTTCTGGGTACTGACGGCGACGTGCCCCTTCATGGGCTGTCTCAAAAACCTCTGGAGCTTGCCGATTTTCTCGGTCGCGTAACCCCTAACCGCTTCCGTCGCTTCCATGTGTCGGAACGTGATGGCGATGTTCATCGGGCGGTAGCCTCCTGCCAACGGTCCTGCAATGACGCCCACGGCTCTCGCGTGCGGGACCCGCACGTCCGAGCCTTGGGTCGAGGACTTCCGAGCTAGAACCAGGCTTCGCGATAGGGCAATTGCCACGAGCGCGAGGCTTGGAGCAAAGCGGCTTTTGGTCCCCTTGAGCGCCCGCGGAGCCGGTCGCGCGCGCTCACCCAAACAATACGGCGCGGGGGCCCATTATTCCGGCGAAAAGTAGCGCGCTCGTCACGAATTTTTAACGTGGCTGGGGTGGGGAATTCTGATGCGGCGAGCCTTGACCAAGGCCCTTCGGCGCACCGAGTTCGAGCACCCAAGCCCG
>JANXMC010000077.1 GCA_025354825.1 Myxococcales bacterium
CCCCACGAACCGTCCGCCTTGCAGATCCGATTCGTCCCGTCGAGGAACGCCACCTTCGAGTCCGTATCCCAGAGAAGGCCGACGTCGTCCTTGCACCCAACGCCGCCGGCAACCTGCTCGAGGTCTCCGTCGCTGATTTCCGTGGTCTCGACCGAAGCTGCAAGTTTGCTGTTCATGGGGTTCTACTTTCGTGGTTTCGGGCCAGCATCGCGCTGGCGATAATCGGTATTGCAGCGTCCGTACCAACTGCGAATACGCGGACATCACAGACCAACGAAGAGGCGTGCGTAGCTTCCGAGCCGCCGAGAGCCTCATTTTCCCGTAGCGGGCGGCGTTGCGATGTCGCCCCTTTGGCCCAGGCCGGCCGACCGCATTGGCCGGCCGCGGGCGGTGGCGGGCCCGTCGGGGAGGGCGTGCGCCTCTTCCGGGTGTTCCACGCCCGGCCTTCGTCTACCCTCGGCGCGATGAACCCCAGGACGAAGACCCTCAGCAAAATCATCGGATTTCTCACGACGACCGATGCCGCGAAGGCAACGGCGTTCTACCAAGGGACGCTCGGGTTTCGATTCGTCGGCGACGACGGCTTCGCCCTCATTTTCGACGCGCACGGAACGATGATCCGCATCGTCAAAGCGCAGGCTTTCGCGCCCGCCGCCGGCACAGTGCTCGGCTGGGAGGTGGGCGATGTCCCCACGGCGGTGCGCGAGCTTTCGGCGCAGGGCGTCGTATTCGCGCAGTTCGGCCTTTCGTTCCTAAACCAGGACGAGCTCGGCGTCTGGAAAGCGCCAGGCGGGGACGAGGTTGCGTGGTTCAAGGATCCCGACGGCAACGTCCTCTCCATCTCGAGCCACGCGAAGGCTTGACCATCGCTTGCGATCGTCAGGTCGATCGTAGACAGTCTGGGAGACGTGTTCGCGGAAGCCTTGCTCCTAGCGCAGCTCGCCGCTGCGCCGTCGTCCGCGCAGCCCGCCCCCTCGGCGGCGACGGCGCCTACACCGCCGCGTGGCGTGCCCGCGCTCACGCCGACGCGTGCCGCCAAGGCGCCGACCATCGACGGCGATCTAAGCGACGCGGCGTGGCTCGGCGCGAACGCGACGACGGCCTTCACCCAGAAGTTTCCCTCGCAAGGCGCCGCACCGACAGAGCGGACGACGCTCCGCGTGCTCTACGACGACGAGGCGATCTACGTCGCCTTCGACGTCGAGCAGCAGAGCGCCCCCGTCGTCGCGCGCATGGCGCGACGCGATCGCGAGGTCGAGTCCGACTCGGTGACCATCGATATCGACAGCCGCGCGTTGGGCAAAACGGCCTTCGAGTTCAACGTCAACGCCGCCGGCGTTCTGCGCGACGGGATTCGCTCGAACGACATCATCGAAAACGGCAATCGGTATACGCCCGCCTGGGACGAGAACTGGGATGCGCGCACGAAGGTGCGCCCCGACGGCTGGACGGCGGAGATACGCATTCCGCTGCGCATTCTCCGCTTCTCGATGGGCAACGTGCAGTCGTGGGGGTTTCAGGCGAAGCGCTACACGTCGATGCGTCAAGAGACCGACGAGTGGTCCCTCGTCCCGCGCAACTCCGTGAGCGAGGTGTCGCAGTATGGTCGTCTCGACGCCATGCGCCTTCGCCCGCGCGCCGATCTCGAGCTTCGTCCGTTCGTCTTGGGGCGCCTCGTTCGCCGCGACCCAACGGACGTGACGCTCGACTCGGGGCTCACCCCCGCGGCGTCCGTTGGTCTCGATCTGCGTTGGCATCTCACGCCCGATCTCACCCTCGACGGTACGGTGAATCCCGACTTCACCCAAGTTGAGGGGGACGAGCTCTTTCTCAATCTTTCCAATTACGAATCGTTCTTCCCCGAGAAGCGGCCGTTCTTCGTAGAAGGCTCCGAGATTCTCGAGACGCCGGCGCCGCTCTTTTTCGCGCGCGCGTTTGAGCTCCTCTACACGCGAAGAATCGGTCGGCGCGCGCCCGCGCCCGCGCTCCGAACCGATCCGGCGGGCGACATGCTCACGAAGCTGCCCGAGGCGTCGACGATTCTGGGCGCGACTAAGCTCGTCGGGCGTATCGACAAGAGCTGGTCAGTGGGGGCGGTCACTGCGCTCACGGCCGAGAAGAACGTCGAGGTTCAAGAGGCGAATGGCCAACGGCACATACAGCTCGTCGACCCGACGTCGCTCTACCAAGTCGTTCGCGTGAAGCACGACTTCGAGGGCGGAAAGGCCCACGTAGGCTTCCTTGGCACGGCCGTCGCGCATGCCGAGCAGTCGAGCCATTACCCCACGTTCGCGCCGCTCCCTGGCACGGCGCCACGGCAGCTTTGCACGACGGGCGTCGACGTCCCCGTGGGCGCGCGCTGCACGCACGACGCGTACGTTGGAAGCGCCGACGCGCTCTGGCGCTCCGAGAGCGGCGAGATCGTCGTGTCCGCCCAGAGCCTCGCGTCGGTCATCAGCAAGGGGCCGTCACGGACGTTTCGGGACGGCACCGTGATAAGCCCCGGCGATGCGGGCTACGGCGCGCAAATCATCGCAGCGCGAGACGGCGGTGAAGGGCTCGCGTGGAATGCCCAGTACCAGCACGCCAGCCGAAAGCTCGATTACAACGATCTCGGCTATATGGAGCGTCAGAACAGCAACTTCTATTTCGGTAATTTCGAATACCGAAGCTACAAACCCTTCGGCCCCGTCATCGAGTCGAAGAGCTTCCTCGAGACGACGGGGCGCTTCAATCTCGACGGCGTGAAGTTGAGCCGAAGATGGCTCGCGGATGCCTATTTTCGCTACACGACGTTCTGGTCGACCTACGTCGAGCTTCACTACGAAGAGCCGCACTTCGACGATCGCGAGATCGGCAACGGGCAGCCGTTCGAGCGGCAAGGGCGGCCGGGCGTCACGTTCGAGGGGTCGACGGACAAGCGGCGGAGCATCTTCCTCGAGACGCACGTCGACGCTGACAAGCTCCCCCGGGGGAGCCTCGTCGACGCGAGCATGCGTGCGACGCTACGTGTCCACCCGCAAGTCGA
The DNA here is from genome assembly GCA_025354825.1 of Myxococcales bacterium. GTDB lineage: Bacteria > Myxococcota_A > Polyangia > Polyangiales > Polyangiaceae > JANXMC01. The sequence goes on from JANXMC010000077.1 coordinate 3,029, forward strand.
GATCGAGCTGACGCCGAGCTTCAGCTTCACGACCGGCGAGACGCGCTTCGCGGGGCACGGCGTGGCGCCCAACGAGCTGACGTTCGGAAACCTTCGCGCGTCCAGCTTCGCCACGACGGCGCGGCTCAATCTCACCTTCACGCCGCGTCTCTCCCTTCAGACCTTCGCCCAAGTGTTCCTCGCCTCCGGGCACTACGACGAGTTCCGCACGTACGTTGCGAGCAGCGCGGCGCCTCCCGTGAGCGAGCGCGTCCGCCTCGGTTCGCTCGTCGCCGCGTCGGCCCCGCTCGTCTCGCCGGACTTCGTCGACGTGTCTCTCAACATCAACGCCGTGATTCGCTGGGAGTACAGCCTCGGATCCGTCGTCTACCTCGTGTTCAACCGCTCGCAGACGCCCGCGACCGCCATCGCTCTCAACGAGCCTTCGGTGTTGAGCTTCGCCCCCCTTGGACGCGCCCCCGCGGTCGACACGCTTTTGCTCAAGTGGCAGCTCTATTTGAACATCTGAGCTTCCGTCGTCGCGCGGCGCAGGCTCGGCTCTGGTGCGACGCGATTGTACACGTCGCGACGCGTACTTCGAAGTTGGGTGGGATGTCTCGCGCGCGAGCTCACGACTAGACTCCTCAATAGTACAGGTTTCGTCCTATCCGCACGGGCGAACTGCCGACTATCTCAATGAAGTATCGTGTGCGCGTCACGCCATGCACTCATTCTGGGTCATGCCCCTTCGCCCTCTGGCGTTCTCACACCCCGATGCGCGGGCGAACGTCACGTCACGTCACGTCGCGACGGCACGACGGGCCGGCCACGTGCCGGCCGCTCTCGCGCGCTTCTCCGAATCGCGAGCCTCGCGCTCCGTCCCTAAATAGCGCTCTCGCGTCCCCATCAGAATATCGAACCACGGCTTGGTGACACACCAATTGGCATCTTGGTTGGGGCCGAGATGGTGGTCGACGTGCCACGGAACGTTCGCCCGCGCCCATTCCGGATCCTGATGGGCCCGTTTGTGAACTCGGTAATAGTTCACCGTTGCGTAAATCGATGTCGCCGCGAAGAACGGCGCAATGGGCAAGAGCGGCAGCGCGAGCAGCCCCATCCCCAAAAGGCCGAGGGCCTCTTTCCCCTGCGCGTGCCAGCCGACGACGGGGCGCTCGTAGGTCGGGTCGAGCATTCCGTGGGCGCGCGCCTCTTTGTGGTGCTCGTGCCAGTGGAAGCTCCAGAACGAGCGCTTTCGGCGCCCCTGGCCGTGGAGCACATACTTGTGAATGACCCACTCGGTTGCGTTGCTCGCCAAGAGCGCAATCGGGATGCCTATCATGGTGCCCTCACGATTCTGCAGACCCCGCCCAAAACAGTGACCAATCAGTCACGATATCGTTTTGGTCCGACCCGACCCGCATGTCAACCGACCGCAAGAAGAAGACTGTTTCTCCCGCTCTTTTGAAGGGCGTGCCCCCTCCCGTGCCTCCCCGCAGGCCGGGCCAGGCCGGTGGCGTTCGCGCCGAGAACCGCAAAGAGCGCAGTCTCGTCCTCGCGAGCGCGGCCTGTGAGCTGTTCCTCGCGCGGGGGCTCGAAGACGTGACGATCGACGACATCGTCACCGCCGCGAGCGTCGCAAAGGGGTCGTTTTACCGGTACTTCGACGACAAGGCGGCCCTGGTGCACGCGATCTTCGAACCGGTCGCATCGAGCGTGCGGGCTTCGTTCGCGACCTGCGCCGAGGCGCTGGCGGCGACGTCGACACCGGCGGCGCTCACGGCGGCGTACACGGCGCTGGCCCTCGAGCTCGGGCAGACGATCCTCGCGTCGCCGCAGATCGCCCGGCTTTATCTCCAGGAGTGCCGCGGCCCGGGCCACGGGGCGCGCGCCCCCATCGCCGCGCTCGCCGACGAGGTGCGGCGGTCGGCGTTGGTGCTCACGGAGGCCGCGCAGCGCTACGGGCTACTTCGAAAAATGGATGCGAGCGTGAGCGCCCTCGCCGTCATCGGCGCAACGGAGCGGCTGCTTTTCGCGTACCTCACGGGCGAAATCAGCGCGCCCCTCGATGCGATTCCGACCGACCTCGTTACTCTCGTTCTCGACGGGGTGCGCGCGCCCGAAGCGCGACGACCTGCGTGACGCCCCAGGCGCCGCCGAGGGCGAGCGCGACGACGGGGAGAACGTGCCCCAAGAGCAGGTGGGCCAACCCCGAGAACGGGCAGTGGAAGACCGAGGCGAAGCTCGCCCAGGCGCTCGCCGAGGCCGCGAGAGCCAGCGCCGTGACGAGCGGATGCACCGGATCGCTGTCTCGCCGCACGAGCGCAAAGGCCGCGAGCGGGCCGAGCGCCATGACGACCGACGTGCCGAAGCAGATCGCGTGGATGCGGGGAGCGCAGGTCGCGTCGAGAGCTTCGGGCCAGGCTGCGTAGATCGCGCCAAGGGTGGCGAGGAGGGCCAGGGGCGTTGCGACGGCCGCGGCGACGAGCGAGGCGCGCGACCGGCCGAGCATCGAGGGGCCGCGCGGGACGAGGAACGTCGTCCCCGCCGTCGCAATCACGGCCCACGAGAGCGTGAGGGCGATGACGAAGGGGGCTGGGCGCGAACCCAAACGCAGGCCGAGCACGAGGGCCATGAGCGCTGTCCAGCCGAAGCCGCAGGCAATGTAGAGTGCACGCTTTCGCGCGACGTCGGCGCGGGGCGGCGCAGGCGTGACCTTCACCTCGGCGAGCAGGCGGGCTTTAAAATCGGGCGGCAGCGGCGCGCTCATCGGGCGCCTCCTTCGTTGCCGTCGTCGTCGCGGTCTTTCGCGACCAGATCGCCCAGCACCCTTCGCAGCGTTTCGTACGCGCGGTGCGCGCGCAGCTTCACGGCGCTCACGGTCGTCCCCAAAACCTCGGCCGCCTCGGCGAGCGACAGGTCTTCCTGTTTAATGAGCTCGAAGGCGACGCGCTGGTTTTCGGGGAGCTTTGCGAGCTCGAACGCGATGCGCACGGCGACCTGGTGACCTTGCACCAGGTCGTCCGCAGACGGCCCTTCGTCGACCATTCCCCCGTCGTCGCGCCCTTCGTCGTTCGTCGACAGCACCTCGCGTTTGCCGCGGCGGAAGCCGTCGATCATCAAACGGCGCGCAATCGCGAAGGCCCACGGCGTCACCTCGGCACCCTTGAGGAACGTGCCGCGCGCGCGGTGCATTTGAAGGAGCGTCTGCTGGACGAGATCTTCCGCGCGGGCGTTGTCGCGCGTCTGCCGCAGGAGATAGCCGTGGAGCCGCGGCGCGAGAAGGTCGTACAGCTCGCCGAACGCCGCGTCGTCGCCTGCGGCATACCGCTCCATTGCGGCATCTGCGGCCCCCCGGCTTTCCCGCGCGTCCTGCACGGCCAGGCGTCTACCACGCCAAGCGGTGCCGCGACGAGGGGGGAGGTGAGGCGCATCCCAACGGATACGGCGGAGGGGCCGCTCGAGTTTCGTTGGCGCAGAGTATTCCCCAACGGTCGCCGCCGCGCGCTTGACGGACGCGACGCGATTGAAGAAGCCTACGTCCGATGAGCTTTCCCTACGCGCCCCGTGACGGCCAACGCGGTGGCGTACGCGTGGTCGCCATGGGCGATCTGGTGATCGACGTCCTCGTCACAGGCGACGTCAGCGAGGCGCGCGAGGCGGGCGGCGCGGTGCGTCTTTACCCGGGCGGGAGCGCGGCGAACTTCGCGGTCGCGGCGGCGCGTGAGGGGGGCGACGTGACGTTCTACGGCTGCGTAGGCGACGACGTCGCCGGCCGTGTCTGCGTGGGCGAGCTCGCGCGCGAAGGGGTCACGGCGCGCGTGCGCGTGGAGGCAGGCGCGGCAACGGGCCATGTGCTCGTCATGCATGAGGCCGGCGGCGCGACACGCATGATTTCAGAGCCCGGCGCGAGCCGTTGTCTGCGTGCGGCCGATATCCAAATAGCGGACTTCGAAAATGCGTCTGCGCTTCACATGACGGGCTATTCCCTTTTTCGCGAAGGGCCGTCGTCCGCGCTGCGCGAGGGCGTCCGTGCGTTGCGCGCCGCGAGCCCCGAAGCCCTGGTGACCTTCGACCCCGCCCCGGCTCATCTCGTGCGGGAGCTCGGTCGCGAGCAGGTCGCGGAGATGCTCCGCGAGCTTGGGGTCGATCTTCTTTTGCCCAACCGCGAAGAGGGAGAAGCGCTCACGGGCGAGGTTGACCCCGTAGCGATAGCGCGCGCGCTTCTGCGTATCGCGCCCCTCGTGGTCGTCAAGCTCGGCGAGGCGGGCTGCGTCGTCGCGCGTCGCGAGGGCGCAGGCGAGGTGACCGCCGTTGCCGCAGTGGTAGGCCCCGCGGTCGATACTACGGGCGCGGGCGACGCCTTTGCGGGCGCGTTCGTCGTCGCCTTCTTGCGCGACGGCGACGCCGTGCAGGCCGCTCACCGCGGCGCGCGAGCCGCCACCCAGGTCATCGGTCGCCTGGGGGCGCGTTGAGCCCGCGGAACGGCCGCGGTGCCGATCTTCGGGCACGGTGAGTGCAGTCATCGCGCGCCGAGGAGAATCAAATGTCCAAAGTCGCCATCATCGTCGCGTCGGATTTCGAAGATTCCGAATTCAAGATTCCCTACGACAAGCTGAAGCAAGCGGGCCACACGGTTGTCGTCGTTGGCACCAAGCGTGGCGAAAAGGTCGAGGGGAAGGGGAAGAAAGAGAGCACGAGCGTCGAGCTCGCGACGGCCGACGCCAAGGCTGCCGACTTCGATGCCCTCGTGATTCCGGGCGGCTACTCGCCGGATCATCTCCGCATCGACGCGGCTGCGGTGGCCTTCGTGAAAGGGTTCATCGGCACCGGGAAAACGATCGCCGCCGTCTGCCACGGGCCTCAGCTTCTCATCGAAGCCGACGCGGTCCGCGGAAAGACGCTCACGTCGTTCGCATCCGTGAAAACCGATCTCAAAAATGCCGGCGCGAATTGGGTCGATCAGGAAGTCGCGAAGGACGGTCAGCTCGTCACGTCGCGCACGCCGGCCGATCTCGAAGCGTTCTCGAAGGCGATCCTCGAGTCGCTCGCCTCGAAGACCAACGGCGCTACGGAGTCGGCGCGGGCTTGAAAATAGCCACGATCGCGTCGCCGTACCGCGCCAGGCGTTTCGGCCCCAGGTACGGCACGGCGGCGAGGTCGGAAAGCGACTGAGGGGCGAGGCGGACGAGATCTTTCAAAAGTGGATTGGGCACGACGACCGACGGCGAGACGCCACGCTCTTTGGCAATCGCCGTTCGAAACGCCTTGAGCGCTTCGGACCTGTCGCGCGCCAATCGTGAGTCGGTCGAGCGTTGCGTGGGCCCTTCCGACTCGCCGCCGCTTTCGAGGCGCGGCGGGCGCGGCGGCGCAGCGCCGACCAGCTCGAGGAGCTCAGCGCCGTGCTCTCGCACGAGCGACTGGGTCACGCCCGAGAGGCGTGCGAGCGTGCGCATGGTCTTGGGCCGCTCACCGACGATCGCCGAGACCGCCGCGTTCGACAGCACGCGCCCGAAGGGGACGTTGAGCGCCTCGGCCCAGACGAGGCGAACGCGTTTGAGATCGCTCTCGAGGAGCGCGTCGCTCGACGGCGGCTCGGCAGACGGCTCGGGCGCGGCTCCCGCGTGGGGTGTCGCCGACTCGTCGGCGATGCGCTCGCAGTCGAGAAGCACCTCTTCGAGAATGTCCGCCGCATCGCACCGCGCGCGGAGGTCTCGGCCGATCTCGACGAGGTACCGAACGTCGTCGGCGATGTACGCGCCTACGTCGTCTGGGAGGGGGCGCACCGCGAAGTCCGACTGCTGAAGCGA
>JANXMC010000290.1 GCA_025354825.1 Myxococcales bacterium
CGTCATCGCGGCGACGCCGTCGATCATCCCCTCGTCCATACAAATGTCGATGACGTTGGCGCCGTTCTCGACCTGCTGGCGTGCGACGCTGACGGCCTCTTCGTAGTTCCCCTCTTTAATCAGCTTGGCGAACTTGGGAGATCCGGCGACGTTCGTGCGCTCTCCGACCATCATGTACACGCCGATTTGCTGCGTGAACGGCTGCGAGCCGGAAAGGCGCAAGGGCTTGGGGCCTGGGGCTGTGAGGTCGTCGGGGACGACGACGCTCACACTGTTTTTCGGGACTTCGCGCGGGTGGCGGCCGTCGAGCGCCTTGGCGATGGCGGCGATGTGATCGGGCGTGTTTCCGCAGCAGCCGCCCGCGATGTTGATGAGGCCGCCTTGGGCAAACTCGCCGAGGTAGCGCCCCATGTCGGCGGGCTCGAGATCGAACCCCGTGGGGGCGAGCGGGTTAGGCAAGCCGGCGTTGGGGTAGCACGAGATCGCGACGTTCGACTTCTCCGCGAGCTCCGCCAAAAACGGATACATGAGATCCGGCCCGAGGGAGCAGTTGAGGCCGACCGACATCGGATTCACGTGCTTGACGGCATTCCACAACGCTTCGCCCGTTTGTGCGGAGATCATCGTCTCGCCGCCACGACCGACGGCGGCGGAGATCATGATCGGAAGCCTGCGACCATCTTTGGCGTAGACCTCTTCGATTGCCACCCACGCCGCTTTTGCGTTGAGCGAATCGAAGATCGTCTCGACGAGAAGCACGTCGGAGCCGCCCGCGATGAGGGCCCGCACTTGCCGAACGTAAGCGTCCTTCACCTGATCGAACGTGACGACGCGAAAGCCTGCGTCGTCCGCGTCGGGTGAATTGGACAGCGACACCGTGAGAGGGCCGATGGCGCCGGCGACGAAGCGCGGCTTGCCGTCGACGTTGGCGACGCGATCGGCCCATTCGCGGCACTGCCGCGCCGACTGCTCGTTAATCTCCCAGGCGAGATCGTTGAGCATCGGGTCGTCGATGATCTTTTGATAAAACGCAGGATCTTTCCGGCCGCCGTGCTCACGCGGATCGTCGACGAAGAACTCGCTCTGCCCGATGCTCGTCGCACTGAACGTGTTGGTTTCGATGATGTCGGCGCCCGCTTCGAGGAAGCGGCGATGGATGTCGCAAATCATCTTCGGCTGTGTGAGCGAGAAGAGATCGCCATTGTTGAGCATGTCCTTCGTGGCGTTCGCGAAACGCTCGCCACGAATGTCGGCCTCCTTCATTCCGTAGGAACGGATCGTCGTCCCCATCGCGCCGTCGATGATGGCGATGCGGTTTTGGAGAAGCTTCTCGAGCGGATGAAGGAGAGTCGAGGCCATGGGGATCAACCTGATTTCGCGTTCTTGGACGGGCTTGATTTCGGCTTTTCGGCAGTTGCCAAAACGACTTGAAAATGAGGCTTCTTCGCTTCGCGGCAGGCGACGTCGGCGAAGGTGACCGTGAGGCCGGCGCGCGTGAGGAGACTGCGCAACGCCCGCGGCGTAAAGCCTGGGTGTCGCTCGCCGTAGCTGGCTGTGATCTCCCGCTGCTCGTGCTTGTCGAGAGTGAGGAGAACGATGCGGCCGCCTGGCCTCAACACGCGTGCGCACTCGAGGAGCGCCTGCTGCGGATGCTCGGCATAGGTGAGCGTGTGGAACACCAAGATGGCGTCGAACGTCGAAGGGCGAAATGGGAGGACGTGAACGTCGGCCACTTCCGCGCGGACGTGGGGCATCTTCGCGAACCGCTCGCGGGCCGCGTCGACCATGCGTACGCTCGTGTCGACACAGACGAGCGACGCGCAATAGGGGGCTATATACCCGGCGGCGGCGCCGTCGCCCGAGCCGACGTCGAGCACTTCGCCGAGCTTGAGAAACGCCGAGATGCCGACGCTGAGCGACTGCCACGTACGGCCGGGGGAGTAGTGGAGATCCATCTTCCCCGCGAACGATTCGGGGAGGCCGCCGCGCGTCTCGGCGTCGAGCTCTTCGAGCCGTTTGCGATCGCCCTCGAGCGTGGGGTCGCGCGACGTGGCCGCTTCGTCCAGCACCGACTTCGCCGTGGGCGGCAGAGTATCGACGGCGAGGGCGTAGAACGCGTGTTGCCCCTCACGGCGGTCGCGCACGAACCCACCTTCGCGAAGGCGCGCGAGGTGCGTCGAGACCCGCGACTGCGAAATTCCGGTGGCGCGGACGAGCTCGGTCACGCTCAGCTCGCGCTCGCGCAGGAGGGCGCAGAGCCGAATCCGGCTCTCGTCCCCAAGCAAGTTGAGGGTGCCTACGCAGGTGGAGAGGTCCATCGAGGTCGTATCCGTCTATCTCTATATCCGGATTCTTTCATGGGCGGCGCCCCTTCCGCTGTCAAGCGGGCGAGGCGTGCTTATGCTTGTTTTCATGCTGAGCATTGGCGGAAAAGTCGCGGGATTACGCCTTGAACGGAGCCGCGCGTCGTCGCGTTTCGCCGACGGGGTGTTCCACAACACCCGCGACGTCGCGCCCGGGCTGAAGCCGGGGACGACGTTCCCGACCATCGGCGAGTACTTCTGCGGCGGCCAGCGGCGCACGCCGGCGGCACCGTTGCCTACGGTGAACCCGCTCGCGGGCTGGTCGAAGCCGGTCCAGACGGGCCTTCGCGCAACGTGGCTCGGCCACTCGACGGTGCTTCTCGAGATCGACGGCGCGCGCGTGCTGACGGATCCAGTGTGGGGCGAGCGGGCGTCGCCCCTCACGTTCGCGGGGCCGAAGCGCTTTCAACCGGTGCCGATTCCTGTAACTGCGCTGCCGGATTTGGACGCCATCGTGATCTCCCACGACCACTACGATCACCTCGACTACCCAACGATTCTCGCGCTCGCTCCGCGCACGACGCCGTTCATCACGTCGCTCGGTGTGGGCGCGCACCTCGAGGCGTGGGGCGTCCCGCCCGAGCGAATCATCGAGCTCGATTGGTGGGAGGAGGTTCGCCTGCCGAACACCGATGTAACGGTGACGGCGGCGCCGTCGCAGCACTTTTCGGGGCGCGGGATCGGCTCACGAAATGGGACGTTGTGGTCGTCCCTTGCGATTCGAGGGCCGCGCAATTCCGTCTTTTTCAGCGGAGATACGGGGCTCACACCCGAGTACGATGAGATTCAGGCGCGCCTGGGAAAGTTCGATTTGGTGATGCTCGAAGTGGGCGCCTACCACCCGGCGTGGGGCGATATTCACTTGGGCCCCGAGAATGCTCTCGAAGCGTTCGCACGACTCGGTGGCGGCGCCCTTTTGCCCGTTCACTGGGGGACGTTCAACCTCGCGATTCACGCTTGGGACGATCCGGCGGAAACGCTCGTGCGCATGGCGCCGAGCAGAGGCGCTCGTCTCGTGATGCCGCGCATCGGCGAAGCGGTGGAGCCGTCGCGCGTCGAGCGCGTGGAGACGTGGTGGCGCGGTGTAGACGGAGCAGAGCCCGCCGCGAAGCCCGAAAAGACGGACGGCGCGACGCCGCCGGCCGAGGAAAAAGCGCTACGCGACGCGGTCGAATGGCCGATGGATTAGAGGAGCCGCGATGAGCGCGGGCGCGACGAAGCAGGAGAGCGAGACGACGGGCGTCGCCGTGGGGACGGGCGTCGTAGGGCCGTCGTGGTTCTTCGATCGCGCGCGCCTTCGCCGCCTCGCGCTGAGCGGGCAGGCGTCGTACAAATCGGCGCGCCCGTTCCCGCACACGGTGCTCGATCGGTTTCTGGGTGACGGCCTCGCGACCTCGCTCGCGGCGAGCTTCCCGGGGCCCGGTCACGCGGCCTGGGTGCGGCGCGACTACGCCGAGCAGGCGGCGCGCATGGGGCAGCTGCAACGCAAAGCCTTCGAAGGGGTCGACCCGTCGATTCGCCATCTGCTCGCGGAGATGTCCGGCATGGCATTCATCGATTTCCTCGGCATGCTCACGGGCATCGAGGGGCTTATCGCCGATCCGCATTTTCGCGGAGGCGGCCCGTCTCTCACACTCCCCGGCGGGCACCTCGCGCTTCATGCCGACTTCAACCGCGATCGAAACCGCCACCTCGATCGCCGCCTCACCGTCATCTACTACTTGGGCGAAGGCTGGCAGCCCGAATGGGGCGGCGCCCTCGAGCTATGGAACGAAGAGAGAACTACGTGTGAGGCGAGCTATTTGCCAATCCTGGATCGCCTCCTCGTGATGGCCCACGGCGATGCCTACTGGCACGGGCACCCGGCGCCCCTCGCCTGCCCCGAGGGGCGCTACCGAGCGTCCGTTTCGGCGTACTACTACACGGCGCGAGGCACGGAAGGCGACGAGGAAGCCCACGGCGCCATCTGGGCGTTGTAACGGACGCGCGAGGGAGCCCGGCGTGCACGGAGCTTGGAGTCGCTACGGGAGACCGGCGCCGACGAACGTGAGAAGCAGGCGAATGCGCCCGTCGTCGTCGCACTCGCCCGCGTCGAACGCGTCGCCGCCCGCCGCCGAGGGCCCTTCGACCGCGCCGGTATAGCGAAAGAGATTCCCCTGAACGTCGATGGCGCTCGAGAACACCGCGCGCCAGTGAGGTCGGCGCCGTTGGAAGTCGGCCATCATCGCGTCGAGCTCGGCGTGCCCGCGTATGCGCCGTCCAGCCGTGCACATCACAACGTCACCCGTGCACGACTTAGCGACGAGCTGCATGCGCACCGCGGCGTCGTGCTCGTTCCACGCTGCGACGTAGGCCTCGATATTGGCTTGAATGCGTGCAGGGATGGGAGACACGACGGAAGTATCCCGCTCGCGAGAGCTTCGCGTCAACGGCGTGGAGGCGCCCCTTGCGACCGACGATAGAATGGGGGCGTGCGAGCACCCAAGACACCCGCCCGCGTATTCACCCCGGAGGAGATCCGCCGCGTGCTTCTCGAGCATCGTTACCTTTCGAACGCCGACGCGCTCTGCGCAAAGTGGGAGATCTCACGCGCGACGTTGCGTGCATGGAAGAAGGTCGGGCGTTTCGAATACCTCGCGGCAAACCTTCGCGAGCTCGTCATCGCGGCGCTCGCCACGAAGGAACGGGCGACCCTCGCGTCCCTCGCGGCGTGGGCCGACTACCAGAACCACTGCCCGTACACCGAGGCGGAAATTCGGGTGGTGGTAGACGGCCTCGTCGCCGATGGAATCGCGGCATGGGACGCCAACGACGAGAACGGCGTTCGCTACGCGCCGTCGAACGCGCGGCTCGCGGCGCGCTTCGTCTTCTGAGGAGGCGGGCGGCGGCGCGCGGTAAGCTTCGACGCCACGCCCGCGTGGCTCGCCCGTCGCCGCGTGGTAACGTCCCCGCGTGACGTCGGAGCTTCTCGCCGCGGGCGTTTCGCCCTCTGAAGTGGCGTTAAAACCGGTCCGCGACGGGCTTCACCCCTTCGTCGAATTCCTTCTCGTCGGCGGCGCGACGCTCGTTCTCTTCCCCTTGGCGTGGGGCGTGAGGCACGCGTTCGGCCTCTCCGACGCCGAGTACGCCTTTGGCTTTCTCACGTTCTACGGCGCCTACGCGATCAACGATCCGCACTTCGCCGTGACGTACTTGCTCTTCTACAAAGACGTTCGCGCCCGCGCCTTTGGCCACGATGGGGGCGGGCTCGCGCAGCGCATTCGTTATTGGGCCTCGGGCCTCGTCGTGCCGCTGGCCCTCGCGGCGTGGGCTATTTATGCACTCTACACACACTCCGGGCAGGCCCTCGGCGGGATGGTGCAGCTCATGTTCCTTCTCGTCGGGTGGCACTACGCGAAGCAAGGGTTCGGCGTTCTTGCGGTGCTGTCGGCGCGCCACGGCGTGCCTCTCGGCGTGGCCGACCGCCGTGCGTTTCTAGCCCACGCCTTCGCGGGGTGGGCCTACGCGTGGGCGAGCCCGGCCATCGCCGCCGGGGAGTTCGAAGAGAAGGGCGTCGTGTACAGCGCGTTCGCCCACCCGCTGTGGCTCGAGCGAATGACGGCGGTGCTGCTCCTCGCGAGCTCTCTGTGGCTCGCCGCCGTCCTCGTGGCCAAATGGCGGCGTGAAGGCGCGCGCATCAAGCCCATCGCGGCACCCGTCGCAGGGTTTCTCATCACAGTCTGGTCGTGGACGATCTATTCGAGCTTCGACCCGCTCCTTCGCTATGCCATCCCCGCCCTTCATTCGATTCAGTATCTCTATTTCGTTTGGCTCCTTCGCCACAACGAAGCGCGCGCAGACGAAGCCGCGCCCACCTTTGGTCGCCCTGCAGCGGTGCGCGTCGCGGCGCTTTTCGCCTCCGCCCTGGCGCTTGGGTTCGTCCTTTTCCACGCGGCGCCGGCGCTGCTCGACGGCGCGCTCGTGCCGCGGCCAAAACGCGGCGGCGTTTACGACGACTTGGGCCCGACTCCCTACTTTGCCGCGCTCTTCGTGTTCGTGAACATCCACCACTACGTGATGGACCACGTCATTTGGCGGCGCGAAAATCCCGATACGCGCTTCCTGCGCGCTTCGCCCCAGGCGCGAAACGAGTAAAGAGAGCCCAATGCACGCCGAACACCAGACCTTCCTCGACGCCCTCCACTCGAAAAACCGCATGGTTGTGCGTTTTTTCAACCGGAAAGAGAAGCGCGAGCTCGTCAAAACGGTGGCCCCGATGGACTTCGGCCCGCTCCGCGGCGCCCTCGACGCGCAACCGCGCTACCAATTTTGGGATCTCCTCGGAAAGCGAAAGCCGCTGAACATCGCTGTTCTCGCGGAGGACATACGCGAAATGAAGGTCGAAGAGGGCACGTTCGATCCGGCCGAAATCATCACGTGGACGTTCAAGCCCGGCGCGTGGGCCGTCGAGCGCGACTGGGGCTCGTTCAGCTGAGATTTGCAGTGCGTTCCGTCTCTGCATCGGCGCCGCGCCTGCGGCATCTTCCCGCTCTCGACGGCCTTCGTGCGCTCGCGCTCCTCGGCGTGCTGTTCTTTCACGCCAACGGCGCGCTCCCTGGCGGCTACCTCGGTGTCGACCTCTTCTTCGTTCTCTCGGGATACCTGATCACGGCGCTCTTGCTCGCAGAGCATCGCGACACGGGGCGCATCGCCCTGGGCGACTTCTGGCGTCGGCGCGCGAGGCGGCTCTTTCCGGCGCTCCTTTCGATGATGCCGGCGATTGCCCTCTACGTGCTGCTCTTCGCAAAACCGAGTGAGCTCGCGAGCCTGCGCGCCGACGCGGTGTCGACGCTCTTTTACGTCGCCAACTGGCGTTCGATCTTCTCACAAAAGAGCTACTGGGAGCTGTTCGCGGCCCCGTCGCCGCTCGAGCACACCTGGAGCCTCTCGATCGAAGAGCAGTTCTACGTGGTCTGGCCCCTCGTCGTTGCGTGGCTCCTCAAGCGGCGCGCGGCGCGCGCGGTGCTCGTCGTCTCACTCGTGCTCACCGCTCTCTCGATGGTGGCGATGGCCGCCCTCTTCGACCCCGCGAACAGCTCGCGCGCCTATCTCGGGACCGACACGCGTGCCGCCAGTATTCTCGCGGGCGCGGCGCTCGCCGCCGTTCTTCCGACCACCACGCGCTTCGCCGCACGCACGATTCGAGCTCTCGATGGCATCGGCATCGTTGCGATCATCGGGCTTGCGATCGCGTGGTGTGGCCTCGACGGGCAAAGCGCGTTTCTCTACCGCGGCGGGTTCTGGCTCACCGAGCTTTGCGTGCTGGCGCTCGTCGTCTGCGCGGTGGCCGGGCGCGAGAGCCTCGTCGCGCGGGCGCTCTCCGTGAAGCCCCTGACGCTCCTCGGAACGATCAGCTACGGCGTCTACCTTTGGCATTGGCCGGTGAACGTCGTCCTCACGGCCGATCGAATGCATGTGAGCGGCGCTCCGCTGCACGCTGTGAGGTTCGCCATCACATTTGCGATTGCGATCGTCTCCTATCGCTACTTGGAAAAGCCGATTCGTGCGCGCGGCGTCCCCTTCGGTCGCCCCATTTTCGTCGTGCCGGCCGCGGTCGCCCTTTCGCTGCTCTTGGTCGAGCGGGCGACCTATGCGCGGCGCCTCACGGCTCCCCCCACGCCCCTCGTTCAAACGGGCGGCCTGGCGCGCGACGCCGTCGGAATGGGCGCGACGGCGGCGGGAGACGGCGGTGTTCTCGAGACGCCGCCGGAGATCACGTACCGCGTTCTGCTGCTAGGCGACTCGACGGCGAACTCCCTAGGCTGGGGGCTGCGCGGCATGCGCGAGCCGGGCGTCGCGGTGGACCTTTTGGGGCAGGACGGCTGCACGATGCTCGGCGACATGTGCGGCGGCGAGGCGTGGCCTCAGAACGAAAAAGAGCTCACTCCCAACGCGACACTGATCTTCTTCGGAGGCGCATTTCTCCACGGACTCAGCGCCGACGGCGGGTTTCGCAAATCGTGCCACCCGGCATGGGACGCGAAATTCGAAGCGACCCTCGCGCGACGGGTCGACGCCCTCGCGAAGGTCAGCGATCATGTCTGGCTCGTGACGCTCCCCTACCCGCTCGGCGCTTGGGAGAGCACGCAGTTTCGCACCGAGGTCGACTGCATCAATGCGTCGCTACGGAGCGTCGCGAAGAAGGCGACGGGCCCCGATGGGCGCGCCGGTGATCGGGTGAAGGTGCTGGAGCTCGGCGAGCAGCTGTGCCCCCGCGGGGTCTGCACGCGGCACGTCAACGACGAGGCGGTGCGCCCCGACGGGCTTCACTTCTCGGTCGATGGCGCGGCGGATCTCTCGAAGTGGGTCCTGGAGGAAGTACGCAAGACGACCTCCGTTACTTCGAATTGAAGCTTAATGCAGCCTGCGCGGGTCGTGAGCTTCTCACAAGGCTCTCGGGTGTGAGGATCTCGGATGCGGCCAAGGCCGCGCGCACGCGTTCGACGGTGCGAACGTCTTCCGCTCGCTCGTGATCGGCACGCTTTCGAACCGACGCGATGGGGCCGGCAGTCCTCGGGTTGCGCACGAAGCGTGCTTCGTGACGGGCGAGGAATGCCCAATAGAGGCGCGTGATGGGGCAGCTTTTTTTGGGGTCGAACGCGCACGACGCGCAGTAATCGCTCATTCGATCGATGTACGCCGCCCCTGAAATATAGGGCTTCGTCGTCATCAGCGCGCCTACGGCGTAGCTCCCCATGGCGAGGACGTTCGGCTCGACGACCCAGTCGTAGGCGTCGACGTACGCGATCCAAAACCAGTCTGTCAGCTCGCGCGGCGACAGCTCGAGAAGCGTTGCGATGTTGGAGAGAACCATGAGCCGCGTGATGTGGTGGCTCCACCCTTCGCGCCACACGTCGGCAACGACGTGATCGAGGCAGGCGAGGCCCGAAGGCGTTCCCCAATAGGCAGGCGGCAGCGGGTGCGACGCGCCGAGCACCGACGGATTTGCGCCGTGCTCGTTCGTGGGTGCGGCGCCATCGGGCAGAGCACGAAAGCCGTCGGTCGCCACGTGGACGTGACGCACGAATTCGCGCCATCCGAGCACCTGCCGAACGAACCCTTCGCGGCTCGCGAGAGGGACGGCGTCGTCGCTCGCGATCTCCGTGACGACGCGCCTCGGAAGGAGGCGATGCAGATTGAGAAGCGGCGACAAACGCGTATGAAAGAGCCCGCTCGACCGCGTCGACATCGCGTCTTCGAAGGGGCCGAACGACGGCAAGCACGCGCGGCGCGCCCACTGCAACATCGCCTCGGCATCGTCCGCGGTCGCCGGAAGCGCCTCGGGATCGAGCGCACCTGGGTGGTGTGCAAATCGGGTTTCGACGAGATCGACGACCTCGCGCGTGACGCCATCGGGCACGAACCGCGGCGGCGTCGGTGCGGAAGGGTCGCCGCGCCACGGTTTACGGTTGTCGGCGTCGAAGCTGTACTTGCCGCCTATGGGCTGGCCGCCGTCCATCAAGAGGCCCGTGCGGTCGCGGACATATTTGTAAAATACATCCATACGATAGGGCGCGCGCGCGCCCAGCGCCGCGACGAAGTCTTCCTGGGATGTGAGCCACCCTTCGTGCGGCACGACACGCACTGCGCCCGACGCGACCAACGGGGCGAGCTCGATCCGAAGCTCGCGCTCGGCGCCCTCCATCATCGTGAGCGGGCCTGTTTCATGCGCGATACGCAAAAGCTCGGCGGCGTAGCCGTCGTCGCTCGTTCGGTACCGGACGGCGACACCGCGCGCTGCCTGCTCGAGGGCGAAGTGGCGCATGTTCGTGAGAACTAGCGCCAGCTTCTGCTTGTGATACGGCCGCCGCGCCGCCTTCGCGGGCGACTCGATGAGAACGAGCCCCGCGTCGCGCGCGGACAGCTTCGCGAGCGGCCCGATCGCGTCCGTCAGCTGATCGTAGGGCGCGTAGATCCACGTCCTCCCCGCGGGATCGACCGCGCGCGCTCTCAGCTCACGACGAAACAGGCTCACGCCCGAAAGGTTAGCCTCGAAGCTTCGCGAGCACGTCGCGAAGGGGCGTCGTGCCGTGCACGGCTTTCCCTTTCCCATCGAACGCGAGAAGGCCTGCCACCCGCGCGCCCATCATTTCGCGATAGAGCTCGGCGAACTCGGGCGACATTCCGAAGCTCGTAAAGGCGGGGACGAGCGCCTCGAGCGGAAACGCCACGGCGTTCACCGGGCGACCAAGAATCGTCGAGGCCTCGCGCGCGGCGTCGGCGTAGCTGTACTCGGCCGGGCCCGAGAGCTCGATGGTCTCGGTGCTCTTCGGTGCGCGCAGAAGCGCGTCCGCCGCGGCAACGCCGATGTCGTGGGTCGCCACCATAGGCATGAGCACCGTTTCGGCGCCGCCGAACACGGGGAGCACGCCGTCGGTGCTCATCGGGTGGGCGCTTTGAAGAAGGTTCTCCATGAAGAAGCCGGCGCGTAGGAACGTGAACGCCGTCGTTTTGAGGGCGCCGAACACGCGCTCGGCGTGGTGGGTCGTGACGATGGGGCCGGTGCCCTTAGGCTCTTGAGAGGCGATCGACGAGAGGAGCACCGCATGCTTCACGGGGTGGGCGGAAAGGGCCTGCACGTAGGCCTGGACGATGCGCTCTGCGCGGGGAAGAGGCTCGCGGCTCGCGCCGTCGGGCGGGATCAAAAGGTAGGCGCCCGCAGCTCCCGCGAGCGAGTCGCGAATGCTCGCCGCGTCGGTGACGTCGCCCACGAAAAGCTCGGCCCCCTTGGCGACGAGGTGCGCGACTTTGGCGGCGTCGCGCGCAACGACGCGAACCTTTTGCCCACGGGCGAGCAGCTCACTCGCGACGACCGAACCTGTATTTCCCGTAGCTCCGAAGATGGTGAACATGGCGTGGTCTCCTTTGGATGAAGACCATGGTGAGGGCGATCGCGTGATTCATCCAATGGCGTCTTCGGTATAATCGTTATCCACGCCATGGATAATGCGATCGACCTCTCGCTGCTGCAGCTCTTCGAGGTGCTCTACCGCGAGCGCCATCTCACGCGCGCGGCGCTGCTGGCGGGGAAGAGTCAGCCGGCGATGAGCCGCGCTCTCGCGCAGCTTCGCGAGATGTTCGGCGACGAGCTGTTCGTTCGCACCGCGCGAGGGATGATTCCAACTCCGCGGGCCGATCGGCTCGCGCCGGAGATCGCCGCCGTTCTCGCCCACGCCCACGCCCTCGTCACGCCCGTCGCCTTCGACCCCAGCCGCCTCGAGCGAACGTTCGTGATCGCCACGAGCGACCTCGTCGAACAGGAGCTCGTGTCCGGCGCTTTTCGCGAGACGAGCCAAACGTCACCCCGCGTGAACATCATGGTGCGCCCCATCGCCGACGACATCGGCGACCTGCTCGCGAGCGGCCGGGTCGATCTCGTGATTGCACCGCGGTCGAACATTCCCCTGGGGCTCGTTTCGCAGTTCATTTTCGCAGACGACTTCATCTGCGCGGTGCGCGTAGGTCACCCACGCGTGAAGCGCACGTTGACGCTCAAGCTGTTCGCAGAGCTCGCCCATGTGCAAATTACGCCGCGCAGTCTGCCTGGTGGCCCCGTCGACGACGCGCTCGCCGCGCGCGGTCTGTCGCGGCGGGTTGCCGTGCGCACGCCGTCGTTCCTTACGGCACCGATGCTCGCGGCGTCGTCCGATCTGGTGCTCACGGGGCCGTCGCATTTGCTCGGACCGTTGGCCGTACCGTTTGGGCTGCGTTTGTTCCCGTTGCCGATCGCGGTGCCGGGGTTTCGCATCCACCATGCTTGGCACCCGCGCGCGCAAGACGACGAGGCGCACAAGTACTTCCGCAGTGTGATTGCGAATGTCGCAAAGGGGCGGAACGCGCTTCCTGCTCCGCAGCTCACAACCCCGCGGCGTCGAGGAGCGCGATGAGCGACCTTGTTTTCTAGCCTTCCCATGATGTCTGCCTCCCCTGCTCGGGTGAACGTGACCCATACGTTGCGACTCCGAGGTCCCGCGGATAAGGCGAATGGGGGGTATGCGCAACCCGCTCGTACAAGAAGGTGCACTCAAGCGGCTTCGGCGGTCTTAGTAGGAGACCTTCGTGTAAAAACGCTCGCGGCCCTCGGGCGTGAAGTCGAACATCGTAAAGGTTGGATTGATCGAATCGAGACCGCGGTTGTCCTGCCCCGGATCGCTCGGCCCAGACGAAAGCTCGCTCGCCCAGAAGTGGCGGATGACGCCGTCTTTCTTGTGGAAGACGTTCATCATCGTCGTGTCGTTGCCGCTCTCGGGCCCTTTGCCATTGTAGTCGTCGTTGTACGTGTTGCCTGCGGTCGAGAGCACCCGGAGGCGGCTCCATCCGCGCGCTTTCGCGAATTCGGCGAGGCGGGTGGCGCTCGACTCGGCGACGACGACGAGGCTCATTCGCTGTCGAACGTGCTCGTGCACGCCGTTCAATGCGTCAAGGAGGCCGGTGCACATCGGGCACGGCGTCTCGCGCTCGGGGCCGAACATGTAGCTGTAGATTGCAAGTGTGTCTTTCCCCGGCTCGAACAGCTCGGACAGCGTTCGCTGGGTGACGACGCCGTCCACCGCGTGGTCGAAGACGTAGTCGTGGGCGAGCGCGGCGCCGGGAGGGAGAGCGCGGCGCGCGGCGGCTGCGGCCTCGGTGGCGCGCCGTTGTGCGATTTCGAGTTGCAAAAGGTTGTCGCGCGCGGCGCGGTACTCTGCCGATTCACCGGGGAAGGTCAGGGCCCTCCCGGAAGTCTCTCACACCTACGGCGTGACGGAAAAGCACGGGTTCGCGGGCGCGTGAAGCACAGCGGATAGCGTTGCGGCGACCGGTACGAGGCTCGGTGTGATGACGTAGCGATCGCCGCGCGTCTTCAAAAAGATCGACTCTTCGTACGCTGCGACGCGCGTCGCTTTGCGGTCGAGAGCGTAAAGCTCGCTCACGCTGTTGATGCCGTCGATGTACGCGCCGGGGCGCGGGATTGGGGCGAACCACGGGCTGGTGACTTCGCCGCCGAGCGTGTGCCAGCGCGCGGCTGCCGGCAGGGCGCGCAGCGCTTCGTGGGACCGCAAGAGCGCGAGGATGAGCGCGGGAATATCGTTTTGCGAGAGGGGCCCCGCGTCGATGGCCCGCTGCGCGTCGCGAAGCGCGCCGTTCAACGCCGCGCGGTCGTGGGCGCGCTCCAGAAGCGCTTTCGGAAAGACGACCACGAAGGGAACTTCGGCCTTCGCGTCGTCGGTCTCGGGAGCGTGGAGATCGGGCCCCCAGACGTAGGTCTCGCCCGTGGAGTGGTCTGCCGAAAGGACGACGATGGAGCGCTCGGCGAGGTGCAGCGCGTCGAGGCGCGCGAAGAAGCGCCCAATCGCCGCGTCGGTATAGGCGTGGGTGATCACGCGGGCGCGGTCGTCGCGAATGGCGTGGTTCACAGCGGTGGCGAGGGCCTTGTCGATACGAAGCGCGACGTCGGGCGGCAGATCGCCTGGAGCCGTGTAGGGCGAGTGGTTCGAGAGGGACATCATCGTGACGAAGCGCGGCGACGGCGCGCTCTCGAACGACTTTGCGATTCGGCTCGTCGCCTCTTCGAAGAGCGCGATGTCGGTCACCGCGCTCCACGCCCCCGTGGGGAGATCGGCCGGCAGCTCGGCCTGGCTCACCAGATCGTCGTAGCCGTGGGCGCGGAAGAAGTCGCTCATGCCGTCGAAGGTGGCATCCGACCCGTAGACGAACGTTTGTTTGAAGCCGGCGTCGTGAAGAACGTCGGCCACGCAACGCATCGCGAACGGTTGGAGATCGCGGATGATGCTCAAATTGTAGGGGAGCGTGCCGAGGCCGCAGGTGAGCGCGCCGAGCCCTTGCGCCGTGCGGACGCCCGCCTGGTACATGCCGCGGCTGGCGAGAACGCCTTCTTCGCCGCGGTCGGCCGCTTCGTAGAGACCGTTGACGAAGGGGTCGATCTCGCGCGGCGCCTCGGCGTTCAACGCGTGGATGTCGTCGGCGCGAAAGCTCTCGAGGGCGAGCTGCCAGACGATAACGTTCGCATCGTCGGCCGGGTAAACGAGGGGCGAGATGCGCTCGAAGGCGCGAACGAGCTCTTCGCCGCGTGGGTCGTGAATGGAAGGCTCGGACGCGCGATCGAGAGGGCGCGCGAACGGATGCGGGACGCACGGCTCGCCGGCCCGCGCGACGTGGTGCGGCGGCCACCCGAGGAGCCGTGCCCCTTCGTCGACACGCGCTTCGGGGAGCTCGATGTCGAGAACGAGCTCACGCGGCGCCGAGCGCCCATGGTGAACGAGCAGATCGACCGTGCTCTCGGTGATCGCGCGGAACGGATCGCCCACGACCGAAGCGCCGTATGCGCTTTGCGGGGCCGACGTCGCGAAGACGAAGAGGCGCAACGCGAAGGCCGCGAGCGCGAAGGTGACGAGCGCGCCGAGCCGGTGCGGCCCCCACGCCACGAGGCCATCACGTGACTTTCGGAACAGCACGATCGCCAGGAGCGCCGCGGCCAGCGAGCCGAAAATCAGCGCGGGTATTCGGAACGCGTCGTACCGAACGAAGCCGAGCATTCCCTGAAGAAACGTGGAGCTCGAGGCCCCTTCGGCGAGGTCGAAAATCGTCGGGTAAGAGCCGCGCTCGTGTTTGAACTCTTGGGCCGTAACGCCAAAGAGCCAAAGGGCCAATGCGAACGGAATCGTGATGACCACGAGCCCAGCCCGCTGCGCGCGCGGCGTTCGTAGACGCGCCGAGATACGCGGCAGCACGAAGGCGAGCACCAGGAGCATCGGCGCGAGCGCGAGGAAGATGGCCGCGAGGTCGCGCAGCAGCCCCGCGACGGCCCATAGAACGAGCGAGATGAAGCTCCCCGGGACGCGCAATACGCCGGCCACGCGCGACGGCGCCCCCGCGATGACGAGGAGAAGGAGCGACGCTGCCGCGGACGACGCGCCACGACGCACGGCGCGGCGATAGATTCGCGTAGGCGAAGCGCCGGGCGCCGGAGGGGGTTGCGAGGGGGAGGACGACACGGTCGCCCGGAAGGTTGCCCATGCAGCCCGATTTAGCCAGCAGAAGCCCGCCGTCAGGCCGCCTTCGTTCGCCTCACGAGGCGCAGCTTCCCCTTCTCGCCGCCGCACCAAAAGTCACCGTCGGCCGTACGATCCATGCCGGAAATCATCGCGACGGGGACGTCGATCGTCGCCGTCACCTCGCCGTCGACTCCGAGGCGCCGAAGCTCCGGCGCTTTTCCGTCGCCCGCCGCGGCGTGCCACAGCTCGTTGCCCACGCACGATACGCCTGTGACGAAACGGTCGGAGGCCAGTGTCTTTACGACCTCGCCGGTCTTCGCGCTGATCTTATGAATCTTCGAATCGCGGTATTGACCAACATACAAATAGCCGTCGGCCCAGGCCATTCCGCTGTCTTGCCCTTTGCCCGGCGCGGGAATGCGACGAACAACCACGCCGGTCTCGGGCTCGATGACGAGAATGTCGGGGTTCGCGAGTTGGTAGATGTGTTGACCGTCGAAGGCCGTTCCCCCTTGTGCCTTGGGGACGGGAACGCGGCGTACGACCTTTTCGGCCCTTGGGTCGAACGCGACGATTTCGTCGTTGCGCGCGAACCAGACGAGCTCGCCGTCGAAGGTGACGCCGTGAATCGAAGACCCGTCTAGGATCTCGTACTCGCGAACAATCTGGGCCGTATCGTGCTGGGTCGTCATGGTGTGTGTCTCCGTTCGAACATGAGAAGAGCGTAGGTTCGACCCGGGCGCGTCGGGAGTAACATTCGTGACGCATGGCTTGGCTCACCTCCTCACCGCAAACCGATGCAGCCGATGCGCTCGCGCGCGGCGCGCCGCTCGTGGCTCTTGGTCTCGTGGCACGCGACGCCAGTGCGTTGGGCCTCGCGATGCGCGGCGTCGCCTACGCACAAATGGGCGATTACGACGTTGCGCGCGACTGCCTCGAACGCGCGACCGCCGCCCTCGACGCGACGCCGCTCGTCCGTGCACGCGCGCGGGCGGCCCTGATCGAGCTCTCGCTTCACACGGGGGATCCGGCTCCCGCAGCGCGCGACGCGCGCGACGTCGCCGATACGTTGGCCGCGCTCGGCGATGCACGAAACGAAGCGATGCAGCGCCTGGTCGTCGCGCGCGCCGAAGTGTTGATGGGCCGCCTCGACGAGGCACGACGGATCGTGACCGCGGTCCTCGAAGGCGACCTCGCGCCCGACGTGCGGGCCGTCGCGTGGCTCGCGCGGGCCGAGGTAGCCATCCGTGCGATCGCGCCGACGGACGCCAAAAAAGCCCTCGCGGCGGCCCGCGATGCGCTCACCCACGCCCCGAACGACGCGCTGCTTCGTGCGCTCGATGCGCTCGACGCCGAGCTCGCCCACCCCGTCGCGCGCCTCTGTCGCCACGGCGCGGTTGTGGCAGCATCGCTGTTCGACATCGAGGCTACGACCCAAGGCCCGTGGCTCTTCGTCGACGCCTGCCGCGGCACCCTCAGCGCGGGCCGCGTGAGCGTCCCCCTGGGAAAGCGCCCCGTGCTCCTCGCGCTTCTCATGGCGCTCGCTCGCGCGTACCCCGCGTCGGTTCCGCGCGATGCGCTCGCCTCGGCGGCGTTCGACACGCGCGTCGTGAATGCGTCGCACCGCGCGCGCCTCCGCGTCGAAATCGGCCGCCTTCGCAAGCTCATGGACGGTCTCGCGGCGTCGCCCAAGGCGACCACGGACGGCTTCGCGCTCGTGTCATCCCGGGACGTCGCCGTCCTTCTCGCCGCTACCGACGACGGCGCCGCGCGCATCGCGATGCTCCTTGCCGACGGCGCATCGTGGTCGGCACAAAGCCTGTCCGAGCACGCCGGCGTTTCACTCCGCACGGCGCAGCGCGCGCTCGTCGCGCTGGTCGCGCGCGGCGGCGCGGTGCGGTCGGGGCCGGCCCGGGAGTCGAGGTATGCGCGCCCCGGGACACCTGTCGCGTCGCGGATGTTGCTCCTCGGTCTCGTGCCGACGCCGTAGACCGCCTGAGCGCGACGATGACGTCGAGGTCGCGCTCGGAAGGCGCGTTAAACGCTCCGCGGAAGTGCGCACGTGAACGTCGTGCCGCGATCCCGCGTCGACGTGACGGCGATCGTTACGCCGTGGGAGCGCGCTATCTCGGCGACGAGTGGGCGCCATCGTCAGCGCGAGAAAAATGGGGACCGCGATGTAGCTCTCGAGTTTGTACATCTTGGGGGTGTGATGCGTTACGTAGACCGGGTCGACGCTCGCGTGCTCGATGAGGATCGGGTTTTCCCGAGAGGCGCACCTCGTGGCAAAGGGTCGTCTCGACGTCGAGGTGCCCGCCCACCGAGAGGCCGAGCTCACCGACATGCCTACCAGGTGACTCCGCTCCCCCCCGCGCGCCCAACCTACGGCCGGTCCGCTTCGGGCGCGATGGCCGCCGCGCGAACGGTGTGTATGCTCACGTCGTATGTCCCTTGGTGCTTACGATACGGTTCGGGTGACGAGCCTTCTCTTGAAGAACCGCTTCGTCGACGGAACGGCGGGCGTCGTGCGGCAGCCAGTCGTGGGCGACGTTGGCGCCGTGCTGCACGTGCTCGGCGGCGGATCGGTGGCTGTAGAGTGCATCGATTCCAACGGCTTCACGCTGTGGGTCGCAGACTTTTCGGAGGACGAGCTGGAGCTCGTCGAGACGGCGGAAGAGGGCGAGCTCGCGGCCGACGCCGACTGAGGGGCACGCGATGAGCACGACAGGCGAAGCCGCCCCGTGTGACGGATCGGAGTCCGTGTTCGGCATTACCCACTACGATGCAAACGGCTACGAAGTGGCCGTTAGTTTGTACCGCTGCGACTGCGTGTACGAATGGAGGGCCGCCTTGGTCGACGAATAGCCGGCCGAAAGCGCGAGGGGGACGAAGCCGAGCACTGACGAAACGTTGATGACCGTCGCCGACGGCTGCTTCTTGAAGTGCTCGATGAGCGCCGACGTCATGCGAATCGGTCCGGCGAGATTGCTGGTGAGCGTCGAGATCAACACGTCGTCGTCGACCGCGCCTCCCGCGTCGTCGATCGCCATGATTCCGGCGTTGTTGATGCGAACGTTGAGATTTGGATATTTCCGTTCGCGTGAGCCTGGGCTTCAAGTCGTCGTCGCGTTTGCTCCACGCCGCCCTTGGGCAAACTCGACGGCGTAGCCGTCGGGGTCGAACGCCGTCATCGATCGCTCCCACGGCTCTTCGTGGGGCGGCGTGTGAAACACCACCCCCTTGGCCTTCAGCTCTTCGTACAGGCCGTCGAGATCGTCGGTACTAAACTCGACGTGAATCGCCCGCTTCTGTTCGGGGGTGCTCTGCGCGACCCCCTCTTTGCTCGCCTCGGCATGGGACAAGAGGCCAATCGTCCCCGCGCCAACGCGAATCATCGCGAAGGCGGGGGGCGCGCTCACTTCGATTCGGAGCCCCAGCTTGCCGCCGTAGAAAGCCATCGATTGCTCGACGCTCTCGACGGTGAGCGTGAGCCCTTCGAAGCGCATTTCGGTTTTGGTCGTCGTCATGATTTCGCCGCTAAACCGCGTCGGAGATCGACGCGAGGTTGAAGTCGTTCGTGCGGATCGTAGGCACATGCCAATGGCCACCCTCGCCGGGCGTTCGCACAGTGGCGGCCGTCATGGCGTCGATGTTCTTCAACATGTTGGCGGGCGACTCGTTGAAGCGGAAGTTGTTCACCGGGCCGACGATGGCGCCGTTTTCCACGAGAAATACGCCGTCGCGGGTGAGCCCGGTGATGAGCATCGCGCGTGGATCGAGCCAGCGCGTATACCAAAAACGGGTGATGAGAAGCCCGCGCTTCACACCTGTGAGAAGGTCGGCCGGACTCTTCGCGTCGCCGCCGTGCAGGCGCAACGTGTCGTGAAAGCCCGTCGCAGCTTTCCCCTGCTTCGCCGCCCAATAGCGGCTGTAGCGAAGGTTTTTCAGTGTCCCCTGATCGATCCACGCGGTGGGCGCGAGCGGGACGCCGTCGTCGTCGAACACGGCGCCGGGCGCAAGCGGATCGGCCGGGTCGGACGTTAGCGTGATGGACTTGGGAAAGAGGGTCTCTCCCACGCGGGTGCCGCCGCCGGCCTTCGTAAAGTACGACCGCCCTTCGTCGGCTTTGCGCGCGTCGAGCGACCAGAAGAGCGACTGGAGAAGCTCGGAGACGGCCGCGGGTTCGAGAATGACCGTGTACTTCCCTGGCTCGAGCCGGCGGGGGCCTTTCGACGTTGCGCCCTTCTCGGCCGCCGTGCGACCGATCGCGCTGCCGACGATCTCGTCTGCCTTGTGAGATGCTGCGCCTCCCCACCCGGAGCCGGTGCCGTCTTTCGTGCGCGCGGTGGCGGTGAGCTCGGCGTAGGTTTCGCTTCGCTTCGCGCGCAGCCCCGCCGACGTGCCGCGCATATGAAGTGACGACCAGTGCTCGTAGAAGCCTGCGCCGTCGAGGGATCGCCCCTCCGCCGCGGCGACCGACCCCTCGATGGCAGTCAAACGGCCGGCGGCTCCAAACGCGTTGGTGGCGTCGTCGAACAGAACGGGCGCGGGGGCGTAGGTCTGCGGGCCCAGCACCGCCATCAACTCGGGATCTTCGGGGGCGAGGTGCGCCATCGCCGCCGTGCGCTCGACCAGCGCGCGCAGCGAGGCTGCGTCCGTCTGGTTCGTCGACGACTCGGCGCGCCGCTTTCCGAAGGCGAGCTCGAGGCGTATCTGCATGCTCTCCGTATCGCCCGACGACGTAATCTCATTGCGCGCATACCGCGTATTCGCCGAATGCCAACCGTGCACATGGGCGCTTGCTTCGGCGCCGTGAGCATATTTTTTCGAGAGATCGAGAAGCGTCTCGAGCGTCGACTCGACGTCACGCATTTGAAGAGTGGTGCTCATGACTTGGACCCACCGCGCGTATTGAGAATGTTTACCTGGGAAAAGCGAGCGGGCGGGCAGCCGTGGCTCACGGCATTCGTCTGCGACGGCTCGCCTTTGCCGTCGTGCAGCGATCCGTGAAGCTCCCAACTTTTTTCGTCGCCCAACATGTCGCACGAGTTCCAAAATTCGACCGAGTTGGATTGGTAGGCCACGTCACGAAGCGGGCCTGTGACCTTGCCCCCCTTGATCTCGTGAAATGTCTGACCACCGAATTGGAAGTTGTACCGTTGGTGGTCGATGGACCACGAGCCGTTCCCCGATACCAAAATACCGTCGTCCGTCGCGGCGATGACTTCGGCCAGACCAACGCCCGCCTTCGCACCCGGCGCGAGGGAGACGTTGGGCATTCGTTGAAACGGGATCGACGCGTAGTCCTCGGCGTAGGACGTGCCTCGCGACGCCTTTTCGCCAATCCACCCCGCTTGATCGCGGGTCGTTTGATATCCGACGAAAAGGCCGTCTTTCACCAGATCCCACTTCTGCGTCTTCACGCCGTCGTCGTCGTAGCCGCAAGTGGCGAGGCCACCGGGCACGGTTTTGTCGGCGTAGAGCGTAACGTGGGGCGCCGCGTATTTGAGCTTGCCGAGCTTGTCGGGCGTCGCGAACGACGTCCCTGCGAAGTTCGCTTCATACCCTAGAGCGCGATCGAGCTCTGTCGGGTGCCCCACCGATTCGTGGATCGTGAGCCAAAGGTTCGACGGCGTGAGAACGAGATTGCGCTTCCCCGGAACCACGGACGGCGCACGCAGCTTCGCAACGGCGTCTTCGGCGATGCGCCGGGCGTCGGCGCGGAGCGGCGCGCTCGCGATGTATTCCCAACCGGTTTGGCGCGGTGGAAGCTCGCTCTCCCGGGTCACGAAATCGCCTGTCGCAGCGTCGCTCGCGGTGACCTGGTAGCCGGCTCCGAGGCGCACGATCGACTGCTCGATGA
This sequence comes from Myxococcales bacterium, assembly GCA_025354825.1. Taxonomy (GTDB): domain Bacteria; phylum Myxococcota_A; class Polyangia; order Polyangiales; family Polyangiaceae; genus JANXMC01. The sequence continues at coordinate 21,261 of JANXMC010000290.1, forward strand.
GCGAGCCTTCGGACGACGCGAACAGCTTCCATTCGCCGAGCGCCTCACACCACGCACTGCAGAACTTCACGCCGGCGACGGCCTTCGCCTCGGGCCAAATCGACAAGAGCATCGCGGCGCGATCGGCCAGGGGGACGGTGAACGGATCGACCTTCGTCGGCGTCGCCCACGACGCGCGGTAGGTCGGCACGGGCGCGAGCTCGACGGGGCGCTTTTGGAGCTTGGCGTTCGTGAGCGCAATCTCGACGGCGCGCTGCGCGACCGCCTCTGCGACGGCGCCGTCGACCTTGGACGCGGCGGAGAAACCCCACGCGCCTTTTGCGACGACGCGCACGCCGATGCCGTAGCTTTCACCCGACGCGACGGTGACGACGTGGTCTTCTCGGGTCGCAACATTTTCGTTTCGTCGCCGCACGAGGCGCGCGTCGGCGTAGCTCGCCCCCGCGCGCTTCGCCGCCACGAGGGCCCGCTCGAGAACTTCGGCGAGCGTGCGGTCGGCAATAGGGCCGCGCGCCGATTGCATCTGCTCGCGAGAGCCTGCGCAGGCCGACGCGAGGCCGGCCGCGGCGCTCGTTAGGAGGAAGTGACGTCTTGAAAAAGCCATGGCGATTCATACGACGAATCGCCCCCGTGCGGGCAGAGGCATTGTGTACGGCGGGGAACGCCGTCGGAGCGTCAGAGCCCTACGCCGCGCGCTCTTTGATCTGGTCCACGTCCTCTTCGACCCGCGCGATCGACTCCTTCATCACTTTCGCCGGAAGGGCCGAATAGGCGAGCGCACCGACGATGCCGCCGATTACCACGAACAGCCCCGCGGCGACCAGGGCGACGACGACCGATGCGCCGAGCGCCAGGACGGCCGCAACTGCGAAGAGCGAGAGGCTCACGGTGACGGCGACGACGGCAATGACAAAGCCAAGGGCCGCATTTTTCGCCGCACCGAGCTCCTGCTTTACTTCGTCCTTCGCAAGCTCCACCTCGATCCGAACGAGGTCGCCGGTGCTCTCGAGCGCCTGCTTGACGAGGGCCGCAACGCCCAGGCCGTCGAGCCCCGTTCGGCTCACTGTGATGGCGCGCTCTCCAGAGATACGTTGGGCGTGCGCCTGCGAGTTGGTGGACTCGGTACGCGCGTGCTCGTCGATGATTCCGGCGCCGCCTTGGAAAACTCTCTCGATCCGCCGAATCATTCGCTCGAGCATGGCCCACTCCTCGAAAGGGACGTCGAGCTTCTCGAGCTCGTCATACACTTCTTGAACACGGCCCCGTGCCGGCGCCGCAATTTTGGTTGGATCGGCGACGCGCCCGGCCACGTCCCACAGTCTGTGAATCTCATTCTGAATGCGTCGCGCTTCAGGAGAGGCGACCAGGTACGCATGACGCTCGAGGGCCGTCTTCGTCATCGCCGCGCGCACTTTGGCCACCTTCACCGCCTTGCCGCGCAGCAGGAGGTCACTCAGCGAACCTACGTCACGCTTCGCCGTTGAAGCCGACGTGATTCCCTTCCGTGTCGCGGATGATCGCGATGAACCCCTCGGGGCCGATGGCCATCTTCGGCAGCACGATCGACGCATTCGCTTCGTCGACGCGGGCGAGGATCGCGTCGAGCTGGTTGCCGGCGTTGAGATAAATCATGACCCCCTTGTCGCGGGGCCGCTTCGGATCTTCCGCGAGCGCTCCGCCGGCGCCGGGCTCTTCGTAGGGGAAAACGGCGTACGGCATGCCGTTGCCCATCGTCCCGCGGCGCAGCGTCGCGCCGAGGAGCGTCTCGTAGCAGCGGGCCGCGCGATCGAGATTCTCGACGGGGATTTCGAACCAGTTCAGAGCGTTTTTCACGATGCCACCTCGGTCTGCACGACGCACACGCCCCTGCGCCGCGGAAGTGCGGCGCTCGGAGGCGCAGAGGCAGACTGACGGAGGTCGCTGTCAGGTGTATGTCAGGTATTATTTCTGCGGGTTCGCCCAGCCGCAGACGGGCGCGACGCGCGCCGCTTCGGCCGGCCCCCACGACCCTTCGTCGTACGCATAAACAGGCGTCTTCGCCTTGAGCGCGTCGTCGACGATGCGCCACGACTCTTCGACCGCATCGCGTCGCGCGTACATCGTCGCGTCCCCTTCGATGGCGTCGCCGAAGAGGCGCTCGTAGGGCTTGAGCGCCCCCGCCGCCGACGCGCGCAGAATGAGCTCGCTCGCGTTGCCCACCATGGGCTCGCCGGGCGTCTTCACGTTTGCGGCGAGGGCAATCGCGTTGTCGGGGCCGAGGCGAAAACGGAGCGTGTTCTGCCCCGGCGCCTTCGCGTCTTCGAGCACCACGTGGCCTACGCCCTTCCACCGAACGATCGCGTCCGTCGCCGTCACCGCGAGGGATTTACCGGCGCGGATGAAGAAGGGAACGCCCTGCCAGCGCGGCGAATCGACCAAGAAGCGCGCGGCCGCGAACGTCTCCGTCGTCGAGTCGTCGGCGACGCCCTTCTCGTCGCGGTACCCCTTTACCTGCCCCCGAACGAGATCGTCCGTCGTGAGCTTTTTTACCTGCGCCAGGAGCTTCGTGCGCGCTTCGCGGAGGGCCGAGTAGCCGCGCTCACCGGGGAGATCCATCGCAATGCACGCGACCGTCGCGAGCAGGTGGTTCTGGACGACGTCGCGCACCGCGCCGACCTTGTCGTAAAACTCGGCGCGCCCTTTCACGCCGAACGTTTCTGCCATGGTGATTTCGACGCTCTCGATGTTGTCGCGATTCCACGTTGTCTCGAAGAGCGGATTGGCGGCGCGGAAATACACGATATTTTCCACCTGCTCTTTGCCGAGATAGTGGTCAATCCGGTAAATGGCCTCTTCGGGGAACGACTTGTAGAGCGCCTCGCTCAGCGCCTTGGCCGAAGCCGCGTCGTGGCCAAAGGGCTTTTCGAGAACCAGGCGCCCCCCTTCGGCGAGGCCCGCCTTTGCGAGATTTTCAGCGACTTTCTCAAAGAGGTCCGGCGGAAGGGCGACGTAGCTGAGGGGGCGCTTCGCACTGCCCACGGCCTTCTTGATGCCGTCGAAGGTTTTCGGATCGTCGTAATCGACGGCGACGTAGGAGAGCATCTCCGAGAGCTTGGCGAAGGCGGCTTCATCGAAGTTCTTGGTGTCTTCGAGGCTCTTCTTCGCTTTCGCGCGAATCGCTTCGGTGCCGATGTCTTTGCGGCCAATGGCAACGATAGGCATCGCGAGGCGCCCCGCCTTCACGAGGGCTTGGAGCGCGGGCCACGTCTGCTTGGTGGCGAGGTCGCCCGTGGCCCCGAAGAAGATGAATGCATCTGAGCGCGGTTGTTCCATGCCTCGCAGGTTAGACAGATTCGCGGCGAGCGAAAATCCGTTCGAGTCGCCGCACGAGTCGACGCCTACCTGAAGAGTCCGAATCGCCCAGCGACGCCCCCGTTCCGCTGGGGCCGATGCGCGCGCCCACGCGCGAGCCTCGCCCTACCGACCTGACGGCCTCAACCCACTTCGAGGAGAAGGCGCGCACGGTGACGCGTCGCCACACGCCCTCGCCCGCGCCCGCGCCCGCGCCCGCGCAGGCGTTGAGCGCGTCAGCCGAAGGCCGCGGCGTTGCGGCCCGCCCATTCGGCGAAGGTCGTCGGCGGCCGACCGAGCACCTTCGCCACGGCGTCGGTTGCGCGCGCGGCGTGACCGTCGCGCACCGCCGCGAAGGACTCGGCGACGGCATTGGCCATGGGCGCGGGGACGCCGTTGCGGAGCAGCCCCTCCACGGCCGCAGTTGCGGGGACGTCGACGCAGCGAACGGGGCGCCCGAGCACGGTCGCGAGCGTATCGACCTGGTCGGCCGTCGTGAGGAGCTCGGCGCCCGTGACGTCGAGCGTCGCGCCGAGGAGCGCGTCGCCGTCGCCCGTAATCGCCTTCGCCGCGACCGCTGCAATGTCGTGCGGATCGACGGGGGCGAATTTGCCACTGCCCATAGGGTTGTAGACGACCCCCTCGGCCCTGATGGTCGCGCCCCACGCGCGGGTGTTCGTCATGAAGGCGCTCGCGCGAGGCGGCGATCGCGTCTTCGATCTCTTTATGCAACATGCCCACCTGCAACTGCGGTCGCGCGGCGAACATCGTTGAAAGGAAGACGACGCGGCGCTCGCTCCCCTGCACGACCCGCGCCTCTTGGTGAGGCTCGCCGCGCGCGGCCTCGGCATCGCATTCGTACCCGCGCTCATCGCCGAAGCGAGGGTCGACGCTCGTCGTCGCGCGCGACCGCGGCGGCCGCGTCCTAGGGCGCGCTCATCGCACGCCGCGTGGGTGGCCGTGCAGAGCTGGCCCATTCCCTCGCGAGCCTACTTCGAACAGCACCGAAACCCGATGTCGCTCGCGACGCGGGTGCGGCCTGCGACGTCGAGATCGCCGTCGCCGGCGCAGCGTAGGCGCGTCTCTCCCACGGTCCGAAAGCCGCCTCCGCGAATGCGGCATACGTCGACGCCCGCTTCGACGCCGCCGCTCGAACCGCCGTTGGCGCCGCCGCCCGAGCCTCCGTCGGCGCCGGCATCGGGGCGGGCCCCCGTGCTGGTGAAGCAGGCGTCGGTCCACTCCCAAGCGTTGCCGCTGAGATCGTAGACGGGACCCCCATCAAGACGTTGGGCAATGCATCGCGGGTTGGAGGCGGTAATCGCTGTTTGGCAAAGACCGCCGCGTCCGCAGCCGCTCTCTTGGTTCTCGCCGCCGTTGCAATAGGCTGCGTGGTAGCCGTTGCCGTAGGGGAACTGCTGCGTGCCGTCTTCGGTGCACGCGCCGAACCACTGCGATGCGCTGGCCGTCGCGAAGTCGCCCGGCGCTTCGGCTCCCCCATCGATTTTGCCGCACAGGCGCTGCCCCGCGCTCGTGCAGAACGCGAGGGCGTCGCACCAGTCGATGCAGACTTGCGGGTGCTCGGCGCAGGCCGCGCCGTTGCACGCTTGCATCATACACACGGCATCGGGCTCGAACTTCGTATTGCCCGTGCAGAGCGGCGACTGCCCACGAACGGGCGGCGCGTTGGCGAGCCATTCTTGGTATTGCCGTTGTGTCACTTCAAAGGCCGAGATCGAATAGCCCCGCGCCACCGCGACGAGCGGAGGGGCCGAGGCCGCCGCGTCGAAGAGCGTCGGCGCGTTGGCTTCGGGCGCGGCGTCGAAGAGGGACGCGTCGCGGTCGCTGTCGCGGCTGGCGTCGGGTGCTGCGCCCATGCCTGCGTCGATGGCGAGGACGTAGTCGCCATCGAGACCCGCGAGCGCAGTGCACCCCACCGCGGCGCTTGCGACGGCGACGACCGCAACCCCAGAAAGGCCGACGGCGGTGCGCGTCACCATGTGCCGAAGACCAGCGCCGAGGCGTCAGCCGGCGAGGCGCGCAGCGCGAAGGAGACCGCGCCGCCCGCACCAACGACGGCACGATGCGACGGGCGCACGATGACGAGAACGACGGTCGTCACCGCGGCGGCCGCCCCCACCGCGAACGCGACGGAGCTCACGGTTCCGAGGGTGCGTGCGCGGTCCACCTCGGCAAGCCCCTCGGCGTCGCATCGGCGCCCGATACAGTGATCGTCGATCGCCTTCTTTTTCCCGAGAACCATCGCACCGGCGACGGCGCCGACCCCGAGGCCTGTGAGCGCCGTCGCCCCGGCGACGTACGCCCACGGCCTGCGCGACGACGGCGCTGCCGACGGGGTGATCGGCGCGGACGCAAGCGGCGCGACGGCGACGGGGGATGCGGTCGGGCTCGCGACGTTTGCGCTCACGGTCGCCGATGCCGTCGTGAACGTCACGGTGCGTCGCTCGCCGGCGGCGACGACGACGCGAACGCGTTGAGGGGCCGCCGCCCCGCTCGTGAGCTCGAAAACCGCTTCGCCCGGATCGAGGGGAAGCTCGCGCGCGAGCAGGTCGTCCTGAACGTCGTGCCCATTCACCTTGAGCAGTTGTTTCGCGCCACCGGGCGACGGCGCGGGGAGCGTCAACGTCACGAGGGCGAGCTTACGCGCGAGGGTGCGCTGTCGCGACGTCGCAATCCGCTGGCGCTCGTCGTTCGCCTCCGTGTGGACGGCATCGCCTTTCGCGTAGTCGCGCAAAAATGCGTCGTAATGGGTATATGCGCGAGACGCTTTTCCCCATTGGGCTTCGCATTCGGCCAGGGTGAAAAGCACGCCCAGTCGCGGGTCGCGATTCTGGCTCTCGTCGAGAAGCGGGCAGCCCGTGGCGAGGTCGCCCCGTAGCATCGCATCGCGCCCCCGAACGAAGAGATCCTCCGCACGGTCGTCGGCCTTTGCGCGCGCGGACGCCGTGGACAGCGCCGCGAACGCCAACGACGCGACGACTACGCGCCGAGCGCGGCGGCTAATCGCGCTCATACAGTCGCACCGGCGTCGGCGCACGAGGGCGAGCGCGCGGCTTCGCGGGCGGACGCGAATCGACGCCAGCGCGCGCGGCGGCGGCCGGCATGACCGCAGCGGCCGTGGGAGCAGGCACGGGCGCGACCGACGACGCGGTCGGAGCCGTCGCCGCCGCCGTGCGTGGCGGGGGCGCCTCGTCTGCCGCGATCGTTGCGGACGGCGTCGATGCGGTCGCTGCGGCTGGGTGACGCGCCGACCGCGGCGAGACCATCGCCGCAATCCCGGCGATGGCGACGAGCGAGACGCCGAAGCTCACCGCAAAGCGCACGCGGCCGCGCGTTCGCGCCTGCGCGGGGGGCGGCGTCGTCGACAGCGTCATCGACGGAGGCGCATCGAGCCACGTGTCGGCCACCGCGGCGTTTCCCTGCTCGGCCGACGTCCCCGTCGCGTGGAGCTTCGCGCCCGAGTCGTTCACCCACGCAGCCACGTCGCCGCGGGACGCGAGCGTGCTCGAGGCTTCGATCGCATCCGCCATGGCGCTCGCCGATTCGTATCGCGCCTCGCGCTCCCTCGCGAGCGCTCGCATCACGACCTCGTCGACTGCAGGCGGCACCTCGGCGACGGCGCTTGGTTTCACGATGGGCCGCTCGAGCAGCGCGTACACCGTCTGCGCTTCGCTCTCGGCGTAGAAGAGGCGGCGACCGGTGAGTGCCTCCCAAAGGACGACGCCGGTGCTGAACGTGTCGGCCCGCGCGTCGACCTCGTCGCCCACGAGCTGCTCGGGCGCCATGTATGAAAGGTGGCCCTTAACCTCGCCGTTTCGGGTGCTGACCATGCGGCCGCGCGCTTTGGCGACGCCGAAGTCGCTGATGCGCGCGAGGCCGTCGCGCCCGATGAGGACGTTCGACGGCGCGACGTCGCGGTGCACGACGTGAAGCGCCTGGCCTTCGGCGTCTTTCGCAACGTGCGCCGCGTGAAGGCCGCGAAGCATGTCGCAAACGATACGTAGCGTGACGGGCAAGGGCGGCGCGCCGCCGGTGAGCAGCGCTTCGAACGTCGCGCCGTCGATGAGCTCCATCACGACCGCGTACTCGCCCGCCTCCTGCACCACGTCGAGCGTCGCGACGACGTTGGGGTGAGCAATGCACGACGCGATGCGCGCCTCGTCGAGGAACATCACGGCGTCGCTGCGTTGGCTCCAATGAGGGTGCAGCCGTTTGATGGCGACACCGCGCGTGAAGCCGAGGGGCCCGACGAGGCGGCCACGGTAGACCGTTGCGAGCCCCCCCGAGCCGAGGCGCTCGCCGAGCTCGTACCTGCCCGCCCATAGTATGGGCTCGCCTTGCGCGGCTACGCCCGGCGTCGTCGTCGGCGTCGTCGGCATTCGTAATTTCGTAGCATGCGGTCCCCGTAGGAACAACGCACGGGCGCGCTCGCGCGCGGAGACCCTGGTACAGGTTTGTACCACTCGAATACACCTTATTTTCCCCTGCGCGACGCGTTGGCCCGCGCGACGGGCCCTACGTACAAACAGAGGCGCGGTGCTACGATCGCGCGGTGAATGCTAAAGGCGAGACGCGTGCGCGGCGTACACTGCTCTTCGTGCGCGGAGGCTCGCTGGTCGTGCCCGGCGGCGCGCGACTCGCGATAGGCGCCGATCCGGTCGTGATCGGTCGCGCACCTTCGTGCACCCTCGCCTTGAGCGACGTCGAAGTGAGCGCGCTTCACTGCGAGCTTCGCGCGACGCCCGACGGCGTTCGCCTTCGCGACCTCGGCAGCACCAACGGTACGATCATCGGCAACGTCGCCGTACGCGAGGCGTACCTCACCGGCGCGTGTGTGTTGGTTCTCGGGCGTACGTCCCTCGCGTTCGAGCCCGAGAGCAAAAAGGCGTTCATCGATACCGGAACCGACGAGAGCTTCGGCAACTTGGTCGGCGCCTCGCCTGCGATGCGGCGCGTGTACCAGGCCATCGCGCGCGTCGGGCCGACGCCGCTCTCGGTTCTCGTCACGGGCGAGACCGGCACGGGAAAAGAGCTCGTCGCCCGCGCGCTTCACGGTGCGAGCGACCGCGCATCGGGGCCGTTCATCGTGGTCGACTGCGGCGCCATCCCGGCATCGCTCGCGGAGAGCGTTCTCTTCGGCCACACCCGCGGAAGCTTCACCGGCGCAACGGAAGAACGGCGCGGCGCCTTCGCCGAAGCCGACGGCGGAACAGTGTTCCTCGACGAGCTTGGCGAGCTTCCCGAGGAGGTACAGCCCAAGTTGCTACGGGTGCTCGCCGAAGGGTCTGTGCAGCCCGTCGGCAGCAACACGCGGCGCAAGGTCGATCTCCGCGTCGTCGCCGCCACGCGGCGCGATCTGCGCGAAGACGTGAACACCGAACGCTTTCGGTCGGACCTCTTTTTCCGGATCGCGCAGGTGCAGCTCGAGCTCCCTCCCCTTCGCGATCGGCGCAGCGACATTCCGCTTTTGCTGGCCCGCGTCTGCGAGCGTGCGGGGCGCGCGGTCGCCCTCGATCGCCTCGTCGATCTGTTCGCGTCGCGGTTCGATCGCTACGACTGGCCTGGCAACGTTCGCGAGCTGACGAACATGGCGAACGTCGTTCTCGCCCTCGACGACGGCCGAGGGGATGCCGGCGTCGACGTCGACATGCTCCTCCCCGGCGGCACGGCGAGCGGCCCGCGCGTGGTCGCGCCGCATCTCAAAGGCATGGGGTTCGTCGACGCGAAGCGTGCGTTCGAGGAGGAGTACTTCCGCACGCTCCGCGAGGAGACGCGCGGCAACATCTCCGCGCTCGCACGGCGCTGCGGCCTCGCGCGGCATCAAGTGCGCGAGCACCTACGCAAGCTCGGGCTCATGCCGAAGAGCGACGGCGCGGCCGACGACGACTGAGGCGCGCGGCTCGCTTCTTTCCTGCGCGGTACCGATCGGTGTCAGGGTTTTCGGCTCACGATCCATCGCCCGGGCCTCCCGAGAGCGCGCCTCAACTCGCGATCGAGCCAAATTCAGCACACGCCGTGAAACGCGCCTCGTTGGCCCGCACCGTGCTGTAGCGCCCCTCGCGACCACGAGTCGTCGCGCAAGGAGTGCTCATGATCACGTCACGATCGATTCGAACCTTTTCCGTACTTCCGATTCTCTCCCTCGCCTCGCTCACCGCGATTGCGGCGCTCTCGAGCGCGTGCGGCGCGCCGACGGACGCGGCGAGCGACAACGTCGATTCGGAAGACAACCTCCGAAGCGGTGTCGTCCGCGTCTACGCCGACGCGGCGTTCGGCGGCGACAAGCTCTCGCTGTCGGTAGGCGATCACGACCTCACAGGGACATCGTTCAACGATGTGGCGTCGTCCCTTCGCATCTTCGGCGACTACACCGTCGAAGCGTTCGCCGACGCAGGGTTCAAAGGGAAGAGCGTCACGCTGACGGCCGACACGGCATCCCTCGGCGCGATGGCGAAGACCATCTCGTCGATCCGCGTCCGTGCAGGCGCGACCTCGACGACGCCCACGCCCACGCCGACCAGCACATCGACAGGAACGCCGACCCCCACGCCGCCGCCCGCATCCGGCGCGCTCGTCGGTTGGGCGAGCGTGACGGCGATGGGGCTCAAGGGGACAACGGGCGGCGCAGGCGGGACGACCTATTCCGTCTCGACGATCGCCGACTTCAACGCGCGCGCTGCAGGCGACGGCGCGGCGACTATCCAGATCGCGGCGCCCCTCAAGGGTGACGTTGCCATCGGTTCGAACAAGACGATCGTCGGCGTCGCCGGCGGCGCGATTCACGGTCACATCGACATGAAATCGTCGGTGAACGTCATCGTTCGCAACCTCAAGGTGGTTGGCTACAACTGCACCGACAACGCCGACTGCCAGAGCGGCGCCGATGCGATCACCGTCACCAAGGGTGCTCACCACTTGTGGTTCGATCACTGCGACATTTCGGACGGCTCCGACGGCAACTTGGATATCACCCACGCGTCGGACTACGTGACGATCTCGTGGACGAAGTTTTCCTATTCGGGCGCGCGATCGGGCGGCCACCAGTTCTCGAACTTGATTGGCCACACCGACGACAACCCCGAAGACGAAGGGCACCTCAAGGTGACGTTTCACCACGACTGGTGGGCCGACAACGTGGGCGAACGGATGCCGCGCATTCGCTACGGCCAGGTCCATTCGTTCAACAATCTCTTCACAGCCGTGGGGAACAATTACTGCATTCGCGCAGGCGTGCGTTCGAGCGTGCTCACCGAGAACGACACGTTCATCGGCGTCGACACGCCGTTCGATCTCGGTGGCGGCGAGGTTCTCTCGCGCGGGAACATCTTTACCAAGACCACGGGAAACACCCTTGGAACGGGCAAAGCCTTCACGCCGCCGTACAGCTATACGCTCGATGCGACGGCGGGTGTCGAAGCCGCCGTGCGTTCAGGCGCGGGTGTGAAATAGGAGACCCGCCGCACGGTTCTCCTATCGTACAGCGCCGAGCGACGAGCTTCGTGCAACGGGCCGAACGTAGAGCGCGACCGACTTAACCGGCACGCCGGGCCTTGAGTGCCGCGGCCTCTCGCACGCGGTCGACGAGATCGGCCGCTGTCGCGCCCCGCGCGCGGTCGTAGCTAAGTTGAAAAAGCCACAGGGCGTGGGCCACGTCCCGTGCGGCGCCCACTGCGAAAACGACGGCGCCTCGGCTCCACTCGAAGGGCGATCCTAGCCCTGACGCGATCACTGCCGTGGCAAGCGTTCGGGGGACCATCACGTGGGCCACGCCGTCGAGATGCAGATGGCCGACCTCGTGCTCACCAACATAGAAGTCGGTGCCGTCGACGATCTGCTCGTTCCCCAAACGCCAATGCGTGCGCACGTGCACCCCCTCCCATGTGCCCATGGCGTCAGCGACGCGCTGCGCGTGGGTGGGAAGCGTGGGCGGCGGGGCGAATCGGCCTTTCTCCGAGAGCTTCATGGGGCTCAGTGTCCCCGACGGCGAGGACGCGTGCCAGGCGTTGTCACGCGCCTTTCTGAAATGCGTCGGCAAGGAACGCGACGAGCGTCTCCCAATGGCGCTCCGACGCCGCGGGGTCGTAGGTCGGTGTATCGCGAAATACCCAACCGTGGCGCGCTTGGTACGTCTCGATCCGGTGCTCGACCTTCGCATCCGAGAGCGCGATTTCGAGGCGTTCTCTCATATCGTCGGGGAACGTCGCGTCTTCGATCGCGCCGCCAACGTAAACCTTCGCGCGCATCCGAGGCGCAAGGAGATGCGGGCTCTCGGGCTGATCGGTCGCGAGGCGACTGCCGTGGTACGAGGCCGCCGCGACGATGCTTTCGGGGTACGTCCCCGCCGCCGTGAGCGACATGAAGCCGCCGAAGCAGTAGCCCGTCGTCGCGATGCCGCCAGGCTGCACGTCGGCCCGCGCCGCGAGGAAATCGAGGAAAGCCCGCGTGTCGGACATGACGTTCGCGGGCGTGGCCAGCGAGAAGAACTTCTCGCGGAGCATCTTGAGCTTCCCCGGATCCGAAAAGAGTGTGTGAGCGTCCATCGGCTGGTACGCGCCCGATCGATAGAAGAGGTCGGGCAGGAGGACGACGTAGCCGTGGGTCGACAGCCGTTCGGCAAGCTCGACGACCGCGGGCCGAATCCCCACGCCGTCCATGAACACCAGCACGCCGGGGAGCTGCCCTTTCGCGCCTTCGGGTCGGAAGACGTAGCTTGGGCAAATACCGTCTCGCGTGGGAATCTCGATGATCGCCATGGCGCGCATCTTACGCGAAGGGTGCGCTGTCACGCCGCGGATCGTCGTTGGCTCCCATGCCGAGGGCCCTCCGCAAGTCCCGCGCCTCACGAGGGCTGGCTGCGAAGGCCGCGCGCGCTACGCTCTGCCGCCTTATGGAAATCTACGTCTATAGCCGCAGCGCCCTCGAAGCCGCGCGCCCCCACGAAGTCCCCCACATCATTATTTCGATCTCAAGTAGCCCGGACGATCTTGCGCGCATTCGCGTGAACGATCAGTGCCGTGGGGTTCTTCGTCTTTCGTTCCCCGATGCGGACGCGCCGTCGGAGCTTCACGGCGAAGAGACGCTCTTCTCCAAGGCGAAGGCCGAGGAGATTTGGAAGCTCGTTCGCGCGCACCAGGGCTCTATCGAGCGGCTCATTGTCCATTGCGACGCGGGCCTTTCGCGCTCCCCTGGCGTCGCCGCCGCAATCTCGAAGGCGCTCACCGGCGACGACTCACAGTATTTCGGCGGGCGCTACCGGCCGAACATGCGTGTCTACCGCACGCTCCTCGAGGCCTATGACGACGAGGTGTGAGGCGCCACGCGCAACGCACGCCCCCGCGGGTTGCCGCAGCTTCTCGCAGGTCGTAACCTATCCGTTACCACGACCATGCACGCCCTCGACGCACTCGGCAACTCGGTTCGGCGCGAGATCCTCGTCGGGCTTCGCGCTCACCCGGCCACCGTGGGGGAAATCGCGTCGCGCTTTTCGGTGAGCCGCCCCGCCATCTCGCGGCACCTCGCCACACTGCAGCAGGCCGGGCTCGTCACGGCGAAAGCGAGCGGTACGCACACCGTTTACGCGATTCGTATCGAGGGGCTCACGCCGGTGCGGTCGTATCTCGACGGCTTTTGGGACACGGCCCTCGAACGGCTCGAGCAGCTTGCGCGCAGCGAGGCGCACGGAGCGCGCGGAGCCAAGAGCCGCCCATGATCGAAAAGTCCGTCGTCCTCCCGTGCACCCTCGCGCGCGCCTTCGAGCTTTTTACAAGCCGCATCTCGCTTTGGTGGCCGCCCGAGCGGCGGCATACGGGCGACCCGTCGAGTGAGCTGTTCTTGCTCGCCTCGGGCCGCTTCTACGAGCGCGCGCGCGACGGGCGCGAGGTCGATCTCGGGCGCGTGCGCGCGTGGGAAGCGCCTAGGCGTCTGCTGCTCGACTTCTACCCCGGCACCGATGCCGAGCACCCGACCGAGGTCGAGGTTCACTTCGGCCTCGAGGAAGGCGATGCTCTACGAACCCGCGTGACGGTGCACCACCGCGCCACGGAGGCGAGCCGCGCGATCTTCGAGACGCGGGCGCCCCGCTTCGTCGCCTCCTGGGGCGTCGTCCTGCCCGCGCTTGAAAGGGCGGCGGCGACCCTTGCCGATTGGTAACATTCTTGTTACCAATCCCGTCAGGGGCGAGTGGCGGCGCGCGACTCTCAAAAGGAGCTACTCATGGCGAAGGCAGCAACGGCGAAGGCCGCGACAGCGACGAAGACTCACGCGGCGAAGCCGGCAAGCAAGCCTGCGAAGGGGGCTGCCGCAGGTGAGGCCGGCACGCGAGAGAATCCGTGGACGCTAAAGACCCCGCCGGGCTCGAGCGAGTTCACGGCGTTTCGCGATGGGTCGCTCACGCCGCCCGCGCTGGTCGTGCAGGTCGGGAAGACCGAGCTCCGGTACGACCTTCGCTGCATCGCCGATTTGCACACCATGCTCAAGAACGCCGGCGATTGGATGCCTCTCGGCAGCGCCGACGAGCAGAAGCCCGCGGCGGAGGGTACGATCGAAGCCTGGGGGCGCGCGGCATCGAACCCCATAGGCGGCTGGTACGGCCTAAAAAAGGGGCTTCGCGGCCGATTCGGAATGTACGTCCCGCCGGTCCTTGAGGCGCTCGGCCTCGCCGAGGTTGAGCACCTCGCGAAGAACAACCGCATGCGCGCGGTGTGATTCACGCGCGCGTATTTTGGAATACGTACTGCGTATTACGTACGAGCGGCCCGCTTCGCGCTCGTCTTCGGGTGGGGCTTTGGCTTAGACGCGACCTCGGCGTAGCTCTTCGCCACGCGGTCTCCTATCTCCTCCCAATCGACGCTCTTCCCATCGATGCGAATGCCGAGCCATCCGCGCGGGCCGATGTACGCGGGCGACGTGTACCGGCCGGGGAGCTTCTTCACCAGGCTCGCATTCGCCGTGCGGGCGCCGCGCACGCACGCGACGATGGCGCCGTCGCCATGATGGTTGTCGAGGAAGTAAACGAACGCCTTCTTGCCAATGTGAAATGTCGCGTGGATCCCGTCCGCCTCGACGGTTGCATCGGAGAGCGCGAGGCAGATCTTGGTGAGCCGCGCGAGGCCGTCCCGTGCCGCCTTCGCGCTCGTCATCGGGCGCTTGGGCGGGGGCGGCGGCTTCTTCGCAACCGGATTGGCCCCCTCGCCGCGCGCGAGCTTGGGAGGCGCCACGGAGAGCCACCCGGCCTCGACGATCATCGCGAGCTCGATCCAGTCCGTCGACTCGTGATTGAGATTTATGCCAAGCCAGCCACGCACCCCCACGTAGGGCGGCACGAAGTAGACGGCCGGGGCGTGCGCGACGAGCTCGCGCTGCCGCTCGAAGGTGCACTTGCACCAGACCGCGAGGCGACCGTCGCCGTGATGGTTGTCGACGAAGTTGACGATCATTTTCCCGCGCACATGAAACGACGGCATGCCGTGGGAGAGCTTCTCCTCGACGCCCGCAAAGGCGTGGCAAACCTCGCGAACGCGGGCGAGAGCGGCGCCGGAAGGGGATTCGGATTTCTTCGCCACGGGGCAAGGGTAGCAAAGGAATTTCTCCCAATGGGACTAGGAGAAATTCCCACTCCCTGAATTTCTCCGCGCGTCCTGCGCGGCGTAACGCGGGCCGTCGCAATTGGCGCGCACCGTGCACTCGTTCGCCGCGATGAATCCGCTCGCTAGCGCGTCCGTTTATGCGCTTACTCTTTTTCTCCTGGCGGCCGCGCCTCCCGCGCGAGCGGACGAAGCGGCCACGCTGCCCCAATCACAGACTCCGCCACCGTCGATGTCTCTCACCGACGCCATCGCCTATGCGAGGGCGCATAAGCCCGCGCTCCGTGCCTCGCTCGCGCGCATCGAAGAGCAGCGCGCCCAGGCCGACGTCCCTCGCGCGCAGTGGTTGCCGACGGTGGGCGCGACGGCGCAGATTTTCGCGGCCACCGCGAACAACACGACGGGCACCTACGTCGCGCCCGGATACCTTGATATTCCCCGTGTCGGCGGAACACGCAGCGTCGACTCGGGGGCGCTCAAACCCTATGCGGCGACCTTCGCGGGCATTGGCGCAACACAGGAAGTTTACGACTTTGGGCGCATCGCCGCCCAGGCCGCCGCGGCCGATGCGGCGGTCGACGTGGAACGGCAGCGCGCGCGCGCCGAGACGCTCGACGTCACGTTCGATGTCGAAGAGGCGTACTTCGCCGTCTTCGCCGCCAAGTCCGTCGCCCTCGCGTCCGAAGAGGCCTACGGGCGATCGCGCGCCCATCGCGACCTCGCAAAGGGCGGCGTCGATGCCGGTATGCGCGCGCCTATCGAGCTCACCCGGGCCGAATCCGAATTAACGAATTTCGATATCGGGCGGCTCCGCGCCCGCGGCGGGATTGCCCTGGCCCAGAGCGTTCTCGCGGCCACGGTCGGCGTTCCCGGCGCCCTCCTCGACGCCGAGCCCGCTCCGCCTACGCCCGCCGAAATGCCAGCCCTGGGCGACGCCATCGAGAAGGCCGCCGCGCGCGATCCGCGCTTGCTGGCGGCGCTCGCGCAGCTCAAGGCCGACGAAGCGCGCACGCGTGCCGTGGGCTCCGCGATTCGTCCGGACATCTCGCTCACGGGCACCTTCTCGGGCCGCGCAGGCGGCGCGCCGCCCTCAGGCAACGGAGCTACCGCGAACGCCGACGGGTGGCTCCCCAACGTCGCCAATTGGGATATCGGCCTCGTCGTCAGCATTCCCCTCTTCGACGGCGTGCTCCGCGCGCGCGACCACGCCGGAGCGGCGGCCGAGAACGTCCGTCGTGAAGAGATCGCCGATCTCCGCTTGCGAAATATCGCCGCGATTCGGCAAGCCTACGCCGCCGTCGCCGTCGCGCGGTCCGTGCTCCCGGGGCTCGAACGGGCCGTCGTCGCGGCGCGTGCGAACTATGCGCAAGCCGACGCTCGCTTCAAGGCGGGAATGGGGACGAGCATCGAGCTCGCCGACGCCGAGGCTCTGCGCACCCATGCTGAAATTCAGCTTGTTTTAGGTCAATTCGACGTCGCGCGAACACGCGCAGCGTTTGGTCGTTCCGTCGCCGAAGGGGCATAGCCGTGTCAGACGCAGACAGCCGCGAAACCGAGACACCGCGCACGGGCGCGCGGGTCCCTCTCATCATTGGAGGCGCGGCCCTCGCGATCCTTTTGGCGGGCGGCCTCATGGTCGCCCATGCGGAGTCGAAGACGAACAAGGCGGCTCTCGCTTCGGCGCCGAAGCCGGTCACTGTCATCGAAGCAAAGGCCACGACGTTCCGCTCGTCGCGAAACTATGTGGGAACCCTAGAGCCGTGGGTCGAGGCGAAGGTCGGCCCGCAGCTCGTGTCGGCGTACGTCGACACGGTGCTCGTACGACCCGGGGCGGTCGTCAAAAAG
>JANXMC010000121.1 GCA_025354825.1 Myxococcales bacterium
GACGACCGCGACGCCGTTCGCGACGCCGAAGGCGACACCGAGCAGACGGACGACGCGAACGACGACGCGCTCCCCGGCGGCGTCGGCACCGGGCGCTTCCTCCACGAGGTGCTCGAATCCCTCGACATCGCCGTGTTGGCCGCCGCGGCGTCGCTCGCAGACTGGCAAGTAGCGCCCGGTGTGAAAGCCCTCTTCGAGCACCGTGCGGCGCGCCACGACATCGACCGCCGGCACCTTCCCGCGGCACAATCGGCTATTTTCGCGGCCTTTCGCGGCCCCATTCGCTTAACCAGCGAGTCGCCGTTCGAGCTCGCCGCGGCGACGCGGCACCTGCGCGAAGCCGAGTTTCTCTACCCGATTCCCGAGCAGGTCCACCCGCGCCTCGACGCTCTCGCACGGGCGGTGGGGCGCGCCGAGCTCGTCATCGACCGCGGCGTGCTCAAGGGGTTCATCGACCTTCTTTTCGAGCACGAGGGGCGCGCCTACGTCCTCGACTGGAAGAGCGATCTCCTGCCCCGTTACGACGCCGCACGCCTCTCGTCCCATGTCGCCGAGCACTACGCGCTGCAGGCCCGTATCTACACGCTCGCCCTTGTGAAGATGCTTCGAATCACGGGTGAGCGCGACTTCGAGGCGCGCTTCGGCGGCGTCGTCTACAGCTTCCTCCGCGCGGTCACGACGGCACCGGACGAGACGGGCCACGACCGCCGCGGCATCTACTTTTCACGACCGTCGTGGAGCGACGTGCTTG
Organism: Myxococcales bacterium; assembly: GCA_025354825.1. Lineage (GTDB taxonomy): Bacteria > Myxococcota_A > Polyangia > Polyangiales > Polyangiaceae > JANXMC01. The sequence continues at coordinate 752 of JANXMC010000121.1, forward strand.
CGTCGGAACGCGAGCTCATCGCCCATCCGGCCTTCGGCGCCTCCGCAGAAAGCGGCGCCCCGTGAGCGCACGCGACGCTTCCAGCCGTGGTCCGCGCGGGCGGATGGGCAGCACGCGCTCCTCTCTCCCCTCACCCTTTGGCTCCGCGCGCGTGCGCGCGGCCGAAGCCCACGGCACGCCGCTTCCGAAAGCGGCGCTCCACGCCTCTGTCGCGGCGAGCCTGGCGTCGCGCGGCTCGGCGCAGGACGGCGCCGCCGAGACGGTCTACCTGGCCTTCGAGCTCGTGCGCCTCGCCACGGGGCTGAACGACGCCGAGGAGCGCGCGCTTCTCCTTCTCGCCGTTGCGTGCATCGTACACATGTCGCGGGGCAGTACGTATTTGCCAATCGACGACGACGCCGGCGTTTACCGCGGGCTCCTCGACGAGGTGGGCGCGACGACCGACGACCGGCAGCTTCTCGCGCGCCTCGTTCAAGGAGGGGCCGTCGATCCGCGCCTCGCGTACGTCGTTGGCGGCACCGCGCGGAGCGCGCCACGCACGCCCCTCGTTCTCGATCGAACGGCCGACGCGCGCCTCTACGTGCAGCGGATGCTCGCGTACGAGGACCGCTTCGTGGCCCATCTCGCGCGGCGTCTTGCGCAGGCGCCACCTCGCGCGCCCCTCGCCCGCCTCGAGGACGCACAGGCTGCTCTCGCCGACGTCTTGGCGCGCCCCTTTGCCGGTAAGGACGGCCCCACGCATCTCTCGGCGGAGCAGCAGGCGGCGGTGCTCGTGGCGGCCACCTCGCCCTTCGCCGCCATCACGGGCGGCCCCGGCACGGGGAAGACCTCTATCATCGTGTCTCTTTTGCGCACGCTCGCGCGCCTCGGCATCCCCGCCGAAGCGATGGCCCTCGCGGCCCCCACGGGCAAGGCCGCGAATCGCATGGCTGAGTCGATCGCACGAAGCCTCGACGGGATAGAGAACCCCGCGCCGGAAGATCTGGCCCTCCGAGCGGTCGCGAACGCTCCCGAGACGCTGCACCGCCTTCTTGGGTATTCCCCCGAACGGGACCGCTTCTTTCATCACGAGAACAACCGATTATCGGCGCGCGTGGTCGTGGTCGACGAAGCGTCGATGATCGACCTCGTTCTCTCCGATGCCCTCGTGCGCGCGGTACGAGACGACGCGCGCTTCGTCCTTCTCGGCGACGCCGAGCAGCTTCCGTCGGTCGACGCCGGCGCCGTTTTCCGCGACGTCATTCGCTCGAACGTCGCCGGGGCCGTTCGCTTGACCCACAGCTTCCGCATGTCCGCGAACGACGTGGACGGCAGCGCGATTCTCGCGGCGGCGACCGCGGTGAACGAAGGGCGCGAGGCCGTGCTCCTCGACGGCGGCCCGAAGAAGCGCCTCGTCGCGCCACGGGCTTCTGCCTCGGACGTCACGTTCCACGGCGTCGAGCTTCTCGAATCGCGCGCGACCGATGCGGACGACGCCGACGGCGGCGCGCTCGGCGCGTTCCTCGCCCGTTGGTTCGGCGAGCACGTCTTCACGAGCGTCGGCTTCGAACGCCGTATTCGAAAGGTCTATTCGAGTCACGACGACGGCTTCGTCGGCGAAGACGCGGACGACATCGGGTGGCTCTTCGAGCACTATCGATCGCGGCGCATTCTCACGGTCACGCGAGGCGCGTCTCTTCGGACGGGCGCAGAGGCCGTGAACCTGCGTCTCCACCATGCGCTCCTCGCGGCGCTCCGCGTCGACACGGACGGCGGCGGTGGCGGGCGCGCAACGACGACCTATCCCGTCTATCCAGGCGAGCCGGTAATGGTCACGCAGAACGACTACGCCCGCGGCCTCTTCAACGGCGACCACGGCATCGTCCTCCGCGTGGGACGCGCCGCGCGCGGCGCTGGGAGCCTCCGCGAGCACCACTTCATGGCCGTTTTCCCCCGCGACGGAGGCTTCACGGCGTTCCCCCTCGACGCGCTCCGTCGTGAGCTCACCCTCGCCTACGCGATGACGGTGCACAAAGCCCAAGGCTCGGAGGTCGACATCCTGGGCCTCGTTCTTCCCGACGCGCCGATGCCGCTCCTCACGCGGGAGATCGTTTACACCGCAATGACGCGCGCACGCCGAAGCGTCGTCGTCGTTGGCGCGCGAGGGATTTTTCTCGGCGCCATTTCCAAACAGGCCAGCCGATGCTCGGGCGTCGCAGAGAAGCTCACACGCGCGCGCACGGTGACATGACCTGTCAGTAAACTGAGTCGCCTTGGCGCCGCGCCTCCCGGCCACGGATACCGACTTCGCATCGAACACAAAGGAGCAAGGGAGTGATGTAGGTAATGCGCCCCCGTGGGGTGGGGAGTTACCAGAGTGATCTCTTAGAGGATCCATCGCCCGTTGCAGCACGGTGACAAACACAATGGTTAAGGCCGAAAGAACGACGTTCCGGCCGGAAATCCCGCTCTCCGCGACGTGGCATCGCCCGTGCAATTGGTCTCTTCGACGAGGCCAAGGATGCAAACGAGGACATCGAAATACGAGCTTGGGATCCGCGGCAAGCGACTTGCGGCGCGTCTCGCTCTCTCGGGCTTTGCCGCCGCAACCATTTGCGCGGCCATCGCCTGCGATGACGGCTCCGCAGACAACACGCTAAAGCTCACGGGCAACGGCGCCGGCGACGACGGCACGGGTAACGGAGACGGCACGTCGTCGGGCAGCGGTAGCAATGCGGGTACCGGCACGGGCGGTTCGTCGACGACGGGCGGATCGTCGACGACAGGCACCGGCGGCTCCTCGACCGCGGGCACCAACCCCACCGACGGCGGCGTGGTCGCGACCGGGACGAAGGGGCTTTTTGATGCACTCTACACGGACCTTGCGAAGTCCTGCGGAACGTGTCACGACACGGGCGTCGGTGGCGCGCCGAAGTTCCTCGCGAAGCCCGACGCATACACGGCAATCAAGGCCTACAAGGGAATCGTCGTTCGCGATTACGCGAATAGCCGAATCCTGATTGTCGGCGCCAGCACGGGCCACTCGGGCGGCCCCGGCCTCCCCGATACGCTCAAGCCTCGCGTCACCGAGTGGCTCAAGGCCGAAGCGGCGACGATTCCCGCCGACAACGCGGGCGGCTCCGACGCCGTCGCCGTCACGGTCGGCGCGAACACGATGGATCTCTCCAAGGCGGGCACCGGCGTAAACGGTGCATCGCTCAAGTTCACGGCAACCATGACGGGCAACGTTCTCCAGATGTCCGGCATTCAGGTGACGGCGCCTGCAGCGTCGGCGATTCAAGCGACGCACCCCACGTTCGTCGTTGTCTCTTCCACGGGTGTCGAAACAGCCGACCCCGTCGACAACTTCTCCAACGTCGATCAGGCCATTGGCGCGGGGCAGACCGCGACTCTCGGTCCGGGGACGATGCTCCTCACGAATTTCATGGCCGGCAGCAAGCTTCGCGTTTCGTTTGCATCTTTGAAGTCGAGCACCATCCCCGACGCCGGTCTGGGCGGCGGCTGCAAGTCCTTGGCGACGTTCACGTCGAGCGCAGCGCCCGACCTCACCGCTCTCTGCAAGGGCTGTCACGGCGGTGGCAACGCTTCGGCGAAGGCCGCGCTCGATATGAGCGCCCTCGGCGTGACGAACGCGACGGCATGCGCGCAAGCACTCGGCCGCGTCAACCTCACGACCAAAGCGCAAAGCCAAATTCTCGTCGCTCCGCGACCCGGCTCCGGCCACCCCGCAGTTCCGAACTTCAATCAAACAGCCCACGACCAAGCCATCTTGGGCCGGATCAACAACGAATGATCGCGGGCCGACGCTCGCTTCGAGGAGATTCCCCCATGAATGCCAAAACGAACAAGACGTTTGGGCGATGGTCGCGAGCGCGACTCGCCCCCGCGATGGCCTGCGCGATCGCAGCCGCCGCGACGTTCTCACTCGCGGCCTGCAGCTCGGAGAGCACCGGCGGCTTGAAGGGCGGCTCGGGCGAAAACGGTAGTGACGGGACTGGCACCGGCACGGGCCCGGGAACCGGCACGGGCACGGACCCCGGCACGGGCACCGGCGCAGCAGGCCCGGGCGGCTCGACACCGGGCACCGGCACGGGCACGGGCGAGACGACCGGCACGGGGAACGGCGCCGACCCGAATGCGGGCTCGAACCCGAACATGGCTTCGCGCAAAGTCGATTACGGCGAGGCGCTCCGCACAGCGACATTGAAGCTCGTGGGCGAGCTCCCGACGCTGGCCGAGATTAAGGCAATTGGCGACCTCACGGACGTCGCCGCGCAGAAGACGGCCTACGCCGCGCAGATCGACAAGCTGCTCGCAGACCCCCGCTTCGCGACGAAGCAAATTCAGTTTTGGCGTGACACGTTCAAGACCGGCCAGGGCGCGACCATCACGCTCGCGCAGGGTCAGACGCAACCGGACATGGATTCGGCGGCCGTCTACGCGGCGCAGGTCGTCGTTCAAGATATGTCCTATATGTCGCTCTTCACGGCGACGACCGGCACGTGTCCGACGTTCGCAAATGGCACCTTCACGGCAGGCAACTGCGCCGGCGGCGCGCCGCAAGCGGGCATTCTCTCGAACCCCGGCCTGATGGCGCAGTTCTTCTCGAACATGGCATTCCGCCGCGTTCGTTTCGTTCAGGAGACGTTTGCCTGCACGAAGTTCCCCGCGGAGTACTCGA
>JANXMC010000151.1 GCA_025354825.1 Myxococcales bacterium
GCCGTCCGCGACGCCGCGCCGGCGTCCGAGTGCCCGGGCACCGGCGGCCCCGCCGCGGTGCGCGTCCCCGTGGGCAGTGGGAGCTTCTGCATCGACACGACCGAAGTCACCAAAGGTGACTACGCACGCTTCCTCGCGACGGGCGCCGCTCCGTCCCAGGCCCAAGCCGGCCTGGCGCCCCCGACCGGATGCGCGTGGAACGCCTCGTTCACGCCGTCGTCTGGGTGGCCGCCGAGCGCCGCCGACGAGCGCCTCCCCGTTGCGTTCGTCGACTGGTGCGACGCCTACGCGTTCTGCGCGTGGTCGGGAAAAAGGCTCTGCGGGCGCATTGGCGGCGGTGCGAGCGCGCCCGACAAGCTCGACGAAGAGTCGCGAAGCCAGTGGTACGCCGCCTGTTCACAAGGCGGCGCGCAGCGTTTCCCCTACGGTGACGCCTTTGCGGCGCGGAGCTGCAACGGCCCGCAAGCGTTCAACCGCACGACGACACTCGCCGGGGGGTTGCCCACGTGCGAAGGCGGGTATCCCGGCATCTTCGATATGAGCGGCAACGTCCGCGAATGGGAAGATTCGTGCAATGCCGGCGGCGGTGGCGAGGGGAGTGGCGGGCCCAACGGAGGCGCGACGGACGGGTGCAACGTCCGCGGTGGGGGCTTCGACTTGCCGAGCGTGATTCCCAATCTCGCCGGCGACGACGTCGCGTGCGACACGAACGAAACGGCCGCACGCTCGGCCGCCCAGGCAAGCATCGGCTTCCGCTGCTGCAGCCCCTGATCTCGGAGGGCCCTTCATGACGAGCAGGCGAACGACGGACCTCGACGACGCATCGACGATTCTCCGCCGGAGCAGCGACGAAAAGGCGACAACGGCCGTCGCCTACGAGATCACGGTCATCGACGGCCCCGACACCGGCGCGAAGCTCGTCCTCGATGGGACGCAGCCGCCCCGCGTTCTCGTCGGCTCGAGCGCGGCGTGCGCGCTTCGCCTTTCCGACCGCGAAATCTCGCGACGCCACATCGCCTTCGACACCGCCGGGCCGAGGCTTCGTATTACCGATTTGGAATCGACGAATGGCACCTTCGTCAACGACGTCGCCCTCGTCGACGGCTATCTGCGCGGCGGCGAAACCGTGCGCATCGGCGCAACGCGCCTTCTGGTCGGCGAGGCGAAAGCGACCAACGCCGTCGTCTCGACGGAGATGCGCTTCGGCCGCGTCGTAGGCGCGAGCCCCGCCATGCGCCGCCTGTACCCCCTGTGTCGTAAGCTCGCGACGAGCGCGGTACCGCTGATCCTCGAAGGGGAGACGGGCACGGGAAAAGAGCTCCTCGCCGAAGCGCTCCACGACGAAGGGCCGCGTTCCGCGCAGCCGTTCGTCGTCTTCGACTGCACCGCCGTGCCGCCCCATCGCATCGAGATCGAGCTCTTCGGAAGCGACGAAGGCGAGTCGCGTAGGGGCGTTTTCGAGCAGGCCCACGGGGGGACGCTCCTCATCGACGAGATTGGCGACCTCGACATCGCGCTCCAACCAAAGCTCCTCCGCGCCCTTGAGCGATCGGAGATCCGCCGGGTCGGTGGGAGTCGATCGATCCAGGTGAACACGCGAATCGTCGTCGCGACGCGTCGTAATTTGGATAAGGAAGTTCAGGCCGGCCGCTTTCGTGACGACCTGTTTTTCCGCCTCGCGGTCGCGCGCATCGAGCTCCCGCGGCTGCGCGATCGTGTGGGGGACATCGGCCTGCTCGCGCGCCACTTTTTCCGCGAGCTCGAAGGCGCAGGCGCATGGGCGCTTTCGCCGGCCCATCTCGCGCAGCTCGAGGACTACCCGTGGCCCGGCAACGTGCGCGAGCTGCGAAACGCAGTGGCGCGCCGCATTGCGCTGGGCGATCTCGATGGCGCGACGGCCAGCGCGGGAGGCGGCAGGCCCGCAGCAGCACCCGAAGCGTCCGCTGCGCCTACACCGAACGATGCGCCGACGTTCGTCGACGAAATCCTCGCGCAGAATCTCCCGATGCCGCTCGCGCGCGAAAAGATGAGCGTCGCGTTCGAGCGTCGGTACATGGCGCACATCCTCGCGCGCTACGACGGGAACGTCGCTCGCGCCGCCGCGGCCTCGGGCCTCGCGCGGAGGTACTTCCAGCTCCTGCGTGCGCGTCATCAGGGGTGACGACGGGCCTCGCCCTACCGGCATATCGATTGCTTAGGAGTCCAAGCCCAGCGCGCGATTGCGCCCTTGCTGTCCTTCGGAGCTATGAGCCAAAGCCGTCGCCACGCGAATCGATACGTTCCCTTCGACGAGCTCGCCTGCGGCGGGATGGCGACGGTGCATCTCGGCGTCGACGTCGGAGCCTCGCCGCGTGTGCTCGCGGACGGGCGTTCGCTCGCGCGCGCCGTGGCGTTGAAGCGCCTCCATCCGCACTACGCACGCGACCCCGATTTCGTCCGCATGCTTCAAGACGAAGCGCGGCTCGTCTCCCGGATCGACCACCCGAACGTCGTGAAGCTCATCGAGGTCGTGGCCGAGCCCGACGAGCTTCTCCTCGTTCTCGAATACGTTGCGGGTGAATCGCTTCTCGAGCTGCTCCGCGCTTCACGCGCCCAGCTCACGCGCATTCCGGCGCCTGTTGTCGTGGCCATCGCAATTGGCCTTTTGCGCGGCCTCGACGCGGCCCACGGCGCGCGCGACGAACAGGGCCATGCGCTGTCGATCGTGCATCGCGACGTGTCGCCCCACAACGTGATGATCTCGAGCGACGGGCGCGTGCGCCTCATCGATTTCGGCGTGGCGAAGGCTGCAGGTCGTTTGCATACGACGCGCGAGCGAAGCCTTAAAGGGAAGCTCCCGTACATGGCCCCCGAGCAGGTGCGTGGCACCGGCGTGAGCGCCGCGACGGATATCTATGCAGCGAGCGTGGTGCTTTGGGAGCTGTTGACGGCACGGCGCCTGTTCAAGGGGGACAACGAAGCGATGATCCTCGAGCAGGTGATGCTCGGGTACGTCTCGCCGCCGAGTCGCTTCGCGCCGGAAACACCCGAGGCGGTCGACCGCATCGTGCTTCGCGGGCTGCAGTCGAGTGCGAGCGCGCGCTTCACGACGGCGGGCGAGATGGCCGATGCGCTCGAGGGCGCGGTGCCGCCGGCGACGCCGTCGGAGCTTGCCGCGTGGGTGCGCAGCCTTTCGGGCGAGGCGCTCGATAGGCGCGCCGCGAAGGTCAACGCGGCGATGAAGCAGGTGGCGTCGAAGGCACGAGCGTCGTGGGAGCAGAAGCGTCGTCGCGTGATCGCGGCGGCGAGCGGAGCGGCGATGGTGTGCGCCGTGGCGCTCATCGTCGTCGCGTCCACCGGGAGCACGACGGCCGCGCCGCCGCCGCATGCGGCGACCGCGGCGCTCGCGCGCATACAGCCCGTCGAGGCGCCGACTGCGAGCATCGATGAGCCTGCCTCGAGCGACGTGCTGATGGAGCTCCCCGCGCTCGAGAACGACGTCGTCGCCGTCACTGCTGCGCGCGTTCCCGCGCCGCCTCGGGCGCGAGCGCCTTCGCACGCGGCAATCGACTGCGCGACCCCCTACACGCGCGATTCCGTAGGGCGGAAGGTATACAAGCTAGACTGTCTCCGTCGCTAACGCGCGGCCGCGCGCGTCGGCCGCCTCGACCGCTCTCGCCCATGCCCTTCGAGCCCTCGCGCATCGCCACGATTCTCCCCGTCGCCAAGGTCACCGCGCTCGCCGTGGCCTTCGGGCTTCTCGCGAGCGCCCCCGCGTATGCCGACGATCTCCACGCCTGCGCCGCGGCATCGGAGCGCGCACAGTCGCGCCGAATGGAGGGTAAGCTCGCCGCGGCCCTCGGCGAGCTCGCGGTCTGTACGCGCCCAAGCTGCCCTGCCGTGGTTCGTGCCGATTGCGAGCAGTGGCTCAGCGAGGTGACGGCGAGCCTGTCGTCGATCGTCGTGAGCGCCCGCGATTCCGCGGGGCACGACCTGGTCGACGTGCGGCTGAGGGTCGACGGCGTGCTGGCGCAAGATCCGCTCACGGGCAAGGCGATGATCGTCGATCCGGGCGTTCACGAGCTTCGGTACGAGCACGCGGGGAGCGCCGATGTCGTCGAGCGCGTCCTCGTGCGGGAGGCGGAGAAGAACCGGCTGCTGACGGCGGTGTTCGCGGCTACGCCGGTTGTCGTGTCAACTCCCGCGGCTGTTCTTCCGTCGCCGCGCACCGCCGCACCCGCGCCGCGTGCGTCGTCCGCATTCCCCCTCGCGCCCATCGTTGCGGGCGGTGCCGGCACGCTCGGTCTGGTGTCGTTCGCGTACTTCGGGCTCAGTGCGTCGTCTCACTACCGCGAGCTCCGCGACGGATGCGGCGCGGCCCACGCTTGCTCCGAAAGCGCCCTCGACGCGGTGCGGGGGCGGTCACTCGCAGCCGACGTGTCGCTCGGCATCGGCATCGTGGGGCTGGCCGCGGCGGGCATCCTCTACGTCGCTCTCCGCCCCGCACAGATGACGGTGACGGTGGCGCCGACGGCGAGCGGCGGCGCGCTGGGCGTGGCAGGCGCGTTTTAACGCGCTCGCGGAATCGTTCACCTCACTTCGCGGGGAGCGGCGCGCTCTTCAAATACGCGGCCATCGTCTCGTCCTCGGAGAAGAGCGGCGCGAACGACGTGGCCTCCACGAAACGCCGCCCATCGATCACAATTGGGTATTTGATATGGGCTATCGCCCCCTCGGGAAGGGGCGGAAAGCCGAAGCGCCCAAGCGCCAAGCGGAACACGAACTCGGGCAGCGGCACCGCGGTGCGGCCCGTCTCGCGGATGATCACGCTGAGGGGCAACGGCGGCGGCCCGGCGACGTTGAACACACCGCGGATGCGCTTCTCGAGCGTGAGCGAAATGGCGCGGGCCACGTCGTTCTCGTGCATGAATTGAAACAGCGGATCGAAGCCTAAAACACCGGGAACGCGCGGCCCGCGGAGGTAGCTCGCGAGCGTGCCGTGGCGCGAAGGGCCGAGGGTGTAGCAGAACCGAAGGACCGTCGTCGTGAGCTTCGGAAAGCGCCAGAGCGCCGAGCCGGCGTAGAGATCGGCCGCGACCAGATCGGCCAGCTCGGGAAACTGCGTCGCCGCCATCGGAGGCTCGTCCTCCGTGTGGTAAAGCGGCGAGTCGGGCGCGGCGCCGTAATACGTATGACGCCCCACGAAGATAACGTGTTTCACGCCATACTTATGGCAATGATCGAAGACGGCACGGGTGCCGCCGAGGTTGATGCGGTACCGGTCGTCGCTCTTGTCGCGCAAGTGCGTGACCGTCGCCATGTGCACGACGGCGTCGGGCTTCTCGCGGCGGAAGACGTCTTCCGCGGCGCGCTTACGAATGTCGACCTCGTGAAGCGAGACGCCGTCGGGCGCGCCGACCCACGGCCTGCGGTCGATGCCGATCACCCGGTGGCCCGCGGCGAGAACGCGCTCGGCAACCAGGCGCCCGAGCTGGCCGGCGATGCCGGGAATGAGAACCTTCATCGGCTCGAGCCTCCGGCCGTGAGCGTGCGCACGCGCTCGCCGCGCCGCTGCGATCCAATCTCGATGAGCTCGGCGATACGCGACTTCACCTTCTCGACGTAGCTTGCGATGGTCTCGTCGTCCTCGGCCCCCGTCCCCTCGAACACCATCGGCTCACCGTAGTGAATGGCAAGCTTCGCGGGCCTCGGAATGGGCAAAAGGTACGGCGTAATTGGGAAATACGGCACGCCGAACAGCTTGCCTAAGGCGTAGGCGTTCATGATCGTGGGGATAGCGTCGCCGCCGCCGAGGAACGCAAACGGGATAATCGGCGATTTCGTCTGCAGCGCGAGGCGCATGAAGCCGGTGCCGAAGTCGACGAGGGAGTGGCGCTCGGGGTAGAGCTTCGCCGTCCCCCGCGCGCCTTCGGGGAAGACCATGAGAAGCCGCTCGTCTTCCAAAAGGCGAATCGCATGCTCGGGAAGGCCTGAAAACTGGCCGCAGCGCGCGAGCCACTGGGACGCGAACGGGATGATGCTGAGGAACTTTTCGGCCATCCCCTGGGCCAGGCGCGGCGGGTCGAGCTCGAGGAACATGGAGCCGACGACCATCGCCGCGTCGAGAGCGACGCCGCCCGAGTGATTGCCAATCAGCATGGCGCGGCCGCGCGGGGGGACGTGGCTCGCACCAAACGTCTCGACGGTGAAGTACCGCTTGTAGGCAATCGAGAGCAGGGTGAAAAAGCGCGAAATGTCCTTCTTGGAGATGCCGTACGGATCGTAGCCGTGGCGGTTGAAGGGGATTTCGAGCCTCTCGATGCGAGCGTTCACGTCGTCGGCGGTCTTGAGCACCGGGCGAGGATAGACGAGCTGAGCCCGTGAAAGGCAATTTGCAAGGCGCGCGCGGCGTCGTACGTCTCGTCCATCATGGATGCGCACGGCCTCGGACTCGTCGAATGCACGCTCATCGATCCGCGCGAGACATGGCCTCTGCGCCAAGCGGTCCTTCGTCCGCACGAGACGGAAGACGAGATGGACTGGGCGGGCGACGCGCTGGCGACGACGTTCCACGTGGGCGCGCTCGCGGGCGGGCTGGTCGTCGCCATCGGGTCTGCCTACAAGGAGGCGCGGCCGGGGCGGCACGACGCCCACGCCTATCGACTGCGGGGTATGGCGACGTCGCCAGAGGCGCGCGGCACCGGCGTTGGCGGCGCGCTGCTGCGTCACGTGCTCGACGCCTGCCGCGAGCGCGGCGCGACGGAGCTGTGGTGCAACGCGCGCGAGACGGCGTCGGGGTTCTACGTTCGGTTCGCGTTCGAAACGCTCGAGGGCCCCTTCGAGCTTCCCGGGACAGGTCCGCACTTTCTCATGCGCCACCTCTTCGATCGCTGAGGCGATCGCAGGTACGAGGGGTCGACGCGCTCACCGACACGTCGCGGGGTGGAGCCCAGGGCCCCCCTCCCGCGAAGCAAGCACGCGCGCGACGGCCACCTTCCGACTAGACTCGAGAGACGATGGGCGCGCTCGCGGGTCATGTGCTCGAGATTCGAGATGGGCGGAGCGCTCGCCCCACTCTCGAGCTCGCACCAGGCAAAACCGTGAACCCGATGAGCATCGGGCGTCACGGCGCGTGGGCCGTCGACGCGACCGGCATCTTGGACGAGCACGTGTTCCTTTATTTCGACGGGCGCGCGCTGTTCGTGCAGAGCGTCGACGACGGCGCGCCGGCGCTTTGCGATGGGCAGGTGGTGCCGCGCGCGTGGACGCGCCTCGAAGCGCCGTGCACCGTCGGCCTCGGTTCGGCGACCCTCGTGTTTCGATCCCTCGACCTCGATTTCGACGACGACACCGTCGCGAACGCCGAGCCGCCGTCGCATTTCTCATCGTCGTCGCCGCCGTCACCGCCACCGCCGCCGCGCGCCTCGAACCTGCGGCCGCGGAGCCCCTCGGACTTCGAGGTCGACACCGTCAAGAAGGCCGTGCCCGCGCCGCCGGAT
>JANXMC010000295.1 GCA_025354825.1 Myxococcales bacterium
CTGGGGCGACAGCCTCGACGAGGTGACCGATCCGGCCGTCGATCGCGACGTGTTCGCAAAGGCCCTCGCCGACAGCGGCGTCGCCGTCGGCGACACCGTTCCGCTCGCACGCGCGGTGGCCGACCGCGAAGCCGTGCTCGATCTCGCGGCGGGGCGGGGCATGCGGCCGGCCTACGCGAAGAGCGTCCGCCCGCCGACGCTCCTCGAGCGCGCGGCCCTCGAAGACGTCCTCGGGCGCGATCTCGCGGCGCTTCTGCCCGTCGAGCGCGTCGAGGTGGACCGCACGCGCCTTCGTGCCGGCGTACTGAACCGCTGCGAGCTCGGAAGCGACGGCGTCGCGCGGATTCGCCTCGTCGAAACGAACGGCGTCACCCTCGCCGCGCGCGTCCACGCCGCGCTTCACGAGCTCGGTCACGCGCTCATCGGCCTCGCGCGCCTCGAAGGGCGAAGCTATGGCAAGGCCTACGGAAGCCCGGATTACGCGCGATTTCTCGACCCCGGAACGTTCGGCGAGATCTGCGACGAAGAGGCGTGGGTGCGGTCGATGTCGAACGCGTGGCTTCTGCGAAGGCCCGGCGTCACCTGGGCGCGCACGTGGCCCGGCGCCGTCGACGACGTCGCGCGCGATCTCAACGCGGACGACCTCGCGGCCTTCGCGCGCTTCCGCCTGTCGCAAGGTCTCGGGCTCGACATCGACGGCGTGCCCATCGTGGTGCGCCGCGAGGGGGCGGTCGCGTAACGTCGCCTAACGTCGCCTAAGCGTCGCCCTTTCGCGTCCTGGCGCGAGGCACGCGCGCGTGCTCTGGTGCCCGCCCGTGAGCCCCGACCCCAGCGCAACGACCGCGACCCGAGCCCCACGCAACCGATCCATCGACGTTCTGCGCGGGGTGGTCATGGTCATCATGGCGCTCGACCACGCCTACGAAATGTTCGGCGGGGGGCGCGACGCCTTCGACGTCGCCACCACGTCGCCCGCACACTTCTACACGCGGTGGATTTCGAACATCTGCGCGCCGGTCTTCGTCGCCCTCGCCGGCACCGCGATGTTCCTCGCCGGCACGCGCGGCAAGAGCCTCGCTGACGTCTCGGCGTTCCTCGTGAAGCGTGGGCTGTGGCTCATTTTGCTCGAGGTCACCGTCGTCCGCTTCGGGTGGCTCTTCGAGCTGCGGTACCACTTCGTCATTTTGCAAATCATGTGGGTCATCGGCTGCTCGATGATCTGCCTCGCCGGACTCGTTCGTCTGCCGCGCACGGCGCTCGTCGCCGTGAGCCTCGCGCTCATCGTCGGTCACAACGCCTTGGACGGCGTCACCGTGACGGGCGCCCTCGCGCCGCTCTGGGCGTTCCTTCACGCGCCCGGTGAGCTTCACCCCACGTCGTGGCTGTCGGTGGGGCTGTATTATCCGCTCGTCCCGTGGGTCGCGGTGATCTCCCTCGGCTACGCGCTCGGCCCCGTCGTGCTGCGCTCGGCCCCCGAGCGTCGCGCGCTTTACGTTCGCGCGGGGGCGGCGCTCACGGCGCTCTTCCTCGTGCTGCGCGCGATCAACGTCTACGGCGACCCGCGTCCGTGGTCGCCGCAGGGCTCGCTCGCGATGACGGTCGTATCGTTCCTGCGGTGCGAGAAGTACCCGCCGTCGATGCTGTTTTTGATGATGACGATCGGGCCCGCGCTCTTGCTCTTGGCCGCAATCGATCGCCGCGAGGAGGGCACGGGCGGCGGCGCGCGTGGGCGTGATCGCGCGTTCGACGCCCTCGCGCTGTTCGGTCGCACGCCGCTCTTTTTCTACGTCGTGCACCTCTTGGTCCTGCGCACGGCCACGGCGGCGTACAGCGTTCTCGCCCGCGTGATGCACACCGAGCGCGTCGTGAGCCTCGTGCTCATCTACGCGATGTGGCTCGTCGTCGTCGTCGCGCTCTATCCGGTCTGCGTGCGGTTCGCGCGCTTCAAGGCAGAGCGCACGAAGGACTTTCCGATCCTCGCCTATATGTGAGCGGCCGCGACGTCTCGCTACGCGCGCGGCGGCCGCGAGGAACGACGCGCGCGCGCCTCGCCCGGACGCTCACCGGGTTGAGGAAATTCGTCCTCGAGCCAGGAGCAGCATAGGTCGATGAGCTTTCGACGGTCGTCGATGAGCGCGAACGTATGGTCGGCGCTCACGGCGCGGGCCACGCGAACGCGACCTAGGGTCGGCACGGGGTGAACCATGTCGTGGAACTGCTGCTCATGGGAGAACGAGTGCTCGTACGCCCCCGTGTAGACGAAGAAAAGGCGCTTCCCCTTGGCGAGGAGGGTCTCGAGATCGCGCATGAACTGCTCGCGCGGCATGGGTGTGCGGACGAACACGCCGGTGGAGCGCTCGAACATCCACCGCACGGCCTCGGCGTTTAGGCCGAAGAGCTGCGGCGCGCGGCGCTTCACGTAAAGCTCCCAGGCGCGCGGCCGCGGCGCTTTCAAGACGCGCTGATGGAGCCAGTGCCGCCGCGTGGGGAAGGCGTAGCCGTCGATGAAGACGGCGCCCGCGATGCGGTCGTCGGCGAGGGCGATGTCGTGCGTTGGATCGACGCCCGAGCAGAGCGCGACGGGCGCGAACTGGCGGATGCCGGTCTTCTTCTCGACCAGCGTCATCGCTTCGCGAATGTCTTCGCGCCAGCGCTCGGTGTCGCCCGCCGACGTGGTGCGAACGGTGCTGTCGCCGAGGCCGGAGAAGTCGAAGCGGAGCGACGTGAAGCCCGCGTCGGCGGCGAGCCGCGCGAGGTCGACGTTGAGGCGAAACGGGCCGATCCGCTGGTTCATCCCGACGTTCGAGAGAAGCACGGCCGGCGCGCCTTCGCGGCGCTGGGCGGCGCTGTCGGGCTCGCAGAGGATGCCGATGAGCGAGCCGCCGGGGCCGAAGGCGTGGGCCGTCTCTTTCACGATTTGCCTCCCCACAGCTCGACGACGCGGCGAACCATCACGGTCGACACGAGCGACTCGTCGAGGAGCACACGCTTTCGCAGAAGCTCCTCGTCGGCGACGACTTCGTAGATCGCCTTCACGCCGCTTACGCCGATGCGAGCGCAAAGCGCGCGCCCCTCGTCCGATTCGCGCGAACAGGCGACGAGCGCATCGCGCGTTTTGAGCGCCGCGAGCGTCATGAGATCGAGCTGGGCCAGGCGCTGACCTACGGCCTTGGGCCGTAAGAACCCGAGAAGCTCGCCCTCGCGCGGCGCGCCCTTCTCGTGACGGAGCGCGAGGTTTCGATTTTGAATCACCTCGAGCTCGTTCAAGTAGCTCGCGCCCTTCACGACCGGATCCCACAACACCAACTCGGCGAGGCTCAGGCTCTTCGCGCATTCGAGCGCGGCGAGCGTCGCGCCGAGGCGCATCCCGACGACGGCGACCCTGTCGACCCCGCTCACGTCGCGAAGCTCTTTGGCGGCCGCCGAGACGTCTTTCTGCCAATCGTCGAGGCTGAAGTCTTCGGCGTTGCCGGTTGAATCGCCCGTGCCCGACCAGTCGAAGCGAAGGACGTGAAAGCCGCGTCGCGCGAGCGACTCGGACAGCGTCATGAAGGCACGGTGCGAGAGCTGGTACTCCTGCGGGCCGGGCTGGCACATGAGCACGCCGAAGGGGCGCGGCTTCGCATCGCTGGGCGCGTGATAAAGCCCAAAGAGCTTTCGCGCCGTGCCCGCGCGCGTGGTGTCGCCGAAGAAGAACGGAGTGATCAAAAAAGAGCCTATTTCCGCAAGAACCTTTTGAGGCCGGAGACCAGCCGGCCGCGGACTGTAGTGTCGGGTTGCGCGGGCGCAACCTCGGGCGCTCTTTGCGAGGGGTACGGCCTTGCGGGAGCTGCGCTGCCGTTCGACGCCGACGAGGGGCCCGCTTCGAGCGCTTCGGGGAGCATCGCGGCGACTTGGGCGAGGTTGTTGACGATGAGGACGCGGGGGCTGAGACGCGTCGTCGCGGCCTTTTCGATTCCGGCAATGAGCTGAAGCGACAAGAGTGAGTCGCCGCCGATGGCGAAGAACGTGTCGGCCATGCTGACGCGTTTCGCATTGAGCAGCTTGCCGACGAGCGTCTCCAGGAGCTTCTCGCGGGCGGTGCGCGCCTCGACGTAGGCCGCTTCGCTCGACTCGCCCGAAACCGGCGCGGGGAGGCGTCGCCGGTCGACCTTCCCCGCGGGTGAAAGCGGCAACGCAGGCAGCTCCGCGTAGTGCTGCGGCACCATGAACGACGGCAACACCGCGAGGAGGTGCTTGCGAAGCTCGATGGGCGCGAAGGTCGTGCCGGGCTTCATGACGACGTACGC
>JANXMC010000168.1 GCA_025354825.1 Myxococcales bacterium
CGCCACGTGAGCGACTCGGCGCGGGTTTGGCTCGAGAAGTTCGTCGCGGCGCCGGCCTTCTTGGCGAAGCACCCCTACTACGCGGCGGTGCTCGCGCGCATGCACGTCGTCCTCGATCCGTCCGTGAAGCAGATGGCCGTGTCGCTCGACGACGGGCGATTTTACCTGCACGTGAACGCGATGTATTTCGTTCATAATCCTCAGTATCTGACGGGGATTTTGCTTCACGAGGTGCACCACGTGGTGCTCGGCCACCTGTCCGACGAAAAGTTCCGCACGACGGAGGAGCCCGATCTCCTCGAGATGGCGCTCGAGATGAGCGCCAACGAGCACATCGAAGAGCCGCTGCCAGATCCGATTGTCTGGAAAGCGTTCGAGCGCTTCGGCATTCGTGCGGGGCAGAGCACGCTCGCGCGGTACGAGAAGCTCCGCGCGGCCCGTCCCGCGGGCACGCCAGATCGAGGCGAGCGGCGGAGCCCCGTGGACGACCATGGGCCGTGGAAAGGGGGCGAATCGAAGCCCTACGCGCGCGAGCAGACGCGGCTGCTGCTGGCGAGCGCCGTCGCCGACGTGCAGGCTAAGCAGGCCGAAGGGAAGGGGGACGACGCGCTCCCGTGGGCGAAGCCGAAGCTCGCCGGTCGTGATCCGGGGAGGCTCCTCGAAGAGCTTTCGGGTCCGCAGCGTGAGGCCGAGGCGTACGTCGATTGGCGCAAAGCGATCGAGCCGTTCGTCGCCGAGACCCGCGTGCGCGTGCATACGTACTCGCGGCCGTCGCGCCGCTTCCCCGAGCGGATCGGCGAGGTGCCGGGGAGGCTCTTCGGCTCGCGTCGCGGGCTGCGACCGCACGTGCTCGTGGTCATCGATACGTCCCTCAGCATGACGACGAACGAGCTTCGCGAGGTGGGCCTCCAGCTCGTTCGCCTGTCGGAGCTCGCGCGCCTCACTGTGGTCGAGTGCGATACCGAGGTGACGCGCGCCTATGCGTTCACGGGGGCGATCGATCGCGTGTCGGGGCGCGGCGGGACGGACTTGCGCCCGCCCTTCGAGCCGGCGTTTCTGGCGGCCCACGCCGTGGACGGCGTCGTCTACTTCACCGACGGCGAAGGGCCGTTCCCCGAGCTGCGGCCGGCGGTGCCGACGCTCTGGGTGCTGACGAAGCCCGACGCCTTCGCCTGCCCGTGGGGGCGGCGCGTGCAGCTCACGAAGGCGCGCGCGTAGCCGCGGCCGCGCAACGCGAGCGCGTCACTGGTAGGAGCCGAGCCCGGGGGCGATGAACATCGGCTGCGCCGGCTTCCAGACGCGCATTGCGTCGAGCTCGAACGACGCGACCACCGTCAACGGCGCACCGGCGTAGCCGGGGACGTGCGTTTTTTTGAAAACGTTTTCGATGCACTCGACATCGGCGATGTCGTCGGCGCGCTCGACCTTCGCGCGCATCACGGAGCCGGCGTTGTCGAACGTCACGCTCGCTTCGCCATAGCCGCGCCCGAGGCAGACGTTGCGCGCGATCTTGGCGGAGCGGTCCACGGCAGCGGCAATGGGCGCCGGAATGGGCTGATCGTCTGCCGAGACGATGCGGGCGCCGACTTCGGGCGGGAGCGGCGGCAGGCACGCGGCGAAGAGAAGAGCAGCACCTGCGAGCGTGGCGAGCTTCGAGCGGGGCGACATGTCGCGAAGAATGATCCAAACCGCGATCGTTCGCCACGACGCGACGCGCAGGGAGACGACGAATTGTGCGCGCCACCGTTGGCGTTGGCGTTGGCGTTCGCGTTCGCGTTGAAGTTGACGTTCGTCGGCGCTGCCAGCCCTAGGTTATGTCGAGGACGACCGCCGCCGCGGGGCCGGCGGCAAGCGCTTCGACGCAGCGTGCGTGGATGTAGCGCGGGGGACGGTCGCCGGGCGTCGACGCGTGGAGCGTACGGCATCGCGCCGCTCGTCGCCCGTGGGCGCGCGTGCCTTCAGTGCGTTGCGTAGGCTTCGAACACTGCGTTGCCAACAGCCGCGATGGCTGCATCACGTGCGTCGTCATCCCCCTTGGCCTCGCGAAGGAATGCCGCGATGATCACGTGCCCCGCGTTGCCGGGGAGCGTGACGATTCCGACGTCGTTGCTCGCTGCGGCGACGCCTTCGAACGTCCCGGAGCTACCGGTCTTGTGGGCGATTACCGTCCCCTCGGGAAGCCCCGCCTTCAGCCGTTTTTTCCCGGTCGCCGTCTTCTCGAGGGTCTCGACGAGAAACGCCGCGCTGGGCGCCGCGAGGGCGTCTTTCTTGTAAACCCGGAGGAGCAGCGACGCCATTGCCGCCGGCGTCGACGTGTCGCGCGGATCCTTCAAATACGCGGCGAGCGCGGCGCGTTTTGCGGTGACAGGCGTCGCGTCGCAGAGCTCCTCGAGCTTGTCTCGGGTCCATGTCGCGCGCGGCGGACGCGACGTCACTGCGCTCATGTCGAGCATCAGCTCGGCCTCCGACCGACTCACGTCCACCCCGTCGATCCCAAGTGCATGCAGCTTGCGGGTCACCACCTCCGCCCCGCCGACCCGCGCGAGGAGCAGATCTGCCGCGGTGTTGTCGCTGTCGATGATCATCGTTTCGATGAGTTGGCGGACGGTGCGCGTGCCCCCCTTCGGCAACACGTCGGCGAGGGCATTCGCGGGGCCGCTGCGCAAGTCTTGGGGCTTGATCGTCACGACGTCGTCCAGCTTCGCGTCACCCGCATCGACCTTCGACAGCATCGTGACGGCGAGCGGAAGCTTGAAGACGCTCTGCATAGGGAAGCGCTCGTCGCTATGGAACGCGATGCGCTCGCCGGTCTCCACGTGGAGCACGGCGACGCCCAGGCGCCCCTTTGCCGCGCTTTCGGCCCGGTTGAACGCCTCCGCGAGGACGTTCGACCGGTTCGGGACAGATGCCGTGGCGGCGGCCTGAGGGACCGTCTCCGGTTTACTCGCAGGGTTGTCGTGACAACCTGACAGCGCTGCCAGGGAGCCGGCGCAGGCGATCGATACGAACGTGAGGACCGTGGGCGAAGAGGATTGGGCTCGGTTCATCGAGCGGCACCTACGCACGGCGGGGCGGGTTTCATCCCGCCCCTCGGCCCTTCCTCGAATCGATCGTCGTTATGCTCAGTCGGCGAAGGCGACGAAGGTCCCGAGGTTGTGCACGCACGCCGGCGGCGACGACAGCGGGCTCGTCGCGTCGACGGCGCCCAGGGCCGAATCGCACCGCGACGACGCTGGACCCGACGCGCACCCCCAGTAATTTTGGGTCGCATCGAACGTCCCCGACGCGAGATCGCGCGCGTCGACGCCGATGTCGTTCCGCGTGAGCCACGAATCGTGGAGCGTCGCCGTCTCGGAGACCGAGTGCACCGCCGTGGCGTTTCGCGCGAAGACGTCGCAATCGGCCGCGACGTTGGCGTGGAAGCTGGCCGTCTGCTGCACCTCGAGCCCGATGTCCGTGCGACGCACGACGTTGCGCGTGAGCGACACGCCGACGTCATTTGCGCCGTAGCCGAGCTTGTCCGTCGTTACGAACACGCCGACCGAGCCCGCCTTCCCGCGCCCGTTCACGCGGTTCTCGTCGAAGGTCGCCTGTACGTCGACGCCTTGCCCGAACGCGGCGAGCCCGACGTAGCAGCCGTCGATCCGGTTGCTCCGCACGCTCGGGGCCACGTAGGCGGCGAAGACCCACGCGCCGTATCCCGTCTCGGTGCACGCTTCGATCTCGTTGTCCTCGATAAGATCGGCTGCGGACCCCGCAGCGTCGCCGGCGTTGTCGGTGTGGACGCCGCTTCCCGACGCACGCACGTGGTTCTTCCGGAAGACGGTTCCCGTCGAATGGTTCGCGGCGATGGCGTCGGCGGCATCTTCGACAAACGCGCGCTCGATGATCCCGGCGCCGCCGAAGTTCATGATCGCGATCGCTTGCGCCTGGCCACGCACGTTACGCACGTCGACGTCCCGAATGCTGAACGTGCCGCCGCTCGCCGCATAGATCCCGCGGAAGAACACGTTTCGGACGACGACGTCGTTTACCGAGAAGCCGTCGAACGCGCCCGCGAGGTAGTCCGTGACGATGCCGTTGCGCGCATCGACGTTCGCGCCGAAGACGTTCACACCCGTGGTGAGCGCACGGTTGTCGCCGTCGACGGTGAGCCCCTCGATGTGAACGTCGTTCGCGCGCACCAGGATCACAGTGCTCGCCGCGCCGCCGCAGAGCGAGCTGTCTTCGCAGGGCTTCGGCGCGGAAATGGCGGGGCGAACGACCGTGCCGCGCCCATCGCCTACGATCGCGACGGAGGCCGCCACGACGACGTTCTCGGTGTACTCGCCACGCGCGACGCGGACTGTGTCGCCGGCTTCCGCGACGTCGACGCCGTGTTGAATCGTGGCGCACGGCTGGTAGCGGAGCCGACAGTCGTTGGTCGCGCCCGAGGCGAACGTGTCGCGCCCGCGCCGCGCGTCGACGAAGCGGTCGTGGCGGGGTCGCGGCGTGTGGCCGCTTCCTTGCGCCGCATCGGCGGCCGAGAGTGCGGAGGCGGTCGTCGCCGTGGCTTCGGCGGCGGCTCCTTCTGCCTGCGACTGGGTTTGCGAAACGGCGGGGGCGCTGCAGCCCGCGGCTCCGACCATCACGGATGCGGCGGCGATCACGGCGCGACGAAGCGTTCTCGTTTGCATCTGGCGAGCTAAAACCACGCTTCGCGGGGCCGCAATCCGCAGCGCCTCTGAACAGGCCCGTTACCACCCGTTGGTGCCCACGCCCGAGCCGCATCGACCGCTTGCGCTGTGGGATTCGCACGGAGGCGGATGGGTCGAGGTGGCCGGCGCCTTGGACCTCGGCGGCGCGTGGGCTACGCAAGGGCAGCGCGGCCATGACTTGCGACGAATTTGCCCGAATCTTCTACGCCGACCTCGCGCGCGGCTGCAGTCGCGAAATGCGTGCGGCGGCCTCGCGGCACGCAGCGGGCTGTGCGTCCTGCGCTGCGCGGCTCGCGCACGAGTCCTCCGTCGCGGCCGCGATGGGGGTTTCGGTCCCGCGCGAGCGGCGGGTTCGGGAGGCGCGCGCAGGGCAGCGCAGGACGTTCGCGCTTGTGACCGTGGCCGTCCTCGCAGCCGTCGTTCTGGCCATACAGGGCGGCGTTTTTCCGCGCATCGCGGCTCTCGCGGCATCGAGCGCTACGATCGCCAACTCCGAGCTCCCCGCGCCGTCGGCGTACCAGGCCCCACCGGGCGCATCGGGCGATCCGATCGCCGCCGAATCGATGGCCCGGGCCCGAGCCGCGAGCGAGGCGGCGGACCGCGCCCTTGCCGAGTCCGTTCCCGCGGTCGACCCTTCGAAGCTCGTACCCGGGTCGTTCGACGAGGCGCTTCACCTGTATCGAACAGGTCGCTTCAAGCTCGCGGCGGTGGCGTTTCACGCCGTGGCTCCGCCAACCGCCGAAGCCGGAATGTGGGCCGCGCGGAGCGTTCGAGCGTCCGGCGGATTCGCAGCCGCCGCGCTGCTCTTCGGCGAAGTTGCCGCCGCGAATTCACGAACGACGGTGGGAGACGACGCGCTCCTCGAGGTCGGGCGCTGCTACCGCGCGACGGGCCAGGTCGAGCTCGCGCGCCAATGGCTCCGCCCGCTCCGCGCGACACCCAGCCACGCCGCCCGCGCCCAAGAGGAGCTCGACGGAATCGACCGCGATTTGGGGCTCGCGCGCAAACGCGCCGAGCGCGCCGAGCGCCACGCGCCGGTCCTCGCCCCCCGCGGAATCAACCCGCGCTCGACGTTCGAGTGAGCCGCTGAACGGGGCGAACCGTGGCCTCGCGGGAAAGGTTTTGCACGGAACGAATCAGCCCTTCCATATTCTCACTACGTTTGCAGGTTCGCCGTTCGTTCTGCGCGAAACCTTTCCCGAGGAGGGGCGAACCCAGGGAATGAGCGACTGGAATTCTCAAGCCGACATTCTCTGCGACCGCGGATTTGGGTTCTGGCTTCGTCGCGCCGCCCGAGCGCACGTCGACCTCTTCGCGTGGATTGTAAACCGGGCAAAACTGGGGCTGACGCCCGAGCAATTTCCGATCATCGCTGCCCTTTTGGCGCGAGACGGCCAATCGCAGTCGCAACTGTGCGAGGCCACATCGCGGAGTGGGCCGACGTTGAGCCGACTGCTCTACGAGCTTGAATGCATGGACTCGATCGTCCGCCGGCGCGGCGAGGGGGACACTCGAATCAAGCAAGTCTTTTTGAACCGATCCGAACTGGGGCACGAGCGCGCGAGTGAAGTCATCGCCGAGGCGGCGGCGACCATGCTGCGTGACGTCGAGCCGAGCGATCTCGAAGCTACCGTCCGCACGCTGCGCCGCGTCTTCCACAACATAGAGACCGCGCGAAAGGTCGACGCCGTCGGCTTCACGGCGCGATGGCACCCCGACGACTGACGCTCGCGTGCCGCGCAAACCGGCGGTTGGTGTATGGACGCGGGCATGCGAAATCGCCTCCCGCTCGCGTCCGTGTTGTCCGTCGCGTTCGTGCTCGCCGCCTGCTCGCCCGCGGAGCCGCCCGTCAGCCCGACGCCGCCCGTCGCCTCCGCGGTAGCGGCCGAGCCCGCGCCCGCGCCCTCAGCGCCCGTCGCCGCTGCAGCGGCGCCCGCGGCGGGCCCCTCCATCGACAGCCTGGTGAAGCAGTTCACCCCCGCGGTGGTGACCGCCGACGTCTCGAAGCTGGCGGCGTCCGAGCGGAAAGCGCTCGATAAGCTCATTGCCGCGGGCAAGCTCCTCGAGCCGATCTTCAACCGCCAGGTGGTCGCCGACTACGACGCGATGCGCGCCAAGCTCGCCGCCGACCCCGCGCAGAAGAACGCGCTCACCTATTTCGATATCATGCGTGGCCCCTGGGACAGGCAAGACCACTTCCGCCCGTTCACCCAAGATCGCGCCCATCCGCGCGGCGCCGGCTTCTACCCGGAGGACATGACGGAGAAGGAATACAAGGCGTGGATCACCGCGCACGCCGAAGACAAAACCGCCTTCGACAGCCTCACGACCGTCATTGTTCGCGACGGCGCGAAGCTCAAGGCCGTCCCCTTCCACGTGGCCTATGCCGATCAGTTGAAGCCTGCCGCGGCGCTCATGCTCGAAGCGGCGAAGCTCACGACGAATGGGAGCCTGAAGAAGTTCCTCACGTCGCGCGCGGCGGCGTTCCTCTCGGACGAGTATTACCAATCGGACAAAGACTGGATGGATCTCGATAGCGCCGTGGAAATCACGATTGGCCCCTATGAGACGTACGAAGACGACCTCTTTGGCGCGAAGGGTTCCTACGAGTCGTTCATCACCGTGACCGACCCGACGGCATCCGCGAAGCTCTCGAAGTACAAGAAGCTCCTGCCGGATATGGAGAAGAACCTCCCCATCCCGAAGGAGATGCACGCGACGCGCGGCGCCGAGAGC
>JANXMC010000298.1 GCA_025354825.1 Myxococcales bacterium
CGTCGACATCGCCGTCGACGATGACGTTCGCCCGCGCGACCTCGGGCGACACGCCTGCGGAGTCGAGCTCGCGTCGGGTGAACAGCAGGACGTGCCGCGGGCTTGCGGGGTTCGCGTGGCAGTCGCCGACGAGCCCGACCCCCGCGATGCCGTCGACGAAGGCGACCGGTGTCATGGCCGCCCCCGGCTTCCGCTTTAGGTACAATCCGACGACGTTCAATGACTATTCCCGACGGCCTCCTGCACCTGCGATGGGCTCCACGGCGGCGTGAGCCGCGCGCAGCCGCAAACGCCGTCAGCCCTTCGCGGGAGGGGGCTGCGGCGCCGTGCGCGTCCACGCCGGGAGCTCTTGCACGCGCCCGAGCCACGCACGCAGGTTCGCGTAGTCGGCAATCGGCAATCGGGCCGGGCCGGCGAGGGCAAAGGACGACGCGAGCGAGAAGTCTGCGAGCGTGAGACCGTCGCCTACAACCCACGTTCGCCCCGCGAGGTGCGCGTCGAGGACCGGCGCGAACTGTGAGAACAGCCCCTCACCGCGCGCAACCTCGACAGGGTCGGGCGCGAGCCCGGAGAGCGACTTTACGAACTTTTCGAAGACCAATACGGTCGCCGCGGCGGACATGTGCGCCGCGCACCAGAAGAGCCAACGATTCACTTCGGCGCGCCCGCGCGTGTCGGTGGGAAGAAGCGTCTGACCGGGCGTCCTCTCGGCCAAGTACTGCATGATGGCGCGCGACTCCCAGAGGACGAAGCCGTCGTCGTCGAGCACGGGCACGCGCCCGTTCGGGTTGCGCGCGACGTGAGGCGCGCCCCGCTGCTCGGCCTTCGTGAGATCGACGACGATGCGCTCGAGCGGGATCTCGAGATGGGTCGCCACGAGAAGCACGCGCCGTGAATTTCCCGACATCGGGTGAAAGTAGAGTTTCATAGGGTCCGTCCTCCGCGAGAGTCGCGCGTCGTGAAACGCGTAGCCATGAATACCTGCCGGCGATGACAGCCTTGTGTCAGGTATTACGTGGCCGCAATTTCCGCCGCCGAGGACGTTCTTCCTAGAGGGTTTCTTGGAACGATGGGGCGAAGCCGTTGGGTGCCGTCGAAGCTGTCGTCGCCGCCCCACCACGCCTCGTGCGCCCAACGGGCTCGTAGGCAGAAAGGGAGGAGTTAGCGTCGTTCCGTTCCCCGACCGGATGGCGCAGCTCTGCGTCCGCGCTCAAGAAGCGAGGGATTCCGGGTGGTTACAAAAAACTCCAGGGCCGTGTCGATTTGAGCGAGGGCCGGGCGTCGTGACGGTGACGGGCGCGACAGAGTGCCCCTACTCCACGCCGTCCTCCGATACCTTTCTCGCTCGTCCCAGCCCAGGAGCCCGCCATGCGTTTCATGATCATGCACAAGAACGACCCGAACACCGAAGCCGGCCTCCTCCCATCGAAGGAGCTCATTGGCAATATGGGAGCGTTCATCGGCCAGTACCTGCAGTCGGGTCGTTTCATCGACGGCGCGGGGCTCAGCGGCAGCAGGACGCGGACGCGTCTCGTGTTCCGCGACGGGCGATCCACCGTGAAGCAGGGACCCTACGCGGGCGAGCACGAGCTGCCCGTGGCCACGCTTCTCCTCAAGGTGCGCTCGCGGGAAGAGGCCCTCGGTTGGGCCGAGCGCTACGGGAAGATTCAAGGGGACGGCGAGATCGAGATCGGCAAGGTGAACGAGCCTTGGGATCTCGGAATCATGCCCGAGCCGGAGAACGCGCCGCTTCAGTTTTTGCTGCTCGAGAAGGCGAGCGCAGCGACGGAGTCGGGGACACGCAGCGCAAAACAAAAAGGGGATCTCACACGTCTACGCACGGAGATGGCGAAGGAGGG
Source organism: Myxococcales bacterium (assembly GCA_025354825.1). Classification (GTDB taxonomy): domain Bacteria; phylum Myxococcota_A; class Polyangia; order Polyangiales; family Polyangiaceae; genus JANXMC01. The sequence goes on from JANXMC010000298.1 coordinate 1,860, forward strand.
CGTCCTCGTGCGGGCGTTCGATCTCGCGCCGAGCTCGAACGCCAAACGTCTAAATTTTACGGACAACAAGTTGGTGGTCGTCGACGGCCCCTTCGCAGAGTCGAAAGAGCTCATTGGTGGGTTCGCGGTGTTGGAAATGACGGATTGGGACGAGGCGATTGCGATGTGTCGCAGCTACGCAGCAATCCTCGGTGGGACTCTCGAGATCGACATGCGCGTCGTCATGCCGAGCGACGAGGGCACTCTCTTGTAGCTGCGATACCCTCACAAAATTGGAATCTTAGCGGGGAGGCAAGGAGGAAGAGGGAGGTAGAGAAGGGGGGGGCTGACCGGGAGTGCTTTTTGATGGCACTCCTAGGCTTTGGGCTCCGCGAATTTTTTCGCTCGTCGTAACTCCTCGCCTCCCGCCTCGCCGTTGGATTCCTTCCGCGGGCGTTGGGCTACTGAGCGCCTCGCACGCGGGCCGTGCGCTGGGTGCGAAGGCGGAATCGACGCGCAAAAAAGCGTATGTCTCGGCCGAAAAGGCCAAGAAACCCTGCCGAATTGTAGGGTCGCTCCGGGCAGGCCGATTTTCCGCAACGTTCGGCGCCGCCCGCCGATGCTGTCCAGATGGATTCGCAGCCGCCTTACAACCCCTACGCTCCGCCTGCCACGAGCGAGGTGACTCCCCGCGACGACCAGGGCCGCTACGCGTTCGCCCCCCTCGCGAGCCGCGAGCAGCGCCTGGGCGCCGAGCTGCTCGACGATATCGTGCTTATTGCCCCGTGCATCGTGACAGTTGGCCTCGCGCGAGCGCTCTTTCCGATCCCCACGATGCTCACCTCGAGGCTCTCGATGGGGCTCGGTCTGCTTCTGGGGTGCGGCATCGAGCTCTTCGTTCAACAGCGCGATGGGCGATCGATCGGAAAGCGCGTCTTGAAGATTCGCGTCGTGCGGATGAACGGCGAGGCGCCCTCCCTCGCGCGGATCGTATTCCTCCGGAACTTCATTCGAGTCGCCGTCGGGTACATCCCTTTGGTGGGTTGGGCGTTCTCGCTGGCCGACGCGTTCGCAATCTTAGGCGCCCAGTCGCGCTGTCTGCACGATCAAATCGCAGACACCAAAGTGATTCGAGAGCGGCGCTGAGGCACTGCGCCTCTCAAGGAACCGTCGTCGCAAAGTCCGAGAGGCCCGTCGCTTTTTTCGCGAGAAACGGCTTAAAGCGAGCGTCTCCGTCGACTGTGTATTTGATCCACGCAATGGCGTATGGCCCGGGAATCGTGCTCGGAGACAGCGCCGACTGGTGATTGCCGCCTGAGATTTCCACGTACTCTTTGGAGACCGTGGCCGTGATCGTATCGTACTGCCTGCGGCCGTGGTTCGCGGGAGGCGCGGTTGTATCGCTCTGCCCCGCGAGAATCATCGTCGGCGCCACGATTCGCGAAAAGGTCGTCGACGGATCGTAGGGGTTGAAGGCGACGGTCCCCTTCACGTCGTTGGGGTGGGCGTTGGCGATGGTGAGGGCCGCGCCTCCCCCTAGCGAGTGCCCCGTCGTGACGAAGCAGCTCGAGACTTTCCCCGCGAGGGGCGAGCCAGAACGCGTATTTTCCCCCTTTATCGACGTGATCGCGGCCCACATCCCGTCGGCGCGCAGTGCGGCCGAATCGTTGCCCGTGTTGTTCGCTTCGACGAACACCGCAACGTAGCCGTAGGACGCGAAGCGGCGCGCCCACCCCTGAAGATAGGCCAGAATCTCCGTGAGGCCCGGTGAGATCATCGTGACCACGTAGGGCCCGGGCGCGTTGGTAGGGTAATAGACTGTGAGGCTCTTGTAGGTCGTCGACGACGGCAAACCGGTCGAATAGGACGACACTGTGTAGGGGCCGTCGCTCGCGAGGTTGGCCGTCGTCGGCGCCCTGGTATCGAGCGGCGCGCCACACTTGCTCAGCGTCGTCCCGCCCGTAGTCCCGCCGCTTGTCGTGCCGCCGGTCGTGCCGCCGCCCGTCGTCCCGCCTGTCGTGCCACCACTCGTCGTACCGCCACCGGTCGTACCGCCGCCTGTAGTCCCGCCTCCCGTCGACCCGCCTCCCGTCGACCCGCCGCCTCCCGTGGTTCCGCCGCCGGATGTGCCTCCCGATCCCGAGCTGGTTGATCCGCCTCCCGATGATGCGCCGCTGTCGCGAACGCCGCTGTCGATCGCGCCGCTGTTCGGGGTCGTCGTCGTACCATCGCCATCGCCGGTCGTTGGATCGCTGGCGCCTCCCGAGCCCGAGCAGCCTGCGAGGAGCGCCCAGAGCGCCACGAAAGAGGGCGTGAACGCGATTCGAGATGCCATGGCGACTCTCCGTGACGCTGGGCGTCTCTAGAATTTTCGAGACCGTTCGGCGCGCGCCGCCAACCGGTTGGGCAGAAGCCAACGGTGGCACCGCGCTCGGGGAATCACCACCGACATGCACTGCGGGCGAGGCGCTTTGTGCTCTCGCGACAGTTCTCCAGCCTCACACTCCAAATGGGGCGCGCGCCGTCCCCCTGGGTTGGAACATTCGCAGCATAGAGCAGCGGGAGAGACGCACCGCGCGCGAGTGGGTCTGCCTTCCGTCAGCCTCCGTGGCCGATATCCGCGCAATGGCTGAGGGCTTCGGGAGCGTGCGCACCTCAAGGGCGAAGGGCCGTTAGTCGACCTCGACGTCTCCAAAGGCGTCGGCGTCCGCGACGATGCCGACCTCGAGGAGGTCGCCGTCGCCCCCGGGACCTTCGTCGGGTCCCGCGTCGACGTCCCCATCGGAGCCGGCCTCGCACGCGAAGGCGCACGGGCTGGACTCTGGCAAAACCCCACGCCTACTCGCATCGACTGCGGCATCCACGCCCGGCGCCACGGTGCGCGTGAAGGCGAGATCGAGATCGTTCGAACAGGCGAACGGCCCCACGGCACTCGCGATAAGCAATGTGAGCGCGACGACGAAGCGCATAGCGAATTGGCGAGCCTCCTCCGTCGTCCTAGCAGCTCTTCGACACCGCGGCCGAGCGCGGTGTCTGCGAGCTTTTCGTCAGTAGCCGCCGTCTTGCGGGAAGCAGCCGGGGCCGCTGTCGATGGAGTCGTAGCCACCGCCGTCGTAGCCGCCGCCCGCATCGTCTCCGCCCCCGCCGTCGTTCCCCCAGCCGCTGCCACCGGGCGCCCACGTGTCGTCGCACGTGTAGGTCCAACCGGCGTCGGGGCCCGCGTCGGGATCGTGCGTGTAGCCGCCTCCGTCGAAGCCCCACCCCCCGCCGTCGCGCGGGTAGTAGCCGCAGCCGGGCCAAGGGATCGGCGGGTAAACCTTGTGGCACCAATCGCCGGCGTCGTAATCCCAGTGGAAGGTGCCCGCGTCGACGTCGCAATCGGGAGGGCTCGCGTCGAACGTCCCGCCGCCACCGTCGTAGGTGACGCCTCCGTCGTAGCTGCCGCCGCCTCCGTCGTGGCCGTGTCCGCCGCCGTGTCCGCCGCCGTGGCCGTGGCCTCCGTCCTCGTCGTAGTAGCCGCCGCCGTCGCCGGTTGGGAGGCTGCCGTCAGGATTGTCGCACGACGCGCCGCCCGCGGCGTCGCCGCCCTCGGCTCCCAAACCGCCCGTCACTCTCGCAGGGTCGGTGGCCACGGCGGCCGAGCATGCAGCGAGAGCCAGCACGGCGAGGGAACAGATAAAATTCACATTGTTCATGGAGGGGCTCCTGCCTTCGGGAGAGGGGGGACATGCCGCGCGACGACCCGTTCTGCGCTTACGTCCGTCGCCGAGGGGCAGCGTTTCGATCGGGAAAAACCAACGAATGAAAACAAAAGAAAAACCGATCGATCCGATGGGCAGCGGAGACCAAGCTCCCTGAAGATGCTTGTCCGGCTCACTGCACGCAGCGCGGGAGGCGCGCTCCTGGGAGCGGCTCTCTCGATGCTCGTCGCGCGACCGGCAGGCGCGCAGCAAGAGCGGGTCGTCTGGTCCGTGACGGCGTCGTGTGGTGCGTTCTCGAGCGAGAGGGCGGCGGAGGTGCGGGAGGAGCTGACGCTGGCCTGCGAGGCCGCGGGCGCTGCATGCGCGGTCGCGGGCGCGCGTAGCTCCACGCCGCCATCGGCGCGTGCGCATATCACCTGCTCGCCGACAGGCGCGCCGCAGACGCTCGATGCCTACGGCACGCGGGGCGCGCATCTGTGGTCGGTCGATCTCGATGGCGAGACCGACGACAGGCCACGCCGCGCCGCGCTGTGGATCGCCCGGAGCGATCGCGAATCTTTGCAGTCGACCAAGGCGGACGACGAGCCGTCGAGCACGCCCATCGGCGCCCCTTCGAGGCAACCGCTGGGTCTCGCCCTGGCGGCGCGCGGCGGGATTCGAGGCACTGCGGCGCCGTTTACGTTGGGCCTCCGCGCCACCGGAACGTACGCGGTCACGCCCGATCTCCACGTGGCGCTGGCGGCATCCGGCGAGCGCGCGACGAACGGAGGCGGCGGCTACACGGTCACGCTCGCGAACATCGGCGGCGGCGTCGCGTGGGGCGCGCCCTACGGTACGAGCCCATTTGGTATCGCCTTCGACACGGGGGTCGCCGCCGCGGCGATCGTACCTCCCAGCGAGATTGCGCCCGCCAACGTGCAGCCCGGGTCCCAGAGCTTCTTTCTCCCGTACGCAGAGGTGAGTCTCTCGGCGCGCCTCCCCGGAGACACGACGGTTCGGCCGTTCGTCACCGCGTCGTTCGTCGCGCAGTCTCGTGGCGCACGCATCACGGAATCGGGTGTGGACGTCGCACGCCTCCCGGCCCTTGCTGGCGCCCTCGACGTGGGGGTTGCATGGCGCCCCTTCTAAACGCCATGGAGGACCAGGGCCTGCACGGCGACACCGAGACGCGCGAAGCCGCGGCGCGCTCGGCCGCCCTCACGATGGCCGAGCTCGTGCCGCTCGTGCACCGCCAAATGCGCAGCCTCGTAGGCCCCAGCCGCGACGTCGAAGACCTCACACAATCGGCCCTCGAGCAGGTGCTTCGAAGTGTGAGCCGGTTCGAAGGCCGCAGTGAGATGTCGACGTTCACGTACCGTATTTGCGCCCACGTCGTGATGAACCACTGGCGCTGGTGGCGAAGGTGGTTGCGACGCTTCGAGCTCGACAACGACGAAACCGAGCGCGCCGCGTCTCACGACCCCAACGCGCCCGATGCGGTCGTCGAACGCGCACGCGCGGTGAGGCTCCATACGGCGCTCGCGAGGCTCTCCCCGGCGAAACGGCTCATTCTCACACTATCAGATCTCGAAGAGCTCCCGGCGACCCAGGTGGCCGAAATCATGGGCTGCCCGGAGCCGACTGTGAGATCACGTTTGCGCCAAGCGCGGATCGATCTGTGTGCAATCCTGAGACGAGACCCTCTCTTCGCCGAAGACGCGGGGAGGGCTTCGCGATGAGCCAATGCCCCATGGGCTACGGGCCAGACGACGTGGGCGATTCCCTCGGCGCAGACGCGTCCCAGGGTGAGCGCGATCGCATGCTGGCCCACACCCAAACTTGTGATGCGTGCGCAACCTCGGCGCGCGTGTTGGGAGGCGCACGAAACGCCTGGAAGCGCGCGGCCGAGCGCGACGACGCCTTCCGCGCGGAGGCACGTGAGGCGCGCCTGCTCCTTCGGGCCAACGGTCTGGGGCGAAAGCGGTCTCGGGCGGGGTCCGCCGCGCTGGTGGGCGCCCTCGCGTCGGCGGCGGTGGTGTCGCTGTGGTTCCAAATGCATCCGCGCGAAGTGCTGGTGGAGGTCGTACCAACGGCCGCGTCCACGAACGCTACGAACACGGCGACCGCAACTGCGACCGCAACGGCGACCGCAACTGAGAGCACGTCGCCGACGGCGACGGCGCACGAAGCTCCTTTGAAAAAAGCGCCGCCGACGGTGCGCGTCGTGCGCGGGGCGCGCGGCAGTGGGGCGAGGCTCGGCCGGGGCGAGACCGTCGACGTGAGCCCCAGCGCGACGCTGCTCCTGAGTTGGGGGCTGGGAGACGACGCGGGTGGAGGGGCGTCGATCATCGACGTGACGGGGCCCGCCACCGTGCGCACGGCCGATTCGGCGCTCGTCGTGACGGCGGGTCTCGCGCGCGTGGACACGACCGAAGAGCGCGAGGTCCGGAGCGACGTCGCATCCATGCGATCGCGCGGAGGCGACGCCGCGTGGTCGTTCCACGTCACGAGCGCTCACACGCGCGTAACGGGCGCGCGTGGGGCGACGACGGTGGTGTCGCTCGGGCCGCTGCACGAAGTTCGCACCGTGAGCATGGGCGAGCAGGTCGACGTCTTTCCCGACGGGCGCATCGTCGCGATCAACGCTCCGACGCGCATGGAGCAGCCGCTGGCGACGCTCCCACGCGCCGCCGTCGCCCCGAGGATTGAGCGTGCGGTGGCGAGGACGGCGACGTCCGTCACCGCGATGGCCACCGCCACGGCGATCGTGAGCGCGACGCCGACCGCACCACCGACGCCATCCGTCGCCGCAGAGCCTGTCGGCCCGCCCACGATGAGCGACGCCGATCGCTGGCGGGGCGCGCAGGCGCTTCTTCGCCAGGGGAAACGCGCCGAGGCCGAAGCACGCGTCGCGGAGATCGCCGCGAGCGCCAGTGAGCTGCGACTCCGTCAGCGTGCGAGCCTTACCCTCGCCGAGCTCGAGCTCG
>JANXMC010000195.1 GCA_025354825.1 Myxococcales bacterium
GTGCGCCGCGCCGACCCGCGCGCAGTGGGCCTCCTCCGCGAAGCTCGCCGTTCTCTTTCTCGTCGTCGGCAACGGCGCGACGTCCCTCGTCGGCACGCACATCCCCTGTTCGATCGTCTCGATCGTCGGCGCGACGATGCCGCTCATGGCGTCCCTCGTCGCCGGCATCGGCCGCCGCAGCGCCTCACGCACCGAGCTCGCCGGCCTCGCCCTCGGCGTCGCAGGCGTCTGTCTCCTCAACGTGCACGGCGAGCTCGCCTCCTGCGGAAGCGCCGTGCTGATCCTCGCGCTGTCGCCCCTCGCGTGGGCGGTCGGCACCGTCATCTGCACGCGGATGGACACACCCGCTGGGCCGATGGCGACCGCCGCGCAGCTCCTCACCGGCGGGGCGATGATGCTCCTCGTGAGCCTGGTCGCGGGCGAGCACGCGGTGGGGCCCGTTTCGGTTCGCGCCGTGGGCGCCTTCGCGTACCTCGCGATCTTCGGCTCCCTCATCGCGTTCACCGCGTACGGATTTCTCCTTCGTGAGGCGAAGCCCGTCATCGCGACGAGCCACGCGTACGTGAACCCGCTCATCGCCCTCGCCCTCAGCGCGAGCCTCGCCGGTGATCACCCGAGCAAAGCTCTCGTTCTCGCGACGTTCGTGCTGCTCTCGGGCGTGGCCGTCATCACGCTTGCGCAGCTCCGCGCAACCACGGCGCGGTCCGGCGCGTACGTAAGCGATGGAGATCGCCGTTCCGTTCTCGAAAAGCTCGCGACCCGCGCCGGCGAGCGCCTCTCGCTCTCCTAGAGCTCCCCCCGCAGCGACAAGTCTCCTCGGAGGCGCGCCGGTACCGTATCCTCGTGAAGGTCCGATGCCGTTGCCGTTGCCGTCGCCGTTCCGTTCGCATCCGGTCGCGGTGGCGGCGTTCGTCGTGGCCACGGCGGCGCTCCTGCTTTCCGCGACGGTGGCCGAGGCGCGGGGCGGAGCCGGCGAGCGCGCGACGTTCGAGCTCGTCGCCGACGACGAAGCTTTGCCCATCGGCGACGCGAGGACGAACGACGCGTCCGTCGATGGCGCAGTCGACGCCGCTGCCTCCGAGGCCGCGACGGCGGCGGCCGACGTCCCCAGGCCGAAGCCGGTTGTCATGACAACCACCGTCAGCGCGACGGCCTTGACGCCGTCGCCCGACGATTCGTCGTCGGGGTTTCTTCTCACGCACCGGCAGTGGCTCTACGTGCTGATCGCCGCTGGTCTCGGCGTGCTCCTTCTCATGGCCGTTCCGACGCGGACGTAGCCGGCTCGCGCTCCACGAAGCTCGTTCCCGGGCTCGCGCGGCTCGGAGGGTCGACCCCCAAAAGCGCCGCCGCGGTTCGCGCATAAGACGCAAACGAGATCGGCTCGTCGACGACGCGACCGGCGGCAACACGCGACGGAGCGCGCACGAGAAAGGGGACGGAGCGATCGAAGAGGTACGGCGAGCCGTGGTTCATCCCGAACCCTTTGACGTAGTCGGGGTCGAAGAAGCTCCCCGCCTTGGCGAGGATGTAGACCGCAGCGTGGGGGTCGGTGGGCATGCCGCGGCAGACGAGGGCGTCTGCCGATTCGTCGGCGAGGTCGGGGCAGGTCGCGGGGAGGGTCGCCATGTCGATCACGCGGTCGATCTCGGCGTGGTGCTCGAGGGAGCTGCGAATCGCGGCGACGAGAAGCGCGCGGCGGGCCGGCGAGAGCGCGAGCGCTTCGTCCGTGAAGTGCAGGTAGGGGTCCGCCACGCCCGCGACCCACTGCCCGGGGCCGAGGGCGCGATCCGCGGCGGCGCGTGCCTCGGTGGCGAGCTCGGCGTGGTAGAGCCGGCCGCCCGCGACGCAGGGGCGCTGCCATCGGTCGGGCGCGCGAGGCGCGGCCGCCTTCGTGTTCGCGTCGCACCATGTCCGTACGCCCGGAACGCGCGTCGCTTCGGGCATCGACGTGCTGCCGTGATCGGCCGCGAGGAGCACCGCGTAGCCGTCGCTCCCGAGCTTCGCGTCGAGCGCGGAGAAGAAGCGCGCGAGTGCGCCGTCGAGGCGGAGCAGCTCGTCCCACGCTTCGTTCGAGTCGGGGCCGAACGTATGGGCGACGTAGTCGTTGGCCGACAGCGAGACCACGAGAAACGACGGGCGCTCGGCCATGTGCTCGCCGTCGACCGCCGCGAGTGCGAGCGCCAAAAGCGCCTCGTCGGCGAACGGGGTCGCGCGGAAGGCGAGACCGGGGGCCTTCGAGCCGTTCACGTCGTGGGGGAACGCCGCGCCCATCCCCTCGAGCGACCCTTCGCCGGATTGATCGTCGGGCGTCTTCGCGTGCGCACGGAGCCACGGCCCATCCAGCGGTACCCACGGCGATGCACGAAGCTGCGACGTTGCATGGGGAGCTGCGAGCGGGCGCGCCCATGCGGGGAGCGCCGAGCCGAAGACGGTCGACGTCACGAAGGCGTCGAGGCCAGGGTCGAACCAGATCGCGGCGGTGGGCGCGTGACCGGCGCCAGGGATCGCGCCGCGGTCTTTCAGGGAGACGGCGACGATGGCCGCGTTCTTGTGCTTCGCGCGAAGCTTGTCGGCCACGGTGTCGACGGCGATGCGCGACGGCGAAGAGCTCAGTCGATCGAGCACACCGTCGGTGCCGACCTCGCGCGTCGCGCGGTCGCGGAGAATCGACGAATGGTTGCCGAACCCAGGCTCGGGCTGCTCGTTGGCATAGATGCCCGAGACACGCGGAGGCGCCCCCGTGAAGAGCGCGGCGTGCCCCGGCGCGGTGTCCGTCGCGGCGTGGGCGTACCGCATGTCGTGGGCGTAGGTCCCCTCACGGCGAAGGCGCGCGAAGCCGCCCGTGGACGGGAGCTCGCCGAGGCGCTCGAACGCAATCCACGCGGCGAGCTGATCGACGACCATCGCGACGACGACGGGCTCATGAGAAGCCCGCGCGGAAGACGGCGAGGCCAGCGCGGAGGAGATCGGCGCTGCGTGCGGCGGCGCGCAGGCGCTCGCGCCCGCCAACGCCAACACGGCAGCAAGACGCGCGCACGTAGAACACGACGACGGGACCTTCGCGCGCGTTCCCGTCATCGCACCGTCTACGCTTTCGTCGAAACCGTCACCCAGGCGTTCCCGCGGCCTGCCACGCGTCGAGCTTTCGATAGAGCGTTCGCCGATCGACGCCGAGGACTTCGGCGGCGCGCGACTTGTTTCCGCCGAGGAGCGCGAGGACGCGCAAGATATAACGCCGTTCGAGCTCGTCCATCGAGACGAGATCGGCCGGATCATCCGGCGAGACGACGAGGCGACCGACGCGATAATCGCGCACCTTCTCGGGGAGATCTTCGACCGTGATCTGATCGAACCGGGTGAGCGCAACGGCGCGCTCGATGCAGTTCTCGAGCTCCCGAACGTTCCCCGGCCACTCGTAGTTCATCAGCTTTTCGGCGGCGCCCGCGGAGACGCCTTGAACATTGCCGACGTTCGTCGGGCGGCGTGCCGAGAAGCGATCGACGAAGTGCTGGGCCAAAAGAAGGATGTCGTTGCCGCGCTCGCGAAGCGGCGGCGACGCGATCGTCACGACGTTCACGCGGTAGAAGAGGTCCTCGCGGAACCGCTTCGCGGCGACCTCGGCCTCGAGATCGCGGTTGGTCGCGGTAACGATGCGGACGTCGAACGACTGCTCCGTGTTGCCGCCAATGGGGCGCGCCTTCCGCTCTTGGAGTGCGCGAAGAAGCTTCGGCTGCACGTCCATCGGCAGCTCGCCGATCTCGTCCAAGAACAGCGTGCCGCCGTCGGCCTCGACGAAGAGACCGGGCCGCGAGCTCTTCGCGTCGGTGAAGGCGCCGCGGGCGTGGCCGAACAGCTCGCTCTCGAGAAGCGTAGGCGGAATGGCGGCGCAGTTGATCGCCACGAAGGGGCCGCGACCGCGCGGTCCGCGCTCGTGGATGGCGCGGGCGATGAGCTCTTTGCCGGTGCCGCTCTCGCCCGTAATCAAGACCGACGCATCGCTGCTCGCGACGCGCGTCACCATCTCGAGAACACGTTTGAGCGCGGGGCTGCTTCCGACGAGCTCGCGCTCTTTGCGCTGCTCGGTGACCGTCTCGCGGAGGCGCTTCACCTCGTCGCGCAGCCGCCGCTGCTGCAGCGCGCGGGCGACGGTGAGGGAGAGGACCTTCATGTCGAGGGGCTTCGTGATGAAGTCGTAGGCGCCGGCGCGGATGGCGCCGACGGCCGTCTCCATGCTGCCGTGGCCGGTGATGACGACGACGGGAACATCGGGCCGCGTGGCGACGATCCGCTCGCAAAGCTCGAAGCCGTTCACGTCGGCCATGTTGAGGTCGGTGATGATGACCTCGACGCTCTCGGTGGCGAGGCGCTCGAGGGCGTCGCTTCCGGACGTCGCGGCGATGACCGTATGCCCCTCGCGGGAGAGCCCGCTCACCACCAGCTCGCCCATGCTCTCGTCGTCGTCGACGATGAGAATCTTGCCGCGTCGACCGTCGATCGCTTGCGAAGGGGCGCGGGATCGCGCGGCGCCTGCATTGGCGGTCGCGCCCGCGTCACGCACATCGGTCGAAGGGGTCGAGGCGTTGTCGTCGCTCATGTCGGCCTGCTCAGCAGCATGCGTGCCACGCCATTCAATGCAGAGGATTCGCGCAGTTTGCACAAAAGTGAGCGCCCTAGACGTTCGCAAATCTGCCCCATGGGACTTCGATGCCGCGGACAGCGCGCCCCACTGAGGGCATTCGTCACGCCGCGCGCTCCACGATCGCCTTCATCGCATGAAGGCCCGTAGCGAAGCTGAATCCAGGTCGACGCCGCTCACGACTTTTTTTCCCCGCGCTACAGCGCGTTCCCCTCGACCTTGAGGGACCACTCGGCGCCCGGCGCGCAGGGCCCCGATGCGTGGCGCACCTCGACGGTCACGTTCTTCGAGTCGTCCTGGCCACCCGCCGGGTGGTTGTCGGGCCACGACACGGCGAGCTGGTCGGTCTGCGAGACGCTGGTCGACTGCGCGCGCACGGTCTGGCACTCGAAGGCGCCGACTTGGCTCGACGACGCGAGGTAGATCACCACGTCGTAATTCTCGAGGGGCGGCGAGGTGAGCGTCACTTTCAACTTCAGATCGACAGCGCTCGTGACGCTGCTGTCGTCTTCGGTCACTCGGACGTTGAGCCACGTGTTGCCGACGCCCGTCGCCGTGAGAGGCGCGCTCGCCTTGTCGCCGCTCAGTGTGCCGAGATCGCGCTGCCCGGTGGGGCACGACGTCGTCGGGGCGCATCGCGTGGCGGCATCGCCCATCTTCGCGTCGGCGGCGGCGTCGCTCGATGTCGCGTCGGGAGAGTCGACCCCCGCGTCGGGCACGAGGTCGCCGGGGTAGTTGGCCCCGGCATCGCGGCGCGGCGTGCCTGCGTCGATTGCCAACGAGGTGGGCGCGGGGGCGGCGTCGCTGCCGCAGGCCGCGAGGGCAAACGCAGAGAGCACAGTGAACGCGAACACCGCGCCGACCGCACGAGCCTTTTGGGAGCGCACCTCGTGATCGTACACGGAGGCGGTGGATCTGCCGCGGCTCGCTGAGCCGCGCCTGCGTCTTCGGGAGCGCGATCTGCGAGTGCGCGCCGCACCCCGATTGGGCGAATCGGTGGGGCAAATCGTGGATCGGCCGGATCCACCGCGCCGGCGTGCATCGTGCAGGTCGTGGCCGCCATGCAGACACCGACCGCCTTCGCCCTTGGCCATCGCCGTATTTTCACGAGCATCGGCTTCTTCGCCGCCGTTTTCGCAGCCCCCCTCGGCTGCAGCGATGCGGCGGGCGGTGATCTCGTGCTTACGTCGCGCGACGGCGGCTCGGGAAACGGCGGCGGAACGTCGGCAGGCGGCTCCACGAGCGGCGGAACAGGCAGCAGCGGCGGCGGCTCCGCGACCGGCGGCGGCTCCACGACCGGCGGCGGCTCCACGACGACGGGCGGCGCGGGGACGACCGGCGGCGGCGGCACGACGGGCGGCGGAGGCAACGACGCGGGAGCTCCCGTGAGCTACGGCGCCCCGTTCACCGGCTCGCCGAAAGCCACGAAGATTCAAGGCGGATTCCAGTTCATCGAGGGGCCGCTCTGGATGGAGGCGACTGGCAAGTTGCTCTTCACCGACCCCAATACGAATACGATTCATATGCTCGCGCCGCCCTCGACGATCACCGTTTTCCGCGCCGACAGCGGCGCCGCCAACGGCCTCGCGGTCGATTCGACGGGGCGACTTTTGGCGTGCGAAGGCGGGCGCCACCGCGTGACGCGCACCGAGACGAACGGCGCCACCACCGTGCTCGCGACGACATTCGAAAACCACAAGCTCAATGCCTCGAATGATCTCATCGTGCGAAGCGACGGCACCATCTACTTCTCCGACCCCAAGTGGGGCGCCGACGCCGCCGATCGCCAGCCGTTTCAAGGGGTATTTCGTATTACCCCCACGGGTACGCTCAGCACGATCGCCCGCGACATGACGAACCCGAACGGGATCACGCTCTCGCCCGACGAAAAAACGCTCTACGTCGACGACGATCTCGACAACTTCGTCCGTTCCTATCCAGTGAATACGGACGGCTCGGTGGGGATGGCAAAGCGCTTCACCGCGACGTCACCCACGCCCGACGGCATGGGGATGGACCTCGCGGGGAACTTGTATGTTGCAACGCAGGCGGGCGTCGAAGTTTACAAACCCGACGCCTCGAAGATCGGCACGATTACCTGCGACGAGCAGCCGTCGAACGTGAGCTTCGGCGGCACGGACCACAAGACGCTCTACATCACCGCACGGACCGGGCTGTACTCGGTTCATCTCGACGTGCCCGGGCGGCCGTAATCACGGGCACGCCGTTACCGACGTTATCCAGTCTTCGATGAGCTTCGTGCCTTCGGTGTCGGGCACGTTGCTCGCTATCGGGGGCATTCGGTTCGCATCGGTCGCGTGCATGCGAATCGCGATCACCGACTTTGCGGGCGCTCCGGGGAAAAGCAGCTTCGCGTCCGTCGTGCCGAGCGTCCCCTGGGTCTGCGCGGCGTTGCAGGTTTTCGTCGCTGCGAAGCTGCCGGCGTAGCGTAGATCCATCGTCCCCTGCCCGCCGCCGCTGGGCCTGTGGCAGTGCGAGCAGTTCGAATGGAGGTAGGCGCGCGCGCGGTCTTGCAGGTCGCCCGTCGTGGCGTCGAGCGGGGTCGGCATCTTCGCCAGCACGCCGCCGTCGGCGGTGGGAGCCGCAACGAAGAGGCCAATGTGATCGAGCGTCGTGAGCTGATCGGAAAGACGATTCGTCGATGCGTAGACCGCATTTCGATTGAGCTGCGCCGTCTCGAGACCGAGCGTCCCGCCGGCCGCGGCCGTGTGGCATTGCACGCACTGAGAACGGCTCGGGTAGGTCCACGTCGCGGTTCCCACGGTCTTCGTTTTCGCCGCGGGGAGCAGCGTCGCGTCGGTCTGTGCGTCGTTCCATTCGTAGGTATAGCCGGCCCACCCGCCGTCGGAATGGCGCATGAAAAGGCGCGTTTCGATCCGTTTGCCACCGAGGACGAACGTCTTCATCAATACCGAGCCCTTGGGAAAGTCCCAATCGCCGTCAGCGCCGACGGTGATCTTCGCGCCGTCGGGAAGTGCCATGTACCGGTCCTTCTGCGCGGCGTCCGACCAGAGGGGCGAATTGACCTCGTAGGGCACGAGACCCGCCGACGGCTTGGTCGCGTCGCTCGCGTCGACACAGCCCGTTTTGGACAAAAGCGTGGGGAATGCGCTGGGCGCCTGGGCGGCGGCGGGGACGATTTTGCTAAATCCTCCAGACGCGATGAATGCCATGTAGAGCTCGCCGTCGAGCCCTTCACCGAAGCTCGATAGCTGGCCTGCGCCGATGTTGAAAAGGAGCTTCGACGATGCCTTCGCCGCGGCGTCGTAGACGATCGCCCAGACGTTGCCCGTTTGATAATCGCCGTGAAGATACGTGCCGACGAGCGACGGGATCGCGCTGCCTCGGTAGACGTAGCCACCGGTGATCGACTGCGCCTCGTCGCGCCCGTGCTCGACGATGGGGTCGATGAAGCCAGCGGTCGCGCACGTGGCGGCATTGTAGCAGTGAAGCCCTTCTCGGGTGTTCCAGCCGTAATTGCCACCTATCTGGAGCCGGTCGATCTCTTCGTAGGTATTCTGCCCAACGTCTCCAACCCAGAGATCGCCCGTGCCGCGATCGAAGCTCCACCGCCACGGATTGCGAAGCCCGTACGCGTACACCTCGCCTCGCCCGCCGCCCGCGGCGAACGGATTCGTCGGCGGGATATCGTACTTTCCGGCGGCTTTTCCGCGAACGTCGATGCGGAGCATTTTGCCCAGAAGCACGTTCTTGTTCTGCCCATTCCCATTCGGGTCGCCACCGCTGCCGCCATCGCCGAAGCCCGCGTACAGGTAGCCGTCGGGGCCAAAGGCAATGTTGCCGCCGTCGTGATTCGTATAGGGCTGTTCGAGCGTCAGAAGAACGTCGGCCTTCGAGTCGAGCGTGAGGCCGTTGTCGAGACTCTTGTATCTCGCAATAATCGACTTCATGTTGCTGCCGTTCGGCGCTGTGGCGCTGAAGGTCGTATACGAAAGATAGACCTCGTGGTTCGTCGCCCAGTCGGGGCTGAAGGCCATGCCGAGAAGGCCGCCTTCGCTGGCCGAGTTGATCAGGGTGGCGGGCAGCACGATGAAGTCTTTCACGTCGGCTTGCGCCGTCGCCGTCGCGGGGAAGACGCGGATGCCGCCCGCCTTCTCGATCACGAAGAAGCGCGAAGGGTCGCCGGGGGCTTGAAAGAGGCCTACGGGCTGCTGGAATTTAATCGCGCCGAAGGCCGGTGCGGCCTTCACGCCCGTGTCGAGCACGGGGCGTTCGGGGACGACGCAGGTCGCATTCGAAGGGCGCGTGTCGAGGCCGAAGGGCGACGCCACGGGAGGCGGCGGCCCGGTGTCCACGGCGGCGTCGCTCGTGCCTGTTCCGACGGTGGCGTCACCCCCCGATCCGGGGGCGCCGTCCACCACGCCGCCGTCGGCCGCGGGGGAGTCTGCCGTTTCGCCATCGCACGAGACAATGGCCGGTGCCGCGCAGCTCGCGACGAGAAGCCCTACGAACAAGGAATTTCGCATACGGCACGATATCATGAGATCCCGACTCCTCATCGAGAGATGGGCCGCCCCAATCGGCAGTTGCCCTTCGATGACTAAGCGTCGATCCCGCCCCCGGATCGCCGTTCGTCCGCGCCACGTGGGCGCACATCGGCGCCTCGGATCCGGCAGATCCACGAAGGTCGGATCGATCCGATCCACCCGCTAAAAACATAGGGAGAAGCGGCGTCCTACCCGTTGGTCCGCGGCTTGCGAACTATCCGTTCATGCAGCAACGACGGCGTGGATCGCGCCTCACCCTCCTCGGCGGATTCAGTCTCGTGACCAGCGTCGTGGCCAGCGCATGCACGGGCATCATCTCGTCGCCCAACAGCGAAAGCGCGCTCGGGCCCGACGCCGGAAACGGGGTCATCACGCCGTCCTCGGATCCGAACGATTTGGTGAAATGCGACTCAGGCGAACAGCCGGGGCCGCGCCTCTTGCGCCTTTTGACACGGGACGAATATGCCCACTCCGTCGCCGACATTCTTGGCATTCCCGTACCGGACGTCGACAATCTTCCGGTCGAGCCGCGCGTCGGCGGATTCAACAACAACGCGGCCGCGTCCGTGGTGACGAGCCGACACATCGATGAGTACATCGCGACGGCGGAGAAGCTCGTCGCAACGGCTCTCACGACGAACCGCGCAGCCTTTCTCGGATGCGATTCGGCGCTTGCGACGTGCACCAAGACCTTCGTGGAGAGCTTCGGAAAGAAAGCCTTTCGACGGCCGCTCACCACGGAAGAGAGCGCGCGCTATGTCGCGATGTTCGACCCCGCGCTCACGGGCGGCACTTTTGATCAGGGCGTGACGTTGGTGGTCAGCAGCATTTTCGCGTCACCGAGCTTTCTCTACCGCGTCGAAGCGGGCGACGCCGTGGGCGATGGCACGTACAAGCTCTCCCCCTTCGAGACCGCGACCGCGCTCTCTTATCTCTTCTGGGGGACGACACCCGACGACGAGCTTCTCGGCGCAGCGTCGGGCGGAACGCTCGGAACGCCTGCGGAGATCGAGGCGCAAGCGCGCCGCATGCTGGCGAGCC
This sequence comes from Myxococcales bacterium, assembly GCA_025354825.1. Classification (GTDB taxonomy): domain Bacteria; phylum Myxococcota_A; class Polyangia; order Polyangiales; family Polyangiaceae; genus JANXMC01. Next base: position 10,207 of record JANXMC010000195.1, read on the forward strand.
CGAAAAGCCGCCCGCAGGTCGCCGCGTTTTTTACGCAATGGCTCAATACGTCGGCGCTCCTCGAGGCCAATAAAGACAAGCAGATTTACCCCGCTTTCACAGACCAGGTGCGCGAGTCGCTCGCCGCCGAGCAGTCGGCTTTCGTCAATTACGTCGTCTTCGACGGCACGAAGAAGTTCGATGAGCTCTTCACCGCCGACTACGTCTTCGCGAACGACGCGCTCGCGAGCTTCTACGGCCTCGGCGGCGCGAGCCTCGGCGCCGATGTGAAAAAGGTCGTCGTCGCGACCGACTCGAACCGCGGAGGCATTCTCACTCTCGGCAGCGTCCTCGCGAGCCACGCCCACTCCAACGAATCGTCCCCCATCAAGCGCGGCCTTTTCGTTCGCGACCGCCTTCTTTGCCAAGACATGCCGCCGCCGCCGGCCAACGTGAACACGACGCCGCCGGGGCTCGATCCGACGCTCACGACGCGCGAACGTTTCGCGAAGCACACGGCCGATCCTGTCTGCAAAAGCTGCCACCAGTTTCTCGACGGCGTCGGCTACGGCTTCGAGCGCTTCGATGGCGTCGGCGCCTACCGCATGACGGAGAACGGCCTCGCCATCGACGCGAGCGGTGAGCTGAAGAACCGTGAATCGCTCGATACCCCGTCGAGCGATGCGTTCAACGGCCCCCGCGAGCTTGGCGCCATTCTCGCAAAGAGCGAACGCGCGCAGACGTGCATTGCCACGCAGTACTACCGCTTCGCCCACGGCTTTCGCGAATCGTCGGTCGACGTCTGTGCGGTTCGCAGCCTCGCGTCCACCTTCAAAACGGGCGGCACGAACCTTCAAGAGCTTCTCGTCGAAGTTGCCAAACAGAAGTCGTTCGCGTTGCGCCGAGAGACTGCCGCAGGAGACAAACAATGAGCCGCGCCATCCACGCTCGAATCGGTCGCCGGACGTTCCTTGCGGGGGCCGCCGCCGCGGGCGTGCTCACGCAGATGGAGCTTCTCCGGACGGCGCGCATGGCCAACGCGGCGGCGCCGATGCGCGCGCTCTTCGTCTACGTACCGGACGGCTGCATTCCCTCGATGTGGCACCCCTCGGGCACCGAGACCAATTTCACGCTCCCCGCGATGACCGAGCCCCTCGGCATCGTGAAGGACGACCTGATTTTCCTCAAAGGGCTCGATATGTACGCCGGCGGCGCGACCCACGAAGGTGGCATTCGCAAAGTGCTCACCGGCGTCGGCGACCTGTCGCTCGACGTGTTTCTCGGCCAGAAGATTCAGGGGCAAGCGCCGCAGGCTTCGGTCCAATTGGGCATTAGCTCGAACTTTCAAAACGGCAGTGGCGGCTTCTCGTTCATCGGCCCCGATCAAGAGGTGAAGCCCGACGACAATCCGATCAATGCGTTCACACGGCTCTTCGGCGGCGTGAAGACGGGCGCAACGGACGACGCCGCGGAGCTTCTCCGCCAACGCCGCAGGCAGAGCGTCCTCGACGCGACTGTGGCCGATTTAGGGGCGATTCGCGCACGCCTAGGCTCGGCCGAAAAGGCCAAGCTCGACACGCACCTCGACTCGATTCGCGAGGTGGAGCGGCGCATCACGGCGACGGGAAGCTGCTCGAACGTAACGTGGAATGCGGGCGGCTTTGCCGTTTCGCCAACGGACTACTACCCCAAGACCTACGAGCAGGAAGAGAAGTTCCTCACGGTCGGCAACTTGCAAATGGATCTCGCCGTCCTCGCCCTCGGCTGCGACGTCACGCGCGTCGCGTCGCTCATGTGGTCGCACCCGGTGAGCCCCACCCACGTCGTCGGCTCGGGCGTTGCAACGGGCAACCACGACGCCTCGCACTACGGCGATCCGAGCAGCCAGAACGCGAAAGACTTCGTCACGCTCAAGCGCTGGTTCATGGAGCGGTTCGCCTATCTCGTTCAGAAGCTCAAGGCGACCCCGTACGGAGGCGGCACGCTTCTCGACAGCACGGTCGTGTTTCTTTGCAGTGAGCTTGGCGACAGCAATGCCCACGATCACAAGAACATGCCGTTCGTTCTCGCCGGCGGAAAAGGCGCGGGCCTGAAGACGGGCCGCTTCCTCGATTACACCGGCAAGAACGCCGGCGAGAACGAGGCGCACACGAAGCTTCTCACCTCGATTGCCAATCTCGTCGGCGTCAACGTCGACCGATTCGGAAACACAAGTAAAGGCACGGGCCCCCTCGCAGGGCTCCTCTAATTATGAAATCACGTACCGCAATCGCCCTGACGCTCGCGGCGAGCTTTGCGCTCGTCGCGACGGTTGCAGAGGCGGCGCCTCGAGCTTCCACCCCGGCCCACGCCGCGCAGACCGCGCAGACCGCGCAGCAGAAGAAACCGAGCACCAAGTCGGGAAAGCGTCCGCGCAAAGCGCCGGCGAAAGCCCCGGCTTCCGCGCCGGTCGTCGAGGAGGCGCCGATCGTCGAAACGACCACGCCCGCGCCTGACGTCGAAACGCAAGCTCCGCTCAAGGCCGACGGCGACGTCGGCGCAAAAGCCGTCGTCCCCTTCGCCGCGGCCGATGCGGACGTCGCGCCGGCCCACGAATCGCGCCCCGGCGCGCGTCCGGGCGGCATCGGCGGCGCCTTCGTCGTCGCGGCCCTCGGCTTCGACATCGGCGGCAGAACGCTCGCCTACAACGACCGCCTCACGTCGAACCTTCGCACCTACGACGTGCTCGGTGCGCCGAGCCTCGGCGGCAGCGTCGAGCTCTATCCGTTCGCGGCGAGCACGACGCCCGTCGTGCGCGACCTCGGCCTCGTCGGCGGCTACCGTCAGGCGTTCGGATTGAGCTCGCGCACGGAGGCGGGCGACGAGGTGAAGACCGCGTGGAACCGCCTCGACGTCGGTCTCCGCATCCGCGGTCGCGTCGGGTCCGACGGCGATCGTCCGATTGCCGTGGTGGGCGCATCGATTGGCTACAAGCGCGAGGCGTTCACCTTCGACGGGTCGGCGGCGATTCAGAAGGAGATGCCTTCGGTGACCTACTCGTGCCTCAAGCTCGGCGGAGACGTGCGCATCCCGGTGGGGCCGCTGGCGATTACGGCGGCCGCGGCGTTCCTCCCGGTCTTCAGCAGCGGGGCTGTCGCCGCGCGCCTCCGCGAGAGCACCGTGGGCGCCGTCGAAGGCGAGATCGGTGTCGCCGTCCCCTTCGGCAAGTCGTTCGAAGGGCGCCTCGGCGCAAGCTACACGCGCTATTTCTACGCGTTTCACCCGCAACCGGGCGACGTCTACGTCGCGGGCGGCGCCCTCGACCAAATCGTGCGAGGCCAAACGGCCCTCGCCTTTCTTTACTAAGTATCGAGGAGCCTCCCGTGAGCGCAATCCGCACTTCCGTATCCGTGATTTCAATGGCAATGACGGCTCTGCTCGTCGTCGCGTGCGCAGGTCAGCTCGAGAACGCCGACGAGTTCAACACCGACGGCACGTCGAAGGCCGCGGGCGCGAACACCGTCTCGCCCGAGAGCTGCGGCGACGTCACCGTTACCTTCTTCAAGACCGATTGCGCGACCTCGGGGTGCCACGGCGCCGCGAGCCCGTCGGCCGATCTCGATCTCGCCTCCGACGGCGTGGGGGCGCGCCTCAAAGGGAAGTCGGCGACCGCGTCGGGATTCTTGCTCATCGACCCGGCCGCGCCGGAGAAAAGCGCCATCTACACGAAGCTCCTCGCCCCGCCCCCGTTCGGCGCACGCATGCCGCTCGGCGGAGGGGCCGTGAGCGCGACGACGAGCGCGTGTGTCCTCGAATGGGTCAGAGGGGTCGCCTCGGGCGGGTGACTTCGCGTCCCGAGTTAAGGGTCGAAGAAAGAAATTCGCACCGCGTCATTCCTCGTGTTCGGCGGCGCCATTGACGAACGGACGAGGTGAGAATCGTCGTTGCGTGCGCCCCTGTCCCTTGACTTGATGAGACGCGAAATAGACGGTAATTTTACGTTCTGAGACGGAATTAAGTCGTTTGAGGACCGCGGCGACGCGATGACATTTTCGCTCAATCCGCTTGTTTTCGGCCGAATCGGTTGGGGCGTGACGCGGTTGAATCGAAGAGGAAAAATCCAGCTCCGATCAAAGAATCTCTTTGTTCACATTCGCTTACAAAGCTAAACGCCCTCTCGTTGCGACGGCCGGCCCCCCACTCTCGGGAGGGCGCCTCGCTAGGGGTATGATCATGAATTCGATCCGTTTGGCGCTTGCTGCTGTCTTCGCTTCTTCTTTCGTCGTCGGCTGTGCAGTCGACACGAGCAATGAGTCGGCCACCGAGAACGTTGCCTCCGAGTCGGACGCGCTCAGCGCGGCGGCTACGTGCGAGAGCGACCTCAAGGCCGACTGGCAGAACACCGCGGGCGGCACGATCCGCTCGATCGCGTTCACGGACGAAGCGGCCCGCACGGTCGACGGCCGCGGCGACAAGAAGTTCACCGCTGTTCTCGACACGGGCATCCGCTGCATCACGACGCCCTGCCCGTCCGAGACGACGGTCACCGGCATCTACAAGGCCTCGGCGACGTCGGTCACGCTGCTCGCGCGCGACAAGCCGACGGCGCTCTTCAACTCGATCCTCGGCACGTACAAGGTCACGACCACCGACTCCTCGCTCACGCTGAAGAAGGACGGCGCGACGCAGACGTTCGGCAAGGTCGCCGCGTTCTGCGTCACGTACGAGACGACGGATGCCGGTCACACGTTCTTCGCGCAGAACGTCGCCACGAAAAAGGCCGGCCAGGCCGTCCTCAAGCAGGTTCGCGGTGAGGTCAACGGCCTCGTGACGGCGGGCGCGTGCAACGCTCCCCAGATGTGCACGTTCATCTACATGCCGGTCTGCGCGGGCGAGAGCCAGTTCGGCAACCTTTGCGGATTCAAGGGCTCCGTCCGCGCGGCGGCGGGGAATCTCCTCGGCGCCAAACCGGCGAGCGACACCTGGGTCGACGGCGCGTGCCCCGTGTTCTGCACGGACGACTCGCAGTGCGACGACGGCTTCTGCAGCCGCAAGTTCAGCGACGCCCCGCAGGTGTGCCGCCCGTACTCGCACGAGGGCGGGCCGTGCGGCGGCTTCACGACGCCGGATCACCAGAGCAGCTGCGACCCGACGCCCGTCGACGGCCGCACGCTGACCTGCGTGCACACGGACCTGACGTTCGACATCCCCGGCACCTGCCAGTTCCAGTGAGCTGATTCGAATCTCGCTTACGGAGATGCTCTCAACACATCTCCGTCGGCGGTGATGTCCACGGGGCGCGCGCTCTTCGGCGCCCCGGGTAGGACGACCCTCACGACCCCCTCGCGCAAGCGAGTCGCCACGGCGCGGTCTCCGTTTTTCACGGTGCGCGCGACGCTTCCCAAATCGACCGGCGCGTCCCAAAGCGGCGTCCCCTTGCGGTCGTACCGAATCGCGAACGCATGAAGCGACGCGTGGTCGGGGCCCGGCGCGAGCTGCACGAGCATGAACGTCGTCTCGGTGTCCTGGGCGAGGGCCGACGACGTCGCGATCGTCGACGCCATGCCCACCGGCATGCCTGATTTTCCCCACGCGAGCGTGCCGCGCTCGTCCAGGAGCTGCGCGCGGCCGATGCCCATGCGTGTTGCGACGACGAGCCAGCCACGGCGCGCGGCATAGAGCACCGACAGGGCATCGCACGCTTCGGTGTCGAGCACGTGGAAGTCGGCGAAGATGCCGCCTTCGCCGTCCCACATCCGCGTTGCGACGGCCTTCGTAGGGGCGCTCACGAGGACGAGCGCAATGCCGCCCATGGGGCCCGGCGCAATGGCCAATTGGGTAATCTTCGCGACGACGCCCGCAATCGGATTTTCCTTCGTCCAGAGGATCGCTCCTTTGGAATCGACGACGACGATTTGCGGCGGAACGTCGTCTCGCTCATCGTGCTTCGCGCCTTTCTCGGCCGAGCGATCGCGCGTGAGCAAATAGCCACGACGCCCGCCGCCGAGCTTTACGATTTGCGCGTCCAGCGCGAGCGCCGCTAATTTCGCGCCCGCGTCGTGCCCCGCGAAGTGCGCGCGCACCGCGGTGGCCGTGGCCGACGTCGCGAGGAGCTCGTCGTCTTCGATGCGCGCGAGATGAACGCGCCGTGCCTCGCCCGAGGGGGCGCTCGACGTCTCGTCGTCGGCGGCGAGATCGGCCCCCCTTTGCGCAGGCGTCGCGGGGGGCGACGAGCTCGCGGCCGCGCGTGCCTCGCCACTGGCTGGTGCGGATGGAGCGGGCGCCGCATCGGCGACGGGCGCCGACGGGGCGGCTTTGGCGCACCCCGAAAGCAGAAGAAGCGACGAAATCAGGGCGATTTTACGGCTCACCGGCGGAATCGTACGCATCGCGTTGCCGGCTGTAACCTTTTCCCGGCCTCGAACGTGGGACCTGCATGAACGCTCCCATCGTGATCGTAGGGGGAGGCCTCGGCGGCCTCGCGTGCGCGACGCTTCTCGCGCGACAGGGGCACCAGGTGCATCTCTTCGAGCGCGCGTCCCACGTCGGCGGGCGCGCCGTCACGCAGGTGCGCGAGGGGTTCCACCTCAATCTCGGCCCCCACGCGCTTTATGCCGGTGGGCGCGGCATCGGGGTCCTCCGCGCGCTCGGTGTGCCGATCAAAGGGCGCGCGCCCCTCGGTTCGGGCGGCGTGGCGGTGCGCGGCGGTACGCTTCATGGATTGCCGAGCGGCTTCGTCTCCCTGCTGACGACATCGCTCTTCACGCTCGCCGAGAAGCTCGAGGCCGCGCGCTTCTTGGCAAACGCGCAGTCGATCGATGTCGCGCCTCTTCGCGATACCCCTCTTCGCACATGGGTCGAATCCCGTTTTGCCCACCGGCGCGCCCGCGATTTCATGTATTCGATTTTTCGCGTAGCGAGCTATTGCAACGAGCCGGACCGCCAGAGCGCTGGCGCGGCTATTTCCCAATTCACGCGAGCGGCCAAGGGCGGCGTTCTCTATCTCGACGGAGGGTGGCAGTCGCTGGTGGGCGGCCTCGCAGAGGCCGCGGGTCGCGCCGGCGTCGTCATCCGCACGCATGCGTCCGTCGCATCGGTCCTCCACGATGCGCAGGCCCGGGGCGTCGTCCTCGAATCGGGCGAGCAGGTCGACGCGTCGGCCGTCATCCTCGCGGTCAGCCCGCGCTTCGCGAGCGCCATCGCCCCCCGCATTTCGGCCCTCCGCGCGTGGGCAGACGCCGCAGTTCCCGTTCGTGCCGCGTGCCTCGACGTCGCGCTCGAGACATTGCCGTCGCAAACGACGTTCGCGCTCGGCATCGACGTTCCGTCCTATGTCTCGGTCCACTCTGCGGTCGCCAGCCTCGCACCTCGCTGCGGCGCGATGGTGCACGTCGCGCGCTACCTCGCCGAAGGCGAAACGGCGACGGCCGCCGAGCTCGCGAGCGACCTCGAACGCATCCAACCGGGATACCGACGATTCGTCCGTCACGAGCGATTCCTACCGAATCTGATGGTCGCCAACGACTTCGCCGAGGCCGGCCGGGCCACGCCCGGGCCCGAGGTGCCAGGCGTCCGTGGCCTTTACGTCGTTGGCGATTGGGCTTCGAGCGAAGGTATGCTCGCGGACGCAAGCCTCGCGAGCGCCAAACGGGTTTCCGAGCTGGCCTCGCGCCACGCCCTGGCAGGCCACGCGACAGACGAAACGCGCACCCAAAGTGAGAACATCGATGGCACCCACGACGGCGCACGACGAGGCTTTGCGCACGAGGCTGCTCGCGCATGAGCGCTATTTGCGTGGCCTCTGTTATCGAATGACGGGGAGCGCGGCCGACGCCGATGATCTCGTTCAGGAGACGTTCGCGCGCGCCCTCGTGCACGCGCCCGCCGCGTCGACCGCGGGCGGCGCCGAATCGCTCCGCCCGTGGCTCGTTCGCGTGGCGACGAACCTCGCGCGCGATGCGTACCGCGCGCGACGCCGCCGCGCCTACGTGGGTCCGTGGCTCCCGTCGCCCATCGATGCGGACGACGTCATCCCCGCCCACGAGCCGCGAACGACGGAAGGGCGCTACGATCTGCTCGAGAGCGTCTCGTTCGCGTTTTTGCTCGCCCTCGAAGTGCTTCGCCCGCGAGAGCGCGCGGTGCTGCTGTTACGCGACGTGCTCGATTACTCGGTGCGCGAGGCGGCCGAGGCGCTCGCGATGAGCGAGGCGAACGTGAAGACGACACACCACCGCGCGCGCCGCGCGATGGAGGCGTACGAGCGCACTCGCGGCGACAGCGTCGCGAGCGAGACCCATACCGCCAAGACGCACGAGGTCCTCATGCGGTTCATGGCGGGGCTCGCGGCGCAGGACGCGGCGGCCATCGAGGCGCTCCTCGCCGAATCGATCGTCGCCCTCAACGACGGCGGGGGGGAATACCTCGCAGCGCGCATTCCTATCGTCGGTATTCGCAAAGTGCTCACTACCCACTTGAAGCTTTCGGCTCATTGGCCCGCGGATACGGCAGTCTCGCTTCGTGTCCTGAACGGTATGCCCGCCATCGTCGCCGCGCGTCCAAAAGCAACGACGCCCCCCAAGCAGGCGTCGCGCTTCGTACTGATGATCGATCTGGATGAAACCGGCCGGATTCACCGGATTTACTCGGTGCTCGCGCACACCAAGCTCAATCCGGCGCTTTTCAAGGATACGGGTTGAAGTACGGATCCTTCCCCATCGCCTTGTAGGCTTCGAGGGTTTTCGGCGTCGAGTTGATGCGCCAGTCGGTCTCTTTGTTGATGTGGAACCAGACGAGGGCCTGAATCGACGTGAACTTGGTTTTCAGGCCATTTTGCATATCGAGAATCCACTGCGCCTTGTTGCCGCCAACCTCGGCCGACGCGGTCTCGGGGACCATGAGCGGCTTCTTGCCGGCGTAGTCTTTGTAGAGCGGCGTGATGAGATCTTCGAACGACATCCACACGCAGCAGGAGGACGACGTCCCCCAGTTGTAGGCGTCGAGGCCGACCCAATCGACGTACGTGTCGCCGGGGTAGTAGTTCGTCCAGTGGTTCCACCCCGCTTCGGGGACGTCGGTCACGAGGGGGCACCATACCCAAATGACGTTGTCGGCTTTCTCTTCGACGAAGAGATCGTGCACGTGGCGATAGGCCGCAATGTACTTCGCCGGGCCGCCCGCCGCGCCGCCGTTGTGGGTGCCGTCCCACGGGTACCAATTGCCGTTCATCTCGTGGCCCCAGCGGAGGTACATCTCGGCGCCGAGGGCCTTCGCGCCGCGGGCGCGCGTACGAATCATGTCGTCGTGAACGCCGGCGATGATGTCGTCGAGCTTCTCGTGGGGCTCCCACGTGACGAGCGGAATCTTGTGATTGGCAATCGCCCAGGGCGTGCGGTCGACCGTCCAGTCCTCGAACGAGTAGAAGCGGTGGTCGATGACCCAACGGCGATCGATGAGCTTCTCGGAGTCGAGGAAGTCTTGCGGTCCGTTGGCGCCGACGCCGACGAAGGCGCCGAAGAGCACACCGGACTTCGGCGGATTACGCGCGGGGTTCGCAGGCGCGTCCGGAATGGTGACGTCCGGGACGTCGGCGTCGGCCGCGTTGCCCACGGGCGTGCCCGTGTCCGAAATAACGCCCGCGTCGCTGCCGCCGCCACCCGTGCCCGGTGGATTCGTCGTCGCGCCGTTGCTGGAACAGGCTAGCGAGCTTAGCGCGCATGCCACGACGGCGAGCCACGTGTGTCCGATCTTCATCGTCGACCTCCCGACGCACACGTCCCACGTGCGCGCTTCGTTGGACCGAAAATGTCCGCGACGACACCGCTCGATCACAAATTGGAAACAGTTCGCACGGCGCCCTCTCTGCGCCATCGCGAAGGGGCGAATGCGACTCAGCCGCGGAGGCGCGTATACGACTTACGAATGGCGCCGATCGCACTGTCGACGTCGCGATCCTTCGCGAACATCCCCATGGCGCTGTCGAGGGCGCGGGTGAACGAGCCGGGCGCCAGAATCGTAATCGTCGGCACGTGAGGGTCGCGCTTGAAGTCGCGCACCGTCGCTTGCGACAGCGCGTCGAACTGCGAGATATCGACGTCTGTGCGCGCGGGGATCGACCCCTTAATTCGATTGAACGCGTTTTGCCCTTCGCGCGAGCCGAAGACGCGAAGCAGATCGATCGCATGGGAGCGATTGGGCGCGCCCTTTGGCAGACTAAAGGTGTCGAGCGTGAAGACGAACGTTCCCGATGTCCCCGGGCTCGGAACCTCGCCGAAGTCTTCGTCGAGCTCGCGCCCGAAGCTCTTTAGGTACCCCTTCGTCCAGTCGCCCATGATGGTCATGGCGGCTTCGCCCGTGCGAACGCGCTCGGCGGCTTGATCCCACGTGATGAGGCGAGCGTCATCGTTCGTCGCGTCGAGGACGCGTGAGAGCTCGACGAGCGTTTGCCGAAGCTCCGGGTCGTCCGGGCTCTTTTGGCCGGAGAAGAACGCTCGGTAATAGGCACTCCCCGCGACGCCGATCATAATGTTTTCGAACGCGAGGAGCGTGAGCGTCCACGGCTGCTTTGCGCCAAGGGCGAGCGGCGTGATGCCGCGCGCACGCAGCGTGGCCGCCGCGACGTGAAACGCGGCGAACGTCGTTGGCGGCGTGAGGTTGCTCTCGGCGAGAACGCGACGGTTGTAGAAGAGCGCATTGGTTCGGTGAATGTTCACCGGCACCGCGTAGACGCTCCCGCCGTAGCTGACGACGTCGACCACGTCCTTCGGAAAAACGGCGTCCCACCCCTCTTTTTCCGCGAGGAAATCGAGGGAATCGAGCTTGCCGCCACCGTGGCTCGGGTTCTTCACCCAGCTGAGAAGATCGTCGCCGCCTTGGGCCTGAAACGTGTCGGGCGGCAGCCCCTGCTGCATGCGCGACATGAGCTTTTGCTTAGCTGTCGACGTCCCCTTCACGGCCGCATTGACGACGGCCATTTCGGGATACGCCTGCTTGTAGACGTCGAGCAGCGCGGCGAGAGCCGCAACCTCGCCGCCGCTCACCCACCAGCTGAAGATCTCGGGACGAAGGAGCGTTGATACCGAAGTATCTACGCGGCGGACCGACCCCAAACCCGCGCCGAGACCTGCGCTCGAGAGCCCCGAATAGCGAGCGACGGTTTTGGGCGACATCGCATGAATACGGGTGATTCGCTCGCGGAACGATTCGCGCGCACGGCGGAGGCGCGAGGCGGCCGTCCCCGTCGGCAGGGCGAGGCGATCGGCGATCTCGGCCACGGAGAGCTCTTCGATTTCGAAGAGGACGAAGATGCCGCGGAGCTCGACGGGCATCTGCTCGAGAACTTCGTCGAGGAGCGCTCGGGCGCGGAGTTGATCCGTCAACTCTTCGAGGCTGGGCGTGGGGTCGTCGAGGACGTGGACGAGCCGGTCGTGGGCGCGCGCGCGGCGGTAAATCGCGCGGCGAGCGTTCTGCGCGACGTGGGCCGCGGTCGCGAAAAGAAAGGCCCGTTCGCTTCCGAGCGCAATCGTCTGCAGCTTGGCGGAGGCGATGAGGAAGACTTCTTGGGCGGCGTCGTCGACCTCCCCCGCGGGGATTCCGCTTCGGCTCAAGTAGCGCGTCACGCTGTCGAGATTGTCGACGAGGAGGCGGTGGAAGCGCGTGGTATCCGAAGCGTCGTCGGCACGTTCGACGCGAAGCTGCACGCCCGAGATCGGCGCGACGGATTCACGCGCGCCGTCGTTCCCCACGGCGGTGGACGCCAGCACGGCTCCCGAAAGGAGCGACGGCAGAACGTCGCCGCGACCACGCACGGGGCCGTTCGCGGACGACGTCGCGGACAACCCGGCTTCGAATGCGTTCTCGTGTTGATTCATATGCGTCGTACTACCCCTCAAGCGCGTATGTCGAAGTTAGCACGACGCGCGCACGAGCAAGTGGCAGAGGACGTTTAAAGAGCGTCTCTGAAACAGACCGAACACCTTGGTTTCTAGGGTGATCGATTCGATCACGGCTGGGTGCGTCAACGCTTGTAGACGCGCACGTAATCGATAAAGAGGCTCTGAGGGAATACCGTGGTTGCGTCGGGGTACTTTGGAAAGATTCCGCCGACCGCGAGATTGAGGTTGATGTAGAACGGGTGGTCGTAGACCCACGTCTTTCCGGCCGGGATCGTGACCGGCGCTTGGGTCGCGTAGAGCGCGTCGTCGACGTAGAAGCGCATCCCGGCGGGCTCCCACTCGATGGCGAACTCGTGAAAGTCCGATACGAATTTTTTGCCGCCTGGGAGGGTGTAGGCGGCGGTCACAGCGTCGCCCGCCGAATAGCCGGGGCCGTGCAGCGTGCCGTAGACGG
>JANXMC010000253.1 GCA_025354825.1 Myxococcales bacterium
CGGTGCAGAGCCTCGTCGCCGTAGCCGCCGGCGGGCTTCTCTCGATGCTCCCCGCAAGGCCGGTGCATATCGCGGCGGGCCTGCTGTTCGTCGTGTCGGCCGTCGTGATGTGGCGGCGCAAATCGGACGACGACGACAGCGAAACGGGCCCCGACGGACAGCACCATCCGCAGCACCCGCCGACCTTTTGGCGCACCTTCGGCAAGGTGTTCGGCGTCGTCTTCATCGCCGAATGGGGCGACCTCACGCAGCTCGGAACGGCGGCCCTCGCGGCGCGCTACAACTCGCCGTTCATCGTGTTTTCAGCCTCGACGCTCGCCTTGTGGCTTGTCGCGGCGATCGCCGTGTTCATCGGAAATCGCGCGGGCAAGGTGCTGAAACCCGACGTCACGAAGAAGGTCGCCGCGGTGATCTTCGCCGTACTCGGCGTCGCGCTCATGGTCGGCGTGCTCTGATTGGCGAGCTCGCGAGCGCGCGAGCTCACTGAGTCAGCGTGCGGGCGTCGAGCGCGTCGCTCTCATCGTTCGCGTTTTCCGCGATGAGGTCGACGCCGTTGCGCGCGAGGCGACGTGCCGCGGCGGCGGCGCGCGGGGCTCGCCCGGCGCTCTCGTCGTCGTGCGCTTGGTGCACGAGGAGCGCAACCTCGACGGCCCGACCGAGGGTCATCGCGAACCGTCGCGCGCCGGCTTCGAGCGCCGGGAGGCCGCCTCTTTCAAGCGTCTGCGCAGCCCACGCCTCCGCGTGAGCCACCGCATCGCGCGCCATGCGGGCCGCCCCTTCGAGGCGCCCTCCGTCGACACCGTGCGTGCACCGCGCGACCTCGCGCGTGATGGCGGCGAGGCTGTTGTGCCCGTCGCGCGAACGCGACAGCGCACGCAGCACGTCGAGCGAGAGAACGTTCGTCGTCCCCTCCCAAATGGGCAACACCTGCGCGTCGCGAAGCAGGCGGGGCAGCCCCGTGTCTTCGATGTAGCCGGCGCCGCCGAACGCCTCGAGCACCTCGCTTGCGACCGCTACGGCCTGGCGTGCGGTCGTGAGCTTGGCGATGGGTGTGAGCAGTCGATGGAGCTGCGCTTCGTCGTCGGTCATCACCCGCGCCTCTTCGCGACCGAGAAGCTCGACGCATCGAAACGAAAGCTGAAACGCCCCTTGGTACTCGGCCTCGAGCCCCGCCAGCGTGTCGACGTGGAGCGGCTTCTCCGCGAGCGGCGCACCGAAGGCGACGCGCCGTTTCGCGTAGTCGCGGGCGAGGGCGAGGCCGCGTCGCATGCCTCCGACCGCGCCGATTGCATTCCATGTGCGCGTGACCGTGAGCATCGGTGTGATGTTCTTGATGCCGTCGCGCGTGCCGGCGACCGGCACGGCGAGCGCACCCTCCAGCGTGAGCTCCGCGGTCGGCACCATGCGCGTCCCGAGCTTCTCTTTGAGGCGATTCACAGTGATGCCGTTCATCGCGCCGAGGGCGTCGCGCAGCTCGACGTAGAACAGCGCGAGGCCGCCACCGCCGGGCGGATTGCCCGCCGGCCGCGCCAGCGTGAGCGCCATCTGCGACGTCGTCGCCGACGTGAACCACTTCGTCCCGTACAGGCGATACGCGCCGGCCGAATCCGCCTGTTCCAAACGCGCTTCGGTCTCCGAAATCGCCACGTCGGAACCGCCCGTGCGCTCCGTCATCCACTGCCCGCTGGTCCAGAACGCGCCCGGATCACGGCTCGTCAGGCGCGTTACCGCGCGGGCTGTGAGCGCTTCGTTCTTGAGCGCGAGAATCGTTTTCGCGGCGCCGTCGGTCATCGCGAGGGGGCACGTGTAAACGGCCGACGCCGGCTCCAAGAGGTACGCGAGGGCGAACTGATGAATGCGTGAATGAGCGCCGTGCCGCCGCTCGTAGGCCGTCGCAACCACACCGTGGGTCGCCGCGATGCGCGCCGACTCTTTCCAAAGTGGCGTGAGCTCGATGTGGTCGACGCGCTTCCCCCATGCGTCCCACTGCGTGAGCTTCGGCTCGTCGTTTCGCGTCGCCATATGAAGGCGCGTCAGCTCGCCGCCCGTCAGCTCACCCAGCGCTTCGAGCGTCGGCGTGACGTCGTGGGCAACGTCTTCCGGCAGCACGCGGGCGAGGTAGGCGCGGAGGACCGCGTCGGTCGTGAACTGATTTCCAAGCTCGGGCGGCGACTGGAAAAACGGCGGTGACGTCATGGCCCGCGAAGCTTAATGGCAATTGGCGCGCGGAGGTACCCACTCCCGCGTCGCGCCGCTACACTACGAAGGTGCGCTCGGGTCGTCGTCGCAGTTCTGTCGGGCCCGTCGCGATGGCCCTCGCGCTGGCGCTGACGCTCACGAGCGCCACCACCCGTGCGCAAGACTTCGATCCGCGTGGTCGCAAGAAGCCGCCGCGCCCCACGGCGCCCGCTCCGCGACCGGGTGGGCCTCGCCCCGCTACCCCCGCAAATCCCGGGTCTCCACAGCCGCCGAAGCCTTCAACCGCTACGCCAACGGATCCCGCCGCGCCTGCCGCGCTCATCGAGCGCTACACCAAGATCGTCCTCGCGCAGCCCGGCTCGCCGTTTCCGCTTCAACGGCTCGCGCAGCTTTATCGCGACCGCGACGGCGACATCACGAGGCTCGTGGCCGACTTCGAGAAACGCGCCGACGCCAACGTGCCGAGCGCCGAGCGGTACCCGGCACTCGTCACGTTGGCGGGGATTTACAAGGTCGACGGGCGCGCCGACGACGCTGTGAAAACCTACGACAAGGCCCTTGCGCTCAAGGCCGACGACCCGACGGCGATCCTCGCCCTCGCCCGGGCGCTTCAAGATCGCGGCGACGGCGTGGCTGCGCGCGCGCGCTACGAGCAGGCGCTCGCGCTTCAAACCGCGGCGGCGGACAAAGAGCAGACGCTGCGCACGCTCATGGGGCTCGCCCTCGACGCGAAAGATCTCGACGGCGCGAAGAAGTTTCACGGGCAGCTCGTGAAGCTTCAACCGACGAGCCTTTTCGTGCGCGGCGAGCTCGGTCGCGAGCTGTACGCGCGCGGCGAATACGAACGAGCCGAGGCCGAGTTCAAAGACCTGGTGGCGGCCGCCACGGGCGACAACCGCACGTTCGCGCCCGCGTTGAAAGATCTCGGGCGCGCCCAGGCGAAGGCCCACAAGAACCAAGAGGCCCTCGCAACCCTGCGCAAAGCGCTCGCGGCGGCGGGGCAAGAGGCGGCAGTTCGCACGGAGATTTACGAGACAATCACCGAGCTTTATCGGGCGGATCAGAATCTCGGCGCCCTCGTGAAAGAGCTCGAGGCGGCCCACCCGTCGGACTACGACCGCCTCGCGCTGCTCGCATCGCTCTACGAAGAGACGGGCGACGCGACGAACGCCCTCGCCGCCTACCGCCGCGCCCTCGCGACGAATCCGAAGCAGATCGATCTTCGATTGAAGCTCATTCGTCTTTTGCAGTCGCAGGGCGAGCTCGATAAGGCGATTGCCGAATACGAAGGTCTCATTCGCGCGGCGCCCAACAATCCCCAGTTCGTCTTCGAGCAGTGCGAAACCCTCATGCAGCGCGGCGAGCGGGCGCGGGCGCTGCGCCTTTTGACCGAGCTCGAAGCGCGGGCGAGCGGCGAAGAAGAGGTGCTCGCGCGCCTCGCCGAGTTCTACGGGCGCATCGGCGAGGTCGACAAATCGATGCGCGTGCTGCAGCGCCTCACGCAGGTCGCGAGCAACGATCCCGGGCATTTGGTCGATCTCGGCGACCGCTATTTCCAAGACGGCAACACCGCCCTCGCGGTGCAAACCTGGAAACGCATTCTCACGACGATTCAACCGCGCGCGCGGGCCCTCGCCGCGCTCGGCGAGGTGTATCTCGAGCACGACATGACGGCCGACGCGCTGTCGTCGATGCGCGAGGCGGTGCAGCTCGAGCCGAACACGCCGGCCTACAAAAAGCAGCTCGCCGGTGCCCTCGAGCGGTCGCGGAGCTACCGCGAGGCACGCGTGCTTTGGCAGGAGCTGGCCGACCGCAGCAGGGTCGACGGCGACAAGCTTCTCGCGCGCGAGGCGCGGACGCACATCGTCACGTTGTGGGGCCTCGAGCACGTTCTGCCGCAGCAGATGGTGCCGCTCCAAGCGAAGTTCGAAAGCATACCGCCCGATCTCGACGCCGGGCGAACGCTGGCCGAAGTTGCCATTCACCTGCGCCGCCTGCCGGATGCCGAGGCGGTTCTTCGCAAGGTGGTGCAGCTCGCACCGGGCGACGGCGACGCGTACCTGTCGCTCGAGCGCGTGCTCGTGCAAGAGAACAAGCTCGCCGACGCGATTGCGATTCTCGAGAAGCTCGTGCAAGTAGAGCCGAAGCGGGCGCGCGAGCTTTACCAGCGCATGGCGCAATACGCGCTTCAAACCTACAAAGACGAAGACGCGATTAAGTACGCCGCGCGCGCCGTCGAGCTCAATCCCGACGACGCCGAGGGGCACCGCCGCCTCGGCGAGATGTACAGGTCGCGGCAAGACGCACCGCGGGCGATTCGCGAGTTCAAACAGGCAATTGCCAAGAACGAGCGGCTCTACATCGTCTATTTCGAATTGGCCGACTTGCTCCTCTCGAGCGGTGAAGCCGACGAAGCCGACAGGCTCTTTCGGCGGGTCATTCGCGGCGCTCCGGACGAAGAGCTCGTCGCCCGAGCCGCGCGCCTCTCGATGCAGATCAACCTCGGCCGCGGCACCCTCGAGTCGCTCGAGCAAGACCTTCTGCCCCTCGCCATCGGAAACCCACAGCGCACGATTTATAGGCGTTTGCTCGTCGAAATTTACGGCAACCTCACGTTCGGGCTCATGCAAAAAGTCCGCGGCGGCTCGGGGAAAGAGTCGGACGCGGCCCGCGCCACGCTGGCGCGCATCGGCGCTCGCGCGGTGAAGCCGCTCCTCGACGCGCTCGCGGCGGGCGATCCGGCGCAGCAGCGCGTGGCCATCGACGTTCTCGGTTATGTCGAAAACAGGAATGCCGGCGCGCCGCTTTTCGCATTTGCCATGAGCCAAAGCGATACCGCGCTTCGCACGCGCGCGATGATCGCCTGCGGCGCGCTACGCGACCCGGGTCTCTTGCCGCGGTACGAGGCGTACCTCGCACCGCGAGCGGGCTCTGTCACGAGCGCGGGTGCGGCCAACGGCGAGGTCGCCTCGGCACCCACGGACGCCGTCGCCGTCGCCGCCGCGTGGGGCGTCGCGCGCATGGCCGACAAGCGCGCGCTGCCGCTGCTTCGAAATGTGATGCGCACGGGAACGCCTGAAATGCGGGCGTTCGCCGTCCTGGGGCTGGGCCTCTCGAAAGACAAATCGTCCGTCGCCGAGG
>JANXMC010000278.1 GCA_025354825.1 Myxococcales bacterium
GTCGGCACGAAGGGCGCGGGTGGTCCGGGCATCTTGCAAACATTGGGTACAGCAGCGGCCGCCATGCCGTTGCTGCCCTCGGTGACAGGGGTCTTTGGCGGATTGATCGAGACCGTCACGGTCGCAGCCCTGGGTGGGAAGCCGGCCCGCTCTCGAGGACCACCGCGCTCCGAAGCCCGCCCTCCGAACCCGAGAAAACGAGCGCCCGCGCCCCTCGTGCGTACGTGCGTCGCCATGATTGCACGGCGAGCATCGTGAGAAGCGCGCCCGACGCGGCGCCCATGTCACCCCAGCAATCGGAAGCCATTTGGTATGTGACGGCCTTGCCATGCTCCTGGCGAAAAACGTGAGGGGATCGCTGGAGCACGTAGCTCCACTCATCGGTGCGATAACGCTCGCCGTTGAGGTCGCACCAAACCTCGTCCACCGCCTCCTCAGGAAGTCGTAGATTTGCTGCGGCCTGGTCGACCACGGCAGTCAGCGCTTTTGCTTGGTTGATATCGTCTGTCTTTATGAGCGCGCTCTCCTGAGCGCTGTGGGCGCCGCGCAACCACGCCAGCGCCGGCATGCGCGCCGTCGTGCTCAGTCGCGAGCTCATCATCGCAAGGAGACACGCGCCCTCTCCTGGGGCGAACGGAGATCGACTCGCCTCCGAGGCGAGCTGATCATTCTCGGCTAGCACTACTCCGCCATTTTTAGATGGGCACAAACGCGTGAACTGGACACGCGCAGTGTGGACATGGGACAGGCGCAACCAACCATCGGACCAGTAGTCGGCGTACCGCCGGCAACGTGAGCGGTACGTCGGGTCGATTGCGCCTACCCGTTTTTTTCGCGTAGCCGTATGTGCTGCAGGAAGGTGAAGGCAATCATTCCGAGCACGGCGTGATGATGGAGGCCATGCCAGGAGCGCCCCTCAAAGTGATCTAGACCGAGTTCCTCCTTCATCTGCTGATGCATCTGCTCGCAGGACCAGCGGGCCTTGATCGCGGAGACGACCTTCTTGAAGGAGGCCGATGCAGGAAGGTTCGACAGGTAGTACTTCGTCTCGTCTTTTCGGAACTCGCCGACGAGCCAGACCTCGTCGCCGGGCAAGTGGTAGTTGTTCGGGTGAGTGCGCGGGCCGTCTGCCGGACGCACGCGCATCATCGCGAAGCGGCCCGAGAGCGGTCCCTTGGTCCCCTTGCGCCACGTCACACTCCGCACGGCACTGGGGCCGAGTTCTTCGATGAGCTTCGCGACGGAACGACTCTCCTCGGTCGGGGTCCCTCTCTTCGGTGTCCGCCCACTCGGGGTCTTCGGCGTTGGCGGTCGTACTTGAACGGACGCGGTATACGCGGTCTGCGTGGAGAGTATGCCCACGGTCCAGACCAAGTTCCTCTTCGTGAGCTCCGCACGGAACTCTCCGCACGAGCCGTAGCCTGCATCCGCGAGCACATCGCCGAACTGGACTCGATGCTCGATCAGGCGATCGATCTCGTCGAGGGCGATGCGCCACTTCGGACGAAACGAGATCTCCTCGGGAACACGCGCCTTCTCGCGTCGCTCGGCATCCGACGCCCAGCTCTCTGGCAAGTAGAGACGCAGCGCGATCGGGATCGGAACGTCGTCGCGAGCGAGCGTCAGCGAGACAAGGCACTGACAGTTCGACTGCTTGCCGAGCGCGCCGCAGTATTGATGCGCGACCCCCACGGAGTGCACACCCTTCTTCGGTAGCGCCGTGTCGTCGATGATCAGGTGAGCGTCTGGCCCGCCGACAAGCTCGTTACACCGGTCGGCGTGAACAACCTCGATGGGAGCGGTGTCCCACATCGATGTCGCCACGAAGTGATGGATCTGCTCCTTTTCATCGGGCGCGACACGCTCAACGATCGGCTCGATGCTCTTGCGCTCGCCCGGCAGTATGAGCCCACGAATGTAGATGGGCGCCCATCGGCGCCGGACCTTGTGTTCGAACGCATCTAGGTAGGGCGTGAGCCAACGCTCAAGCTCCCGCTCCCACTTCTTGCCCGGTTCGCGCATCGCTTTCGCGAATGGAACACGGCGGCGCGCGGATTAACAGAAAAAAATGGCGGAGTAGTGCTAGCCAGTCGATCGTGTCGGCGTCGAAGTAAGATTCGACGCCGCCCACTATGACCATTTCGGAACGGCCCGAAGCTATCCACTGCGCCGCAAGCCCCATCGCATGGAGCGCCCCGGCATGGCCACGATGGGGGACCTGCACGACGAGCCCTGGCGGGACCCCTCGCTGAAGTTCGGCGACGAGCTTGGACTCGTCGGTCGCCGTGAAGCCTGGCCGATGCTCGGGAACGCTAATCAACACGGGTACGGCAAGTCGGCCCTCCCGCGATTCCTTTGGGAGAAGCTCGCAAATGCGCGTGAGCGTGTAGGAGGCGAGCGCGATCAGGCGAGGGAGCCCTTGAAGATTCGGGTCGAGAGCCGCGTCGACTGCCCCCTTTACGTGGTCGCCCGAAGGAGTGGCGAACACGGGGTGGAGCCTCACCCGAGAAATTCCGGCGCGCACCGCGGCCGCCGAGCTAGCGGCTTGGAGGCCGAGCGGCGTGCGCGCGCTCACCGCGGTGATGGCGACGCCGACGCCGACGCTCATCGCACGTACCGCTTCTCTTCGATCACCGTCGTGTCGAGGTGGTCCATCTGCCGGAGGGGCACTCGCAGCGACGTCTGCCACACCGCGCAAACGCGTCGGTCGTCTGGTTCGATGATGAGCGACACGAGCTTGCTTCGGTGTTCCTCATGCCTCGACCCGAACATTGTCCGAAACGCGAGGTAAACCCTAGGCACGTCAAATCTGAAGACGCCCTCGGGAGACATGTTCACCAATTCGACGAGCTCACCACCGCGCAGGTGTGGACACTGTTGGTCCTGTGGCGCACACAGCAATGAGCGCTCGTCCCAGTCCAACGGCAAGAGTGGCTTCTGATTACGTGACCAGGCCTCGTCGTACGTGCCCCCCAATTCGCGGCGGGGACTCCAGTAGCTCGCGAGGGCGCCAAACCCAGCCGGCCCGGTCTTTGAGGGGTCCTCGTTGGGATAGGCAAATTCCGGAGCGAGCGTCTGCTCGAGATGTGCCGCACTCGTCGCGAATCCGCGGCCAATCGGGTTGCGCATATCAGCGCGGTGTCGAGAGGCGTCCGACGACGTCATGTCTGTCCCCCCGTACGCCCCTTCGTAGCGGATCTCTTTTCGAGCGAAGGGCGCCGGCGCAGTTGCGGTTAGGCCGAAGGCTCCGGCGTAGTGTACGCGAGCGCCGTAGACCACAATCGTCTTGTCGATTCTCTCGACCCTGAGCCTCACGGGTAGCTCTCCCACCGGCCGACCGCCGCGCGCGTGCGCCGTCGCGTTCACGAGTACGTCGGTCGCGGGCTTCGTGAGCGAGATATCGGCGTCGTACTTGATACTCGACGCTCCATCCTCACCGAAGTACTCGGGTGCGAAGAGAGGCGGCAGCTGGTCATCAGCGAGCGAGAGAGCGCCACTTTCCTCAACCTTGAACGTTGCTTTTACGGCGACGCACCAATGATCGGCGCCGTGCATGTCGCGAGCAAATGCACGTGCGGCGGCGTAGGGCGTCTTATTCGCGAGTTGGAGCATCGTTGAATGCGGGAAAGTAGCCCTACATTTGGGCCGACGAGAAGCTTGTCGATAGGGTTAGGCGCCGGAGCTCGAGGGGGTCTACTCCTCGCGCCCCTCCGCGTCCTTTACCCAAACGGGGGACGCGCGTGGATTGATGGCGAGTCGTGCGCACAAGTAGCAAACCCGTCGAAGCGCAGCGACGCTTGAAGTGACCCAAGATTCGAGAGCGACGAAGGCGATGCCGCCAGTGTTTATGATGCGAACGGCGCTCCGGATGTATATTCCCGGTCACAGCCGTCTGGCGTCGCCACAATTCGACGCGGGTTGGGGGGCCGTGATCCGATAGCGGACCGCCATCGCGAAAAAGCCCGCCAACTCGTGAGCTATCCGAGGATCACGGCGGCGCGGCCTCGAGGTAGAGTGGTGACATCCACCTGCGGCGGAGCCGACCCCAGCATCGGCAGCGGGCCGCTGACCGCGCAATCCCTCCGGGGCGGGCGGACGCCCTACCCACGTTCGAGGATCCGGGGAACTACCGAGAAGCTATGCGCGAGGCAACCGGGTAGCGCGGACAGTCACCGTCGCCCGAATTTAGCGGTCATCGCCCGCGCCGCCGCCCGAGCTATGACGCGTCGAGTCATGTTGTCACAACTCCAGCGGCGCGTTCCGTCCTGCGTGCTACATCCTCCGACCCGGCGAGCACTAAGCTTTGCCGCGCAACCGAGCGGACGAACGTGCCGACCGACTTATCGCGGGGGCGAGGCGAATGGACACGGACGGGTACTCGTTCAAAGCTGGCGACACGATACCGGGGCATCACTGGATTGTCGTTGGCCCCATCGGTGCGGGCGGCATGGGCGAGGTCTACGAAGTCCGGGG
>JANXMC010000280.1 GCA_025354825.1 Myxococcales bacterium
CTTGCTCGCGCCGCTTTTCACCGACAGCTCGAATATCGATCCTGGGAAAGTGTAGGAGGTGAAAAAGTAGTAGGCAGTATCCTGATCAGGCTCGCCCAGGATCCCGTTTGAGCTGCCTAGCCCTGGCAGCGTCACGGCGCGTGGGTGGCTGCCGTCCAGCGCGCGCAGCTCGATCTCACTGGTGGCCTTGTGCAGGTAGGTGAGCGCCAAGCGGCCTCCGACGACGGCGGCGCCGTCGAGCACGCGGTCCGGCGAGGTAGGCACGATCTCTTTCCAGTTCTCACGACCAGGTCGCGCCGGATCGACGATGACGAGCTTGCCATTGGGCGCGCCCTCGGTCGTGCGCAGGTAGATTTTTCCCTGGTAGGCGAAGGCCGCCATCGCACCTTCGTAGCCGGTCACCAAATCAACCCAGGGCGCGCTGGCTTTGCGCAGGTCGAGCACTTTGATGGCGCGGATGGCGCCGCCGTGGACCACGCGCACGATTAGGAACTGGCCGTCGCGGGAGGCCGTCGCCTCGAGCTCGGTCTCCGCGTCTCCGTTGCTGGGCAACACGACGCGGTCCGCAGAAGCGCTGGTACCGAGCTTGTGAAAGCGTACCTCCGACGTCCCAGGGACATCGACGGCGGGCGTGTTCGGGTCGGTGGTGACGCCGACGTAATAGAAGCCGTCGCTCTTTTGGTTCCAGGCTGGGATCGCGTATTTGCCCCCCTCGATGACATCGATGGCGCTGTCTTTTCCCGACGTCACGTCGCGGACGCGCACCGTGCCCGAGTCGGCGTTGTTGGGATGCACCACGTAGGCGATCTTCTTGCCGTCGAAGGAGAAGGTCGTAGCGCCGAGAGACGCGCTGCCGTCTGCGCTTAGCGCGGCTGTGTCGAGCAGGACGCGCGGCTCCCCCTTCTCGCCCTTGCGCACGAAGACTGGCGGGGGGGAGGTGAGGGCGCACGCAGGAAGCTCATCGAGAGGATTTGCCGCGCGGGGCGCGTTCGAAAAAATCTTCCGTGGCGTGTCGATCTCCCCGAACCTTGTTCGTCGTCTGAGTATCCGCGGGGAAACGCCCCGCGCACCCGAACGCAACCACGATCACAAGGAGACACGACCATGAAGTTCATGATCATCATCAAGGCCAGCAAGGACAGCGAAGCGGGCGTGATGCCGGACGAGAAGCTCCTCGCGGCCATGGGCGCGTACAACGAGCAGCTCGTGAAGGCGGGCATCATGCTCGCCGGCGAAGGGCTTCACCCGAGCTCGAAGGGTGCGCGCGTGAAGTTCACGGGCGACAAGCGCAGCGTGACCGAAGGGCCTTTCACCGAGACGAAAGAGCTCGTCGCGGGCTTCTGGCTTTGGCAGGTGAAGTCGAAAGAAGAGGCCATCGAGTGGGTGAAGCGCTGCCCGAACCCGATGCCGGGAACGGAGGGGGAGATCGAGATTCGACAGGTGTTCGACACGGCCGACTTCGGCGCGGAGATGACCCCCGAGCTCCGCGCACAGGAAGAACGATTGCGGGCCGACACGGAGAAGCTGAACAAGCGGGCGTGAGTCGAAACCCGTGCAGCGAGTGTGAGCGCGCTATCCAGTCAGGAGGTCGCGCGCGAATCGGACCCATCAGGTGCAGTTTACGCAGGTTTCGGGAGCCGGTGGCGGCCGCTGCATCGTCGGCAGCGCTCGTATCAGGCGCAGCCAAGAACGCCCGCGACCCTGAGTGGGGGGTGAGAGACGACGGCGCGTTCCTCGTGTGGACGGAGCACGGGGATACGCGACGGGCGAGGGTTTCGGTTTGTAGATAAGGCAGCGTTCACGCTACTCCGAGCGCACAAAGAAAAACGGCCCGCACCCATCGTCTGGGATGCGAGCCATTTGCCTCACGACGCCGGTCGCGCGGTTAGGGGCAGGCGAAGGTCACCGGCGCCTTCACTGCCACGACGTTCGGCTGTAGATCTGCCGGCGGATTCCAGCCGGGTGCCTGGCGCTTTGTGAGGGTTGGTACGGTCTTTGTCCCTCCGAGGGTGTAGGCCGAGATCTCGAAGGAGTTCGCTGTTTTGAATGGCGCGAGGAGGCTGTTCGAGAACGGCTCGAAAAAGAGCCGTTGACCGGGATGTCCCAAGTTCTTCTCGAGGACTGTCGAACCCGCTGCGAGCGGTACCGCACGAAGCTCACCTGACGTGAGCTCGGCGACGAATGCCGTTTGCGCGCACTCCGAGATCGCCAAGGGGCGAAGCACACTTCCCGTGAGTGCGAACGGAGTCGCCGTACCCGAGGTCAGGTTCGTCGACGTGAGACGACTCTCTAAATACGCCGACTGCCCGGCCGCTGCTGGGACGCCGAAGATGTTCACATTCCCGCCCAGATAGGATCCCCACGCGGGGCTACCGATCCGGACGACGTTCGCTACGATTGGCTGCGTCCCGGCCCCGAACTGGGGGGAAGCACCCGGGACGATGGTGACCGTCTGCGCCTTCCAGGGGCAAAAGTCGGTCGGCGCCGAGGTGCCAGAGCAGTTGGGACTATCCTTTCGAATCAGCGTTAACGTTCCACCCGTGCCCGAGAGGACGCGCGTGCCGATGATCCCCTCGGGGATCGCATCGAGGTCTGTGTTCGGGGTTAGAACGGTGACGGCCGACGGCGTCGTGGTGTCGAGCAGAACGAGTTTTCCTTCGGGAATACCCGCGTCCGTCGTGACGTAGGCAAAATAGGCAATTCGATTTCGGAGGACGGCGAAAACATCCGAACCGGAAACCGTGGGCACCGCGAGCTTCTGTCGCTCCGTCCACTCTCCGGTCACGTTGTTCAGCTCTCTCACATGGAGTGTAACGGGGTCGACCGGGCTCGGTTGAAAGTCGGTGCCTAGGCTCTCGAAGATGTACCAAAGGTCGCGAAGACCGTCGTATTGGATCGCGGCGACCTTCATTTTTTCGCGCTTGGAAGGGGCGAGCTCGGCTCCGGTCGCAGGATTGAGAACTGTGAGCACGAACTCCTTGCCCGCGTCGCCTACGACGTTCGCGCCGACGACGATGGCACCCGTCGGCCCCGCTGGCCCCGCGTCGACAGCAGCGTCGGACACCGGCCCAGAGTCCGGCAAAGGCCCAGCCTCGATGGGCGGGACGACGACCGGGGCATCGGCGGCGGAGCCCGCGTCGACGACCGCGTCCTTCACGTCATCGAACGAGTTGATGAGGGAGCATGCGGCGAGAAAGCTCACCGATGTCCCGAATGCCGCAAATCCCAATAGAGAGCTTCGTCGCATAGCTAATTCACCGTGATGGGAATACTCAGGACCACGACAAGGAGCCCTGGAGTCAATTCCGGAGCGCGCCCTGATTAATCCAACCTTCGATAATGCTTTTTTCGGTCGCATTGAGAACGTCGTTGGTAGACGGAGGCGGCATGATTTCACCGACGCTGTGCGTCCCCGAAATTTTCTTGAACAGATAGCTATTCGCCGCGCTTCCGGGGAGTACACGTTTGAGGGTGGACACTTCGACGGAGGTGACGTTCACCGTGTCGAGGTAGTCAAAAACCTGTGAAAGCGCGAGGCCGTTGGGAGGGTTGTTCCCCAAGTGGCAGCCCGTCAGCGCGCAGTGACTACCGAAGATCGGTTCGACGTTCGCGCTGAAGCTAACCCCCGTTGCCACGTTCTTCTCCACCAGGTTCGCGTCGCGATTTCCGGCAATGTCTCGCGCGCGGACGACCCAGTAGAGCGTCGTGGCGGGTGTGAGGCCGGCGAGCGTGATCTTCGTCGCACCGGGGACCGACGTGACCTTCGGAGAGCCCGAGAAATTTTCACCCGCCGCGCTCGTCGCTTCGAACACGTCGTAAACGATGTCTTCGGGCGCCGACTGGTTATCGGTCGCCGCAGTCCAATTCAAATCCACACCCGTTGCCGAGATATTCGAAATACTCGAAATCCCCGCGAACGTTGGCGGCGTGCCGTCGGCCAACGTCGTCGCAGACCGCTCTGCCGTGTTCGCGTCCGCGTTGTTGCTAAGGTCACGCGCTCTACAGACAAAGTAGTACGACGTGCTCTGCGAAAGCCCTGTCACGACACCCAATACGCCGCCCGTGAACGTGGCCGCCGGGTTCGTATAGTCTTCTTTCCCTGGCGTTTTCGACGTGTACACGTCGTATGCAATCTTCGTCGCAGGGGTCGAGTCGTCGAGTGCTGGGGCCCACGTCACGGTGACGGAGCTCGCATCTTTCGTCGTCGCTGACGCGCAGCCCGCGAACAGGGGGCTGTCGGTGTCGGCGCCGCTCTTGCCCGCCACTTCTTTCTTGTTCAAGTCGACGTTGCCGGCGGCGTCGCGCGCGCGAACGACGAAGAAGTAGCTCCCATTCGGCTTGGGGAGCCCTTTCACGACGACGCTCGTGGCGCCCGGATCGGAGACGGCGTCGGGGATTGCGAAGTTCTCGCCCCCTGCCGTATCCGACGCGTATGCCAAATACGTCAGGCCCTCTTTCGGCGTGAGATCATCCTGCGCGGCGTCCCACGACAGCGTCACGGAGCCGCCCGCGGCCGGTTCGGCCTTCGTGACGCCCGTAAACGCCGGGGCTCCCGTATCGGCCTGCGGCTTGGCCGACTTCTCCGTGGTGTTCTTCTCTTCAAGGTTCGCGGGGTTCACCGCGCGCACCACGACGAAGTATTCGGTATTCGCCGTGAGGCCCGTGATGAGTTGCGACGTGGCGCCCGGCGGCGAGACAGACGTTGGCACGCCGAAGTTCTGCCCGCCTTTCGTCGTGGCAACATACACGTTGTATTTGAGCCGGGCTGTTGCGGTTGTCGCATCGGTGGCGGGAACCCAGGTGACCTGCAGGCTCGTCGCCGAAGCCGGGGCGGCCGATGTGGCGCCTCCAAACGTGGGCGCGGTCGGCCCCGTGACGATGACACCGCCGTCGACTTGGCCGCCGGGGGTCGGCACACAGACCGTCCCTTGCAGCGTGGTCCCGGAGCCGCACGTGACGTTGTTCCCCGTGGGGGTATCGCTCCCGCACGCCACGGCGACGCCGGCGAGTGAGAGGGTGACGAACGAGAACAAGGCGCTGCGGGAGGAAAAAGTCGGACGCATCGTTGGCTCCGGAAGGGGGCGCGCCTCACGAATCCGCGAGTCGCACCGGCAAAGGTACTACGTGACGTGGATCATACATGAGTCTCGGCGCGTGCACGCCGGCGGCGCGCGACGGCCGAAGCGAGCGAGAGCACGATGCCGAAGAGTGCGCCGTCCCCCGCAGACGTAGGCGCCGTGCCCGATGCACCGGTTCGGCAGGTGCAGCCGCCCGATTCCGATGCATCGCGCGCCAGCGCACCGCCGGCCGCGCCGCCGTCGTCGTAGGGGACGGTCGCATCGGCGGTACCGCCGCCGCTCGTACCCGCGTCCGCTCCCCCATCGTGAACGCCATCGTCGCTGAGCGAGCAGCGCCCCGTGATGCACTGGTTCGCACGACAGCGAGCCTAAAGATCGCGCTCGAAGTCTGTAAAGACCAACTCGGCGCGCCGACCTCCCCTTACGCGCGATTATTTCGAAATACCCACTATCGGTTTTCGCCCGACAAGCGCGCAATCTCGGCGCGGACTTGGCCAATCTCTTCGTCGAATTCCCAGAGCCGCGTCTTCACCATGAAGTGGCCACAAACGCTTACGACGATGGCGCTGACCGACGCCCATAGGCCGGTGAGCGCGCTCCGAAAGAACCCCAAGAGAGCCACGAAAACCATCCCGACGAAGAACCTGCGATAGAGCCCTCGGCGTGCATCGTACCTGGCGCGTACCGCTTCGAGATGCGTGACCCAGGCCTCGTATCGCGCAATCCGCGCGCGCGTCTCGTCGTCCGGGGCCTCCATCGAACGAATGCTGTAGTGCACACACCGCCACCTGTCACGAGAGCGCGCGAACGGGCGCGCGGGCGAGAAATGCAGCGATGTCTTCGACCGCCTCGCGGAAGTAGGTCGCGTAGTTCGCACGCGTGACGTACCCAAGATGCGGCGTCGCCAGAACGTTGGGCAGCGTTCGAAACGGATGGTCCGGCGGCAGCGGCTCGGCGTCGAATACATCGAGCCCGGCGCCTCTGATACGGGCGCTCTCGAGGGCGTCAATGAGCGCTGCGGTGTCGACGATCCCCGCGCGCGACGTGTTGATGAGCAGCGCGTCGGCCTTCATCGCCGAGAGCTCCGGCGCGCCGACGATGTGCCTCGTTCGATCGCTTAACACCAGGTGAATCGAGAGGACGTCGCTGGCGGCGAACAGCGCTCCCTTGCTTTCAGCCAGCTCGGCGCCGGCCGCCGCCGCACGCTCGGCTGTGAGGTTCTCGCTCCAACCGAGAACACGCATGCCGAACGCACTCCCGATTTTTGCGACGTTCGATCCAATTTTTCCAACCCCCAGAAGGCCGAGGGTGCGACCTCTCAAATCGAGGCCCACGGTGCTCTGCCACGGGCCGTTCGCGCGAAGCGCCGTGCTCTCGACTGTGAGGCTTCGCGCCAGCCCCAAGATGAGAGCCCATGTGAGCTCCACCGGTGGAGCCGACGAGCTTGCCGTTCCGCAGACGACGACGCCCCGCGCCTTTGCGGCCGCCACGTCGATGGAACCGTTGCGCATTCCGCTCGTGATGAGGAGCTTGAGTCGGGGCAGCTGCGCCAGGAGGCGCGCGCCGAAAGCGGTGCGCTCGCGCATGGCGACGACGACGTCGACGTCTGCGAGGCGCGCGACGAGGGCCGCTTCGTCGTCGAGATGATCCTGGAACGCGACCACCTCGACCCGCCCCGCGAGCGGCGACCAATCCGCCGAGGCGAGCGCCACATTTTGGTAGTCGTCGAGTATCGCGCAGCGCAGAGGGCTCATTGCATCGACCTACCATACCAACGAGGCGGTCGACTGACGCCATGCGCCGCGGGAGGCTTATTTCGAGGGGTATTTCGTCTTTTTCGGGGGGGGCGCGGTGGACAGCTCCATAAGCCGCGCGCACTCGCTGCGTGTGTACGAAAAGTCGGACTGAGACCGCATCGCAACTTGGCACCGCAGGTCTTGAACGGCGAGCACGTCGGGGTAAGCCGTGAAGAGCGCTTTGCCGCTCGTCCACGCGGCGACGACGTCGTTCGACGCGAGCGCCCGCACGGTCTTCGCGTAGGCCTCTTGGTCGCCCGGGCGCACGCCCTCCACCGCGGTGCCCGTTGCCTTTTCCCCGATGTCCGCGGGTAGCGCCGACGCAGGAGCCCCGCCCCGCGCCGTTGCGCCAGATGCTCCCCTCGCGGCAGGCAGGGCTGCGCGGAGAGTCTTCACGAGCTCGTCGTGGTCGTGCGCGAGCCACGCTGTCGACGTCGACGGCTCGAGGTAGGCGAGGAGATCGCGGGCAAGGTTCGACGCGTCGGTTTCGTGCGCGGCGCGATGGGAGACTGTGATGCGCATCAGGGCCGCCGCGTCGGCTCCGAAGGCGGTCATTTGTTGGTCGTAGCTCGGATGCATGATGCTGTGCGCGTCGTTCTCGTGAAGCGCGCCGAGGGTGTGCCCGATCTCATGGAGGAAGACGGCGCTGGCGCGGTGCCGCTTGAGCGCGCGACGGAGCTTTGCCCGCTCGTCGTCGCCCAGCTCGTCGAACGCTTTCTCGATGGCGTCGTGCTCGCCGAGGCGGCTCGAGGAGCGCATCGCGAGGTGCTTGCCGAGAACGAAGGCGCGCCCGATATCGTGAAAGGAAAGCGTCGCCTTCGGCATGCCGCCTACCATCGCCACCACCCAATCGACGTCACCGCCAGCGTCTTTCGCTTTGATGGCCTCGAGGGACGCCTGCAGATCGTCTTCCGATTTCGCGGTCTCCCAGACGACGACGCTTTCGATGTCGAGCCGAGCCCCCGTCGTCGGCGCCAGGATCAAATTCGCGTCCGAGACCATCTCGCGTAGCTGCTGTTTCGCGTCGGCGACCTGGGCGGCATATTGGGGTGTCACATAAATACGAATTCGAAACGTGCGCGCCGGGGCGGTTTGCGGCGCGGGGGCGAGGGCGGGCGCGGCTTCGCTCGCGCCCGTAGCCGGCGTGGCCTCTTCGGAGGGCGCGGCCGGTGCGCCCTGCAACGCCGACGGCGCGAGGCGCGCGGCATTGCGCCGCTGCTCGCGCTCGCGTTCGCCCCAGCGCGAATCGAAAAGACAGCCGCTGAGCGTTGCCGCGGTGGTGGTGAGGATAAGCGCGAGAGAGAGCCTGCGTGAGCGTGACGTGCGAGCGTGGGTGTTCATCTGTTTTTACCTGCCGAAGCGGCAGGTCGACCGCGCGACATTCGCAGTTGCGGGTATTCGACCAACGCAGATTTACGGGTTTTCCTTCGCCCGCTCGGCCGCGTCCATAACACGCAAGAAGTTCCCCCCTAAGATCTTCACCACCGACGCCTCGTCGTAGCCACGCGCGAGGAGCGCCCCGGTGATTTTCGGGAGATCTCCAATGCCGTCGATGCCTTCGGGGAGGCTTGGAACGCCGTCGAAATCAGACCCCAAGCCGACGTGATCGACCCCTGCAATCTTAACTGCGTGGTCGATGTGGTCGATGAGCGCGCCCAGCTTCGGGCGCGGCGCGGTAAACTCTTTTTCGATTTTCGCCTCCTCGGCGGCGGCAGCTTTCTCGTCGCCCTTGTACGTCACCTTTAGGGCGTCGAGCCTCGGCTTCACGCGGGCCGCGAAGGCGCGGCGGGCCCCGAGGTACCCTTCGTCGATGAAGCCGCTGAAGAAGTTGACCATGACGACGCCGCCGTTCTTGGCGAGGGCGCGAAGCATGTCGTCCGTGAGATTGCGCGGATGGTTCGTGAGCGCGCGCATCGACGAGTGGGAGGCGATAATGGGCGCCTTGGCGACGCGCAGCACGGCGTAAAACGTTTCGTCGGAGACGTGGGAGATGTCGACCAGCATCCCTAGGCGCTGCATCTCGACGACCACAGCTTCGCCGAATTTCGAGAGGCCGTGGTGGCGCACCACCGGCGGATCGCCGCTCCCCGCCGAGTCTGCCCAGTCGTTCGTATTGGTATGCGTGAGCGTCATGTAGCGCACGCCGAGGGCGTAAAACATGCGAAGGGCGCCGAGAGAATCCTCGATGGCGTGCCCACCTTCGATCCCCATCAGAATGGCGATCTTCCCGTCGCGCTTCGCCTTGCGAATCTCGTCGGCGCGGGTCGCGAGCACCAGCTCTTGCGGGTGTTTCGCCACGGTACGGTAGGTCGCGTCGATCATCTCGAGGGCGCGCCGCGCCGAGCCCCCCTCGGGCGGCGGCGCTTCGGCGTATTTGCGGTCGACGTAAATGGCGAAGAACTCGGCTGTGAGGCCAGACGACTTCATTTGCGCGAGATCGGTATGAGCTTTTCGCCCGCCCTCACCGAGGGACCCAGCGGTGCCGATCTCGTACCCGTCATCCAGAATCGCCGTCGTGACGTCGTTGTGGGTATCGATGACGATGGCCGACTTTTGAATGCGCGCGGCCTTGGCGGCCAGCGCTTCGGGGGCGGCCGCCACCGCAGGGCGCGGCGGCGCCGCACATGCGCCGAGCCCCAGGGCCACGAGAAGCGCGCCGGTCATTCGCTTGGGACGGCGTGCGCTCAGACCCATGACAAGCGGTAGCCCAATGTGTTGAGAGATCGGCATTTTGAAATTTCACGAACGAGCACGAGATCAGAAAAGAGGGAGATGATCCCTTGTGGATGGACCCTAACCGACCCGACCGCGCGATGATGTCGTCTGCACGAGCCGCACGCCTTTTTTCGAGCGCAAACGCAGGCCATCCCCCCAAAGTCATCCCCCGTGGCGCGTGCCAGGCCGAGTGCGGCCGGTGGCCGCCGCTTCGGAACGATCCGGGCGACGGCCACACGTTCGTCCCCAACGACATCGTCTCGGTCGCCGTTCACGTTTGCCTACGTATACCGTGCGATCGACACGCGCACGGTGATTGCACCGGAGCCCCTCCGGCCGCGACCCTCAACCCCTGCGGCGCCTTTTACCGGAGCGAACATGCGTCAATTGCGAGGATTCCTGCGCGGCACGCGCGCTGTCGTTGGATCACGCGCAGTCCATCTGTCTGGTCCAGCGCTGGTAGGTGTGATGGTGGTTTCGGCCATCGCCGCCTGCAGCTCCTCCGACGAAACGCCCGACGCCGACGCGGGCGCGGGCGACAGCGGCCCCCGCGTCGAGCAGCCCGCCCCCGACGCCGGAATCGTCGACGCGGCTCACGAGGCCGATGCGCCCGCCGCCCCCGTCTGCGATTCGGACGGCGGCGTCCCCGAAGATTTCGCCTGCGCCGGCCTGTATACGAACGTCGCCGCGAAGACGCTCGCGCCAGGCGTTCGTGCCTACACCCCCGGTCTCACCTTTTGGAGCGACGGCGCGGAGAAGTCGCGGTGGATCTACCTTCCGCCGAATACCAAAATCGATACGTCCGATATGGACTCGTGGGTCTTTCCGGTCGGCACCAAAGCTTTCAAAGAGTTCAAGCTCGGCGGCAAGCGGATCGAAACCCGCGTGTATTGGAAACGCTCCGAGACGGAATGGAGCGGCGCGACCTACCAATGGAACCCCGACGAGACGGCGGCCGTACGCCTTCGTGGCGGCCTGCAGCTCGTCAACGGAACCCCCTATGAGATCCCCGCCGAAGTCACCTGTGGCGATTGCCATCTTGGGAGCAAAGACAAGCTCCTCGGGTTCGACGCAGTTGGCCTTGGAAACCCTGCCGCTACGGGTGTGACCCTGGCTCTCCTCAAGAGCGGCTTCGACGCGGTGGGCGATGCCGGCGCCAGCGATGCGAGCGCGGCAGACGGTGGCGCGGCGAAGGGGCTGCTCACAGCGCCGCCCGCGAAGACGACGATTGCGGTCCCCGAAGACGCGACGGGCAAATCGGCTGCGGCCGTGGGGTATTTGCACGCCAACTGCGGCCTCGCCTGCCACAACGCGCTGCCCGATTCAGGCGCGAGCTTCACCAAGCTGTACATGCGCCTCAGCGCCAAGCAGCTGCTCGGCGCCACGCCTGTGAAGGTGAAGGATCTCGACGCCTTTGCGCTGACGGTCAACGTCGCCCCGACGTCGGTTCCTCGCGACGGCTTTTTCCGCATCAAACCGAAGGACGTGCCTCACAGTTTGGTGCACTACCTCGCGAGCGGCGCCGATCAGGCGAAGCCGATGCCGCCGTTCAACGTCCACACCCCTGACCCGAACGGCATCGCCGCCCTCGCGGCGTGGATTACCGCAATGCCACTTACGGGCGGTGGGCAGTGACCGAATACCGAATCACAACGAACAGTACGAACGAAACGGACGTGAGCGGCAAGGCAAGCCAGCCGCTCACTCTAACTACCGTCTATCGGTAGTGGACGCTCAGCAGCCGTCGCGAGGACGGCTTGGCTAGGGCAGGCAGGCGAAACGTACTTCTCGTACGTTGAGCGCGCCGAACCGACGCCAAGCCGGCCGCAGCAGGCTGCTGAGTGGACACTCAGGCAACCGCGTCTTTGAGGGCTTTGACGGGGCGGGCGCGGACGCCCTTGCTCGCCGGCTTCGCCGCGAACTTCTGCTTCTCTTTCGTGAAGGGGTTGATGCCTTCGCGCGCGGGGCGGGCGGGCTTCTTCACGACGACGAACTTCGCGAAGCCCGGCATGAGGAAGACGCCATTCTTCTTCAGCTCACGGTGCGCGACGCTCGCGAGCGTCTCGACGACGAGCTTCACCTGCTTGCGGGACAGCTCCTCGCCGACCTCGTCCGTGACCGATTGAAGAAGCGCGCTCTTCGAGAGCGGCTTGCTGGTCTTCTTCTTTGCTGTCTTCGATGTCGCCATGGTGGGAAACCTCAACTTTCGCCCGCAGAGTTACGGTCCTTCTCGGCAATCAGGCAATCGAAATGTCGACGTCGCCGCAAAACGGGAGACGCGGAACCGGAGAAACGTCACCCGAGATATGAGCCGAAAATCTGGGATTTCTCAGGCGTTTTCTCGCGCCGCGCGCTCTCCTATGGAGGCTTAAAACGAAATGCTCGCAGCATGCGATTTCGTGATGTCGACGCCCCGCGATACCGCGTGAGGGGCCACGAGAACCGCTTTGCAGGAGCGGAAACAGAGGATAAGCCCGTTTCCACGTCACGCGCGCATCACCCGCGCACGCCGTCGCCGAGCTCGACCCCCACGGCCGCCTCCTCGACGGCCGCGCCTCCCAACCCCGATCTCCTCATCCTCGACCGCAAATAGGCGCTCGCGTCCGGCGCTGCTATACGAGCACGCGATGGATCCGCGGTCCCTCAGTGCCCAAGCGCGAGAGACCGCGCGCGCGACGTGGACCGGAGTGCGTTCGTCGCCCTTCGACGTGCCGCCCAAGGGGGAACGGCTCGCCCGATTCATCTTCGGGTTCCATCTCACCTTCGGTCTCCTCGCGCTCCTCTTTCGCAATCCCGTCGATCGCACGCGCTACGTACGCGTCGTCACTCTTCAGATCCTCGCGACCCTCGCCGTGGCCACGGTGCTCGCATGGGCGGCGCCGTCGATCGTCTCGTTCGCCATTCCAAATTTTGCCCAATCCCTCGGACGCGCGCCACGCGAGCACCGCGCGCGTGACCACGCCGCAGACGAGAAAACGCACGGACCGAAGCCGCTCGCGCAGCGCGATGCCGGCGGCGAGAGCGACGCGAGGGACGACGACGACGACGATGGGAAACCGCCCGCCGTTCGCGAGATCAATGTGAACGGCGTCCGAATCCACGTCGCCACGTCGCGCGCGCGCGATGTCGACGACGCGAAGGACGACGACGCGAAGGACGATGACGACGACGACGACGAGAGCCACACCCCGCGTGCGCCGCTCAGCACACCCCGGCGCATCGTGCTCACGATCATCCGCGCCTACGCGTCGATCGTCGTCGCGCAGTGGGTCGTCGTCGCGCTCTCTCGCGACTACCACGACGCCCTCGGCGACCGCGCCGCCGAGCAGTCGGGCCTCCCTCCGCTCCCGGGGCCGCCGCCCGTTCCGCGCATTCGCCTGAACCTCCGGTGGATGGGAAAGCGCCTTCGAGATCGCGTGCGTGCAGCCCTCGCCTTCGCCGCGGGCCTCCCGGCGATCACGATGGTGCTCATTCCTATTTCGGTGAGCGCGGCGGTGGCGAGTGGTTGGAGCGCGCGTATTTTGGATATGACGTCAAATTTCGCCCACGGCACCCTGACGTTTCTCTGGGGCTCCTATTGGCTCGCCGTCTCCGTCTGCGCGAAGAGCCCTCACTCTGACAAAGCGAGCGCCACGGGCGAGCCTTGGTTTTACCGAGCCGACAGCCATTCCATCGCCCGCGTGCCCGTGCTCGGTTGGATCGTGCGCGCGTACGCAAGCGTCACGCGCAGGCTCACGAAGCCGCTCGCCGGGGCTGCGGTCTGCGCCGAGCGCGCGTCGTACGAATCGGCGGGGTTGGCCCTCGCGCAGTTGCTGGTGAGCCTCCCTCTGGTGCGTTTGGGCGGCCGCATCGTCGTGCCGGTGGCGGCGTCCCACATCGTCCTGCGTGCGCAGCGTTCGCCCCCGCGCATCGACGTGAGCGGAGCGGTCCCGCCTCCGCCCCCGCGTCAGGACGAGTAGCATCGTTAGGCTCGATGGCACAGTCGCAGCTCATCGAAGATCTCCTCGACGTCTCCCGCATCATCTCGGGGAAAATGCGCCTCGACGTGCAGCCGCTTGACCTTAGACGCCTCGTCGACGCCGCCGTCG
The DNA here is from genome assembly GCA_025354825.1 of Myxococcales bacterium. Classification (GTDB taxonomy): domain Bacteria; phylum Myxococcota_A; class Polyangia; order Polyangiales; family Polyangiaceae; genus JANXMC01. The sequence goes on from JANXMC010000280.1 coordinate 13,678, forward strand.
ATGCCGTGCGCCCCGCCATCGACGCGAAGAGCATCCGCTTCACCCCCGTGCTCGATCCGGATGCAGGCAGCGTGGTGGGCGACGGCAACCGCCTTCAGCAAGTTCTCTGGAACCTCCTTTCGAACGCCGCGAAGTTCACCCCCAAGGGGGGTCGAATCGTCCTCTCCCTAGAACGGGTCGACTCCCATATCGAAATAACGGTCTCGGATACCGGCGAGGGAATCGCCCCCGACGTACTGCCCAATCTCTTTCAGCGCTTTCATCAGGGCGACGCGTCGATCACGCGGGTCCACGGCGGCCTCGGGCTCGGACTCGCCATCTGTCGCCACATCGTCGAGCTTCACGGCGGCAACGTCGTCGCGCGAAGCCAAGGTGTCGGCAAAGGGTCGACGTTCACCGTAAGCCTCCCCTGCCGCGCCGTGCGCGTTCCGAACGACGACGACCTTCGCCACTCGCCGCGTGCGCCCATCGCTCCCACGTTCGAGGCACCGCCCGAGCTCATGGGGCTCAAGGTGCTCCTCGTCGACGACGAGGTCGACGCGCGCGAGCTCGTGGCGACGATCCTCGAAGAGTGCGGCGCCCAGGTATCGTCCTTCGAGTCGGCGGCCAATGCGCTGGCCCATTTGGCCGTGAGCTCACCCGACGTGATTCTCTCGGATATCGGGATGCCATCGGGGGATGGTTATTCGTTCATCCGAGACGTCCGCGCGCTCCCCGCGGGGCGTGGCCGCGCCATCCCCGCCGCGGCGCTGACGGCCTATGCCCGCGCCGAGGATCGCAGGCGAGCTCTCATGGCGGGCTTTCAAATGCACGTGACCAAGCCCGTCGAGCCTGCCGAGCTCGTCGCCGTAGTTGCCAATCTCGCGCGCATCGGTTCGGCCATGCAGTGACGTGCCTTGCGTTCCCGCGCGGCCGCCCTCATTGTCGTTCGCCATGGGACGACTCGTCGACGGTCGCTGGACGAATGAGTGGTACACGCCCGACGCGAAAGGGAACTTCGTTCGCGGTGAAACGGCGTATCGCCACCACGTCACGGCCGACGGCGCGTCGGGCTTCAAGGCCGAGGCCGGGCGCTACCATTTGTACGTCTCGCACGCGTGCCCCTGGGCCCATCGCACGCTCATTTTGCGCAGTATCAAAGGTCTCACGGACGCGATTTCGATCTCGGTCGTGAACCCCTTCATGGGGGACGACGGATGGTCGTTCGAGCCCGCCCCGGGGACGATGGCCGACAGCGTGAACGGCGCCAAATACCTGTGGCAGGTCTACGCTGCCGCAAAGGCCGATTACACGGGGCGCGTCACCGTGCCGGTCCTCTGGGACAAGCAGACGAAGACGATCGTCAACAACGAGTCGCGCGACGTGATGCGCATGCTCGACACGGAGTTCGACGCCGTGGGCGATACGTCCGTGACGCTCTACCCCGAGGCGCTCCGTAGCGAGATCGATGCGACGATCGACGCCCTCTACACCCCCGTGAACAACGGCGTGTACCGCGCAGGGTTCGCGACGCAGCAGAAGGCCTACGAAGAGGCCTTCGTGACGCTCTTCGAAGCGCTCGGTCACTGGGAGAGCGTGCTGTCGAAGCAGCGCTACCTGTGTGGCAGCGTCCTCACCGAGGCCGACGTGTGCTTCTTCACCACGCTCCTCCGGTTCGATGCGGTCTACCACGGGCACTTCAAGTGCAACCTGCAGCGGATCATCGACTACCCGAGCCTCTGGGGGTACCTCCGCGACGTCTACCAAACACCCGGCGTTGCCACGACGTGCCACCTCGATCACATCAAAGAGCACTATTACCGTAGCCACGGCACAATCAACCCGACGCGGATCGTGCCGAAGGGGCCATTGCTCGATTTCACGAGCGCGCACAATCGCGGATAGCGCGCGACCGCGCCCCACGGCGCGCCACGTGAGGGACATGGGCACCGCGCGTCCCGAGAGACGCGTAAGAGGCGATAACCACGGGCGCGAGGCGGACATCTCCTCGTCTATAAAGAGACGAGGTCGCGCCTCCATGAGCACGTTTTTCGGGACCCCCTCCACGTTCGCCTTCGAGTGCGAGGCTCGCGCAGCCTTCGGGATCGATCCGTCGATTCATTTGTGCATTTGGGTCGGCGGCGAGCCCATTGGCAATTTCGATATTCCGATTAGCGCCGTCGCCGTCGCCAATGCGCTCGACGAATTTCTCTCGTTGGCGCCGCTGCGCTCGCAGCACAATCTCGCCGAGCGCGACGCGTACTACGTGCTCTACAGCCTCGCGGCTCCCCCGCTCTTCGGCCGCGACGAGCCGCGCCGCCGCCTTTTGGAGCGCGGCTACGCCGACGCCTACGTCTGCGAGGACACACGCCCGTTCGACGTCGCCAAGGTTGGCGGCGACGCCTTCGCCGACGTGCAGGCGATGCTCGTGAGGGGGAATCACGGCGCCGAGCGCTTCTTGTGGAGCGAAGACCCCATCGCCGTCGCGGCGTCGTTCACGGCGCACGAGCACGAGCTCCCCGCGGGCGAGATCACGCGCGTGGGCCTCGAGCTTCTCGCGTGGCTCGACGAGGAGCTCGACGTCGCCCCCACGTGGCGCGACGCTGCGCTCAGCGCGGTCGTGAAAAAGCGGTCGACGCCAAACAACTTGGCAAAGGTCGCCAAGGCCACCATCACGCAGCGCCCTGCACGCCGCACGAAGGCTCCGAAGCGGCGCGCCGGGTAGACGGGCTTGCGACGGCGCCACGCGCGCTGTCGAGCGTGAGCCTCGCTCAGGCCGACGGCGGCTCGGCGGTGTCGCGCTCGATGCGCGCCATCAGCTGCTCGAACTCTTCGTACGTCGCATCGGCCGCGAGGAGGCCCCGCGCCTCGAGGGCGTCGAGCAGCTCCCACATTCGGAACATCCCGCGTCGATCGTCCGTGGTCCACGCTTCCGGCATCTGTCTCGTGAGATGCAGCACGGGCGCCGTCGGTTTCCTTCCCGCGCGCCCGCGTTTTACGACGCGGCGACGAAGCCGGGCGTTGGGCACGGGGAGTCTGAGGGCGGCGGAGAGCTCACACACGCGCGCCGTTCTAGAGGTTCTCGTTGGATGCATCGAAGCGGGCGGTCGGGCTCGCAAGTATGATCGCGAACCCGACCTCGCGCACCCCGAGCGGCGGGGCCTACTTCTGCGGAAGGAGGTTCACGTCGACGCGGCGATCCCGGCGCCAGCCGTCGGCGTCGGTGCCGCTTGCGTCGAGCTCGCCACGCGACGTCTCGTTGACCTGCGTTTCGGCAACGCCGAGCTTCGTCAGGTAGATCTTCACGCTCCCCGCGCGCTGGTGACCGAGGGTCATGTTGTACTCTTGCTCACCCCGCGGATCGGCGCGGCCGACGAGCTGAATGCTGCGCCCCTTGAGCGGCCCCGTCGTCAGACATTTTGCAACCTGGTCGAGCACTTCACGCTCGGCCGACGAGAGATCGCTCGAGTCGAAGTCGAACTTCGGGGTCGCTTTCGAAACCTCGATTTTGCAAAGCTCGCGAATGTCCGACGAGACGTTCACGGCCGGGTCGGATTTTTGCGCCTCGGGCGCGGGCGCGCTGCCGGCCGGCGCGGGGGCCGTGGCGGGGGTCTTGGGCGCCGAGGTTGCGTCCGGCCCGCAGGCGACGCTTCCAACGCTCGAGAGGGCGAGCACCGGCAGAACAAGGGCAAGGAGGGTCGAACGGTTCATCCGGTTCATCATGGTGCCGAGTTTACACATCCCAGCAGGTGAGGCGACGTCCCCCTCCGGAAGAGGCGCGCGCGCGGCAAAACATGCGAGAGCAGCGCCATTTCGACGGGGCGTGCGTTTTTGGTGCTGGGTCTGGGACCCCTTGGACACCCATCACGAATGCAGCCGAACGTCAGCCCGAGCGAAGCCCTCTCCATCGTGCTCATCGAAGACGACGAGCGCCTCGCGCGACTCACCGCCCGCTATATGGAATCCCATGGTGCGCGCGTGACAATCGCCGCCGAAGGGCGCGACGGCATCGCCAAGGTCATTCGCGAGCGGCCCGATGTCGTGCTCCTCGATCTCATGCTCCCCGGCATCGACGGCATCGAAGTCTGCCGCGAGCTTCGCACGCGTACCGATACACCGATCATCATGGTGACGGCGCGGGGCGAAGAGGCCGACCGCGTGATGGGCCTCGAGGGCGGCGCCGACGACTACGTCGCAAAGCCGTTCTCCACGCGCGAGCTGCTCGCCCGCGTGCGTGCCCAAGCGCGACGCGCGCGCGGCCGCTCGGGGCCCGGAACGAAGCCGCTCCACGTAGGCCCGCTGATGGTCTGCGCGCAGTCGATGCGGGCCACGCTGGCCGACGCGCCCCTCGCCCTCACGACCTACGAGTTCATGCTTCTCCGCGCCCTCGCAGAGCGCGCCGGCCGCGTCCTGAGCCGCGAGCAGCTCGTCGACATCGTTCGCGGCAGCAGCGACGAAGCGTTCGATCGATCCGTCGACGTTCATATCTCGCACTTGCGCCAGAAGCTTGGCGACGACTCGCGCAACCCGCGACTGCTGAAAACCGTCCGTGGCGTCGGCTACATGCTCGCGGCCGCGTCGTAATACCGACTCCGCACACCGTGGCTTGGAGCGAGGGGCTTCACGGCCGCGCGCTTCGGGTCGAGCGCGCGACGCGACGATCGGCGTCGCGATGCACCTAATGCCTTTTGCGCGCACCGGGCAGTCGAACGCGAACCCGGGTCCCTTCGCCCAGCTTGCTGGTGAACGCGATGGTGCCGGCGTGGGCTTCGACGACGCGGCGAGCGAGCACGAGGCCTAGCCCCAGCCCGCCCGTCGCGCGGGCGCGGCTTCGGTCGGCGCGAAAGAACGGCTCGAAGAGGCGCTGAAGATCGGCCTCGTCGATGCCGATGCCGTGGTCGACGATTTCGATGCCGACAGCGTCGCCATCGCGGGTCGCGCGAAGCGAAATCGAAGCGTCGTCGTCGTCCGTGTATTTGTGCGCGTTGTCGAGGAGGTTGTCGACGACGCGGCGGACGAGCACGGCGTCGCCGACGATCTCCGGGAGATTGGGATCCATGTGAACGTCGAGCTTCCGCCGAGGGTGCGCGAGACGAAACTTCGATACCGCCTTCTCCACCAGAGATTGCATATCGAGCGGCTCGCGACGAACAGGCAAGCTCGCGTCGCCGCGGGAGCCCGATTCTTGGAGCGCGAGGCGGGCGGCGGCGAGAACGTCGTCGACGAGCCGTTCGAGCTCGGCGAGATCTTCGGCTATCTCGCCGAGCATCTCCGTCGCTTCCTGGGGCTCGCCCTCGTGGGCGAGATCGAGGGCGACGCGGATGCGCGCGAGAGGCGTGCGTAGCTCGTGGGAAACGTTCGCGAGCAGCTCGCGTTCGGCCAAAACGAGCCGCGTAATGCGATCGGCCATGTCGTCGAAGGCCCGCGCCATCTCACCGATTTCGTCCGTGCGGTCCATGTTGAGCCGCACGTCGAGTCGCCCCGCGCCGAAGGCTCGGGCCGCCGATGTGAGCTTCGTGAGCGGCCCCGTGAGCGCGCGCGCCGTGAGCCACGCGGCGATGCCGACGACCAGCAGAATGAGCGCGATGGGCACGGCGACCCCTGGCCCCGCATTGGGCGACGGCGGCTTGCGCGGGCTAACGTACTCGAGCTCACCAAGCTCTCCATTCCGAAAGGCCACCGGGACCACGCCGTGGGACGCCCCAGGTGCAGGGCCGCCTCCACCGCCGTGGGGCCCGCCCGCGCCACCTGGCCCGGGCGCATCGGCGCGCGCGCGAACCGAGCCGTCCGCGTTGTGAAGAATGACCGACCAGCCGAGGGTGTCGCGCACGCGGGCAAGCTCGCGGGCGAGCGCTTCGGGGTCGTCGCCGATTCGTGCGAGGCCGCCCGCGATGAAGTGAGCGTGAGGCTCCGAGTAAGAGTTTTGCGGGTGCGACGCGCGGCGGTTCATCTCCATCCCGCCGGCAACGATGAGAAACTGCACGAGCCCGATGAGATAGATGCGCAGCGCGAGCCGCGACCCTCGCGCGAGGAGCGACGGCCCGGACCTCGCCCCTTCGAGCGATGCAGGCGTCGACGAGTCGGAGCCTTCGGGGGTCGTCGCGGTGCGCTTGCTCGTGTTCGTCATGGGAGGGCTCTCCCCTAGCGTCGCTCCATGGCGTGAAGCGAGGTTGCACGCAGGGTGAGCGAATATTTAGTGCCCACACGCCTCTACACGCGCGTTCGTAAAACCGAGGCTATGCTGCCCTCATGGCCGAGGGGGACGCGAAGGCGCTCTCGCGATACCGCATCGTGGGACCACTCGGCGAAGGCGGCCAAGGAGCAGTCTACGAAGCGTTCGATCTCGAGACGGAGCGCAGCGTCGCGCTGAAGACGGTGCGAGCCCTCGGCGGCGAAGAGCTCGTGCGCTTCAAGGCTGAATTTCGCGCCGCGCGCGATCTCAGGCACCCCCATCTCATCGAGCTTGTCGAGCTCTTCGAAGAGCGCGGGCACTACTACTTCACGATGGCCCTCGTGCGCGGGGTCGACTTCCTCCGCTTCGTGCGGACCCACGTGGCGACCCATGCTCCGCAAGCGTCGTGGCCGACCATTCGCGAGCCGAGCACGGATCTCACAGTTCGTGCAGCGGGGCTCGCCGAGTCGGGAATCCGCGCGAGCCTCGAGCCCGATACCAATGCCGCCGTGAGCGCGACTCTGACCACGCGCCGCGCGGGGACATGCGACTACGCGCGCCTTCGCCGCGGCCTCGCGCAGCTCGCGTCGGCCCTCGTCGCCCTTCACGATTCGGGATTTCTCCATCGCGACGTGAAGCCGTCGAACGTTCTCGTCGACGAGCAAGGAAACGTGGTGCTCATCGACTTCGGCGTCGCCCACGAGCTGTCGCGCGGCGCGAGCGCGGGGGACGTCGAGATGTCGATCGTCGGCACCGCGCCCTATATGGCGCCGGAGCAGGTCACGGGCGAAGAGCTCTCCCCCGCCACCGACTGGTATGCGTTCGGCGTTCTCCTGTTCGAAGCGATGACGGGGAGGCGCCCCTTCGAAGGCGAGACCGTAGATCTCCTCGCGCGCAAATGCGCCCTCGATGCGCCGTCGCCGTCGCAGCTCGACGAGAACGTGCCCGGAGACCTCGATGCACTCTGCACGCGTCTCCTCGAGCGCGATGCGGCACGGCGCCCCTCGACGGCCGAGATTCTCGCCGCCCTCGCATCGGGGCGAAGCATGCACAGTGCTCCTCCCGTTCGCGCGGGCGGTGACGCGCTGCGGTCGGCATTCGTGGGGAGGCGCGACGAGCTGTCGAAGCTCGACGCGGCCTATGCGCGCACGCGAACGCGCTCGGCGCGACGCGCCGTCGCCGTCGTCCTCGAGGGAGAATCGGGCGTTGGCAAGACGTCCCTCGCAGCACAGTTCGTCGAGGGGGTGCGCGCGCGCGACCGTCGTGCGCTCGTTCTTCGCGGACGCTGCCACGAGCAGGAGCGCGTGCGGTACAACGCCTTCGACGCGTTGGTCGACGGGCTTGCACGCCACCTCGCGTCGCGCCCCCCGGAAGATCTCACGAGGGTATGGCCCGAGGTAGGCGTCGCGTCGCTCGCGATGCTGTTTCCCGCGCTCGCCGTGGCGGTTCCAGCGCCGGACAGCGATACGCGGGCAATGCCGAAAGTGGGTATTCACGCCCGCGATGACGCATTCGCGGCGCTGCGCGCACTGCTCGCTCACCTCGCCCACGAGCGGCCTCTGGTTCTCGTTCTCGAAGACGTGCAGTGGGCCGACGCCGACAGCGTTGCGCTGCTCTCGGAGATCACCCGCGGCGCCGATGCGCCGTCGGCGCTCTTCGTGGTCACGCTTCGAGCACCTAAGGACGCGCCACCCTGTGATGCGGTCGTCGCCCTTCAGTGTGAGACGGAGCGGCTGTGCCTCTCGGGGCTGTCGGAGGACGACGCGCGCGCCCTGGCCCACGGCCTTCTCTCGCAGAGCGGCGCCCACGCGCGCGCCGGCGAGCTCGACGAGCTGGCACGAGGTGCCGAAGGGCATCCCATGTTTCTCGAAGAGCTGGTGCGGCACCTCGTCACCACGGACGCGGCCAACGCGTTGCTATCTCCCAACTCTCCCCACTCTCCCAACCCGGCGACCTCTCCCCATCCGGCGGCGCCGACATCGCGCACGGCCGATCTCGACGAAGCGCTCGCCGCCCGCGTGTCGCGCCTCCCGCACCTCGCGCGCCGCATCCTCGAGGCCGTCGCCGTGTCGGGCGTCCCTACGGCCCATGCGATCATTGCCGATGCCGTGCGCGCAACGCCAGCGGAGCTGTCGGAGCAGGTGACGCGTCTGCGATCGGAGCGGCTCGTACGGGTGCGGGGCGCGCGGCGGGAAGACGTCGTCGAACCGTTTCACGACCGCGTGCGCGAGTCGGTCTATGCGCGCATTCCAACGGGAGACAGGCGCGCGCTGCATCTCGCGCTCGCGGACGCTCTCGAGCGGCGCGGCGCGCGCGACGAGGTTCTCTTCTCCCATTTTCAAGCGGCGGGCGACGAGGCACGGGCCGCCGAGGCCGCGGCACGCGCGGGCGATGCGGCGCTCGAGGCGTTGGCCTTCGCGAGCGCCACCACCTTCTACAAAGCCGCGCTGGAGCACCCCGCGAGGTTCGCCCCCATGGCGCTCAATGCGCTCCGCGAGCACCTCGGCGACGCCTATGCGGGCGCGGGGCGGCCGGGCGATGCGGGCGCGGCATACCTCGCCGCGGCCAACGGTGCGACGAGCGAAGCGCATGCGCTCGATCTCGTGAGGCGCGCGGCGGAGAGTCTGTTGTCGGGCGGTCACATTGCCCAAGGGCTCGATGCGACGCGCCGCCTGCTCGCCGCGTTCGGGACCGAGCTCCCCGAGAGCCGCATGGACTCCTTGGCGAAGCTCGTGTTTTACGATCTCCGTCTTCGCGCGCGGAGCCTCACCTGGAAGGCCCGCCCGCAAACCCCCGAAATGGAGCGCGAGATCGCGCGCCTCGACGCCTACTGGTCTGTCGGCGTTGGGCTCGCGATGGTGGATACCATTCGATCGACGCTCTTTTCGCTGCGCGCCGCGTCCCTCGCCCTCGATTTGGGAGACGAGATTCGCATCGCGCGCTCGATGGCCTCCGCGGCGTGCCTCACCGCGGCCCAAGGGCGTGTGGAAGCGACGCTTCGCTTCAGCAACGCGGCGGCGCGTGCGGCAGCGGCCGTCGACTCTCAAATAGGAATGGGCTTTACGGACGTCGCGACGACGAGCGTGGCCTTCCTTCTCGACAACAATTGGGAACGGACCATCGCCCTCGCGTCGAAAGCGGAAGCCGGTTGGGCGGCCCTCGGGCGCGCCGACGGGTGGGAGGTCGACGTGCTCGACCAGCTCGCCTGTTGGTCGCTGGACAACAAGGGTGATTACAACGAGCTGCGTCTCCGTGTGGAGAAGCGCCTTCGCGAAGCGCGCCTCTCGGGCAATCGCTGGGTCGAGGTGAACTACCGCACGTTTTTCGTGATTCTAAAGCTCTTGGACGACAAGCCCGAGGAGGCCAGGGCCGACGTGCGCGAGGCGATTGGCTCGTGGGTGTCGATGGGCGTTGGGTTCGGCAACCAGCACTTTCTCGCGCTACGAAGCCTCACCTATTTGGCATTGTACGTCGGCGACGTCGACGAAGCCGCGACCGAGCTATTGCCGCTTTGGGACCGCTTCGAAAGCTCTCTGCTCCGCGGCGTGTCGATGCTCATGTGCGACGGCCTCATGCTGACCGCCGGCCTTGCGCTGGCGCGCGCCCAACGCGCAAAAGAGCGCAACGCGCTGTCGGAGATGAAGGCGCTCCGCGGCGACGCAAAACGGCGAATCGCGCGGCTCAAGCGGCAAAAGCTGCCCATGGCAGCACCCGCGGCGGCGCGACTGGCGGCGGGCCTCGCGGCTCTCGACGACGACGATGCGGCCGTCATCGCGCATCTGCGCGACGCGCTCGCCTGGCCCGACACGCGCGTAACGATCGCGCCTAGCAACGCCGCCGTGAGACTCGAGCTCGGAACGCGATTGGGAGGCGACGAAGGGCGTGCGCTGCACGACCAAGCGGTGGCGTGGATGCGATCTGTGAGCGCCAAGGCGCCGAGCCGCCTAGCTGCAAGTGTGATGGCGGGATTTCGGCGCGATGGGTGAGCATGGGAAACGCATCTCCGTGAGGCGAACCCGTAGGCGGCTCGATGCGCCTCTCGCGCTCGTCGCAGCGGTCGTGCTCGGCGCGCTCCTTGTCCGCGGTGCGCGCGCTTTTCGAGTCGTCGTCGACGACGCCTTTATCGCATTTCGTTATGCCGAGAATCTCGCGGCCCATCGAGGCCTCGTTTTCAACCCCGGCGAACGGGTCGAGGGGTACACCGATTTCCTCTGGGTGGTGATTCTCGCGGCGGCCAAAGCGCTCGGCGCGAGCACGCCCGTCGCCGCGCCCATCTTGGGAGTCGTGGCAGGAGTCGCAACTCTCGGCGTCATCGTGTTTGCGGCGCGTCGAGTCTACGACATGCCGTGGTACTTGGCCGTCGCGGCGGGGCTGCCTATCGCGCTAAGCCCCCTCGTTGCATTTTGGTGCCAATCAGGGCTCGAATCCGGCGTGTACATGCTGGCGGTCACCGCCGCCGCGACCGCGACTGCGGTCAGCTCGATCGAGCAACGAGGGCGCGGCACAGCGGCCGGGGTCGCGTGGGGGGTGGCGTGCCTCGTGAGGCCCGAGCCGGCGGGAATCCTCCTGGCGACCGCTACGATCTACGCGCTTACCCACAGGCGCGACGCTGCCCGCGCTGCGCACTGGGTCGTCGCCGCGACCGCCATCGTGATTCCGCATCTCGTCTTTCGGCGCGTCTACTACAGCTCGTGGCTTCCCAATACCTACTATGCCAAGGCGGTCCCCCTCGTACATGCGCTGTCGCCAGGGGCCGCCTACGTCTGGCCGTTTCTCGTCGCCACGGGCCTCGTCGCGGCCTTTCCGATGGCGCTCGTCGCGCCGCCGGGTAAGGGACGGCCGGGCCATCTCGTTCTCGCGGTGACGTGGGTTTTCGCCATGGGATCGTGCGTAACGTCGGGAGGCGACTTCTACGTACTGTGGCGATTTGCAGTGCCGTACCTTCCCGTGGGTGCGTTGCTCGCACTGGGGGGCGGCTACGGTCTTCTCACGCGCGTGGGCAACGCCGTGCCGTGGCGGTTCCCCCGAATCCGGCGGCTGCGAGGGTCGTTCGGACACGCGGTCGCAATGGGGCTCTGTGCGAGCCTTTTGTACAGTGCCGTCGGCTCGGCGCCTGCCCACGATCGTCGCGTCATCGAACAGATGCGGATGACGTCACGGCTGCTCGAAAGGTACGGCCGTGTCCTCGCCGCGCGATACCCGGCATCGACCGTCATCGCCGTCAGCGCCCTCGGCCAGGTGCCGTATTTCTCCGGCCTTCCCACGATCGACATGCTCGGTCTCGCCGATGTGCACATCGCTCGGCAAGGCAAAATTGCACCCGATTCGCAACCGGCGCACCGCCACTACGACACCGACTACGTGCTCGAGCGTCGGCCACAGCTCATCGTGTTGGAGTTTGGCGACGTAACAGACGCGCCCGGCAAGGCGCCGCCGCTCGATACGCGGTCGGTCGTCAACTCGGTGCTCGCAAAACCCCACTGGCGCGCGCTGACGGATCTCTTGCAGAACGCGCGATTTCAACAGCGCTACCATGCCTCCGCAGTCGAAACCGACCCGGCGACGTTCCTCTACTACTTCGAGCTCGGCCCAGAGTGACCTATCTCGACACGTCGGCAAGAATGCACGGCTAGAAATCTACTGCCGCTCCAACCGTATAAATAGCTCCCTCTCGGTGGTACCCATTGAGAGCCTGTAAAATCGGAATTCTCACCGATGCGTACAGCATGAGATCCGTCATGGGGCTCACGAGCACTTCGGGTGACAAAAAGCCTATGAAGCCGCTCGAATCGCGCGACGAAGCGCCGTCTTCCAACGCTTTCCCGTCGAGCCGCGTATCGATCGCCAGGCGCGGCGCAAACCACGTCGTCACCTGGTACTGCACGGCGACGGTCGAGCGCAGCGCGGCGCTCGCACGGAACCCCTCGGTCCCCTTCGTGGGGAAGAACGCTTGCACGCTCGCATAGGCCGACCACGGCCTTGGGAAGTAGGCGTACGAGAGCCCGAGGATCGGATCAACCGAGCCCGTGCCGGGCTGAAGCTCGATGGGCAAGAGCTTGCCCGTGTCGTCGCGCTGCAGTGGCGCCGTGGGGAACTTCACGCCGCCGATTGCCGAGATCAGATGGCGCGGCATCTCGCTCGTGTCTTGGTAGAGGAACACTTTGGCGCGGAGCTCGACGTCGCCGAGACCCAACGTGAGCTTGCGCGCGAGGTTCACATAGGAGACCTCCCGCCGCATGATGGGGACCGTGAGGAGCAGAAACACGCGCTCGTGGGGGGCCCAGGCGCCTTGGACGTCGATGCGCTGCTCGTGGAGATTGATCTCATCGACATTGGGCGCGCCGATGCGGTCGGTGCGGTAGCGCCCTTCGATCGAAGCGCGAACGCGGTTCTGGTACGGCTTCTCCACGCCCAGCGCGGTGAGCGTTGGATCGCCACAGCCGCAGGTCGCGCAGGCGTAGGCATCGCCTGCCGAGGCCAGCGCCCCGAGCGCCCCGAGCGCCGCGGCGCCCGCAGTCGCCCTGCGTAGCCGTGCTCGCACCGTCATCGGCGCGACACGGTGAGGCTGTCGCGCACGTGGCTCAGGACCGCACGTGAACGTGCGTCGTCGGTCGTCGTCGTGAAGTCGATGCCGTCGAACCAGTGCTCCATCGCCTTGTCGACGGCGATCGTCGCGATGTGAGCACCCGCGGCCGAGAGGTCGAGCGCGTCGAAGGTTAGGTCGCGATCGAACGCCTCCGTCGAATCGACCGTGAGAGGTGCGGACGCGGAGCCTGCCGTGAGGGCGTAGTCCCCTTCCAGATGCAGACTCTTCCCCATCATCGAGCCGTCCGTGGGGAGGCCCACGGCGTCGTCGTCCGCCGCGCCCACGCTGTACCGGAGGGTGCAGTACTTCGCCGGCGGCGGCGCCATCGTGCCGAGAGGCGACGAGCCGGTCGTCCGCAGGAGGTCTTCCACCACCGGCGTGCCGAGGCGCGTGGGGCTCCCCGTCGAATGGGCATAGGCGCTGGGTATGGCAAAGAGCGTTTTGAGCGTCGTCGACAGCGAGGCGCCCGCGCTCGCGCAGGGGAGAAGCTCGGCGCTCTCGCTCGAGAGGTAGGCCGTCGTGAGATGCACGACGACGCCGAGATCGGTCGTGAAGGTGACCTCGTGTCCCGTGCGCGCAGGCGTGAGCGGCGCGTCGACGACGACCGTCACCGAGAGCCCCGAATCGAGCGTCGCGTCGGAGCAGGCGAGCCCCGTGGCCGTCAGCCCCATCGTCGCGCCTATCACAGTCGCGAGTCGCCGCGTTCGAGCCCTTGTCATGGTGCACCTGAATCCGTACGCCACGGATTGGCGAAGTGTGGATCTGGGAGAAACCCGTCGTCCGTGAGGCTCTGCAAGACTCTTCTCATCGCCAATGGGCTCCCGAGGCGGCGGCGCGCCTAGTCTTTTTTCTGTATTGCAATCAGCACGCGGTGGCCGTCGTCCGAGTCGACGAAATCGAACTCCACGTGGTCCTTCTCGGTAATCCCGTCGAGCTGCGCCTTGGCCTTCGGCTCGAAGGACATCGTCATCGCCATCATGTATCCGGGGATATCGTCGTGGGCGATATTCACATATGCCCGGTTCGCCCCGAACGATTTCACGACGCCCTTGGCGTGATACTGCTTCGAGGCGCATGCGGCCGGCCGCGCGATCGCGACGATGTAGGTGGGAGCGAGCGTTGCCGAGAGTACGCCAGCGAGCAGAACGCGGCGCGCACAGACGGCGAGACGGGCGGGAACGACGAGAGCCATCCACTCCGTTTTGGCGAAACGGCGTCGCCGTGTCACTGCGTCTTATTGTCGCACGAGCCTTCGTGCACCCATGGACGAGGGCGCTGAGGCGCTGATGTACCACCCCGCCTGCGACAAAAGACCGCAGGGCTTCGCGCGCGCTCGAGCGCTAAGGTTCAGCACCCAAATAGCCCCTCGGCTTTCCTCGGATCGCTATTGGTGATCGAGCTCAGGAGATTCACATGCTTCATCTATCCCCCCGCCGCGCGGCCGTCGCGCTGTCTGCCGTCGCCGCCGTGGCCCTCGCGGTCGCATGCTCCGACGAAACCGGCACCTCCGTCGCGCCGGGCTACACTTCGGACGCGGGCACCACCCCATCGCCGCAGCCCACATCCGACGCCGCCGTCGACACCGGCGCAGGCCCCGTCTGTACGACCTCCGGCGGCCAGGTGAGCGGCGCCGCGAGCACGCGTTGCGTCGCCGCCGACGGCGGGAAGACGAAGCAAGAGGTCTCCGAGGCCTCGTGCCACCCGGACGGCGGCGCGGCCGATCACGCTCCCGACGCCGCCGACGCGGCCAACGACGATCCGGCAAGCGACTACGGCGATACGTTGTACGGCACCGAAGGCGACGACGACGACTGCAAGTACCACGTGAAGTGGTCTGCCACGAACGTCTGCACGGGCGCCGACGCGACGTTCAAAGTTGGCATTGTGACGACCGAAACCGGCGCCGCGCCGTTGCCCACGGGCATTCGCGTCGAAGCGTACTTGGACGAGACACACCCCGCGCCGAATACCAATGTGACGGCCAAGGAAGACGCGACCGGCACCGGCATCTACACGGTTGGTCCCGTGAAGTTCGATAAGCCGGGCCGGTGGACGGTGCGCTTCCACTTCCGCGAGGAGTGCTCCGACGCCCTCGAGAGCTCGCCCCACGGCCACGCCGCATTCTTCGTCGACGTCCCCTGACGTGCGTTTCGCGCGCTGCATTTTTTCGAGCGCGCTCTCGCTCGTCGCTTTGGCCTGCTATTCGGCGCCGTCCGCTCCCGACAACGGCGGCGTCGATGCGGGCGATCCCGACGATGGCGCCATCGCGTTGCCGCCGGTAGACGCGCAGTCGGCATCGTGCCCGTCGGACCTTCCGCAAAGCTGCCCGTCTGCCGTGCCGAGCTACACGAACGACGTGGCGCCCCTCATCGCGCGCACCTGTTTCCCGTGCCACACGACGGGCGGCTCGGCGCTGCCGAAGCACGACTTCTCGACATACGCGAAGGTGTATGCGCAAAGAAGCGCAGTGCTGAATCAGTTCTACGCGTGCTCGATGCCGCCGGCCGACGCAGGCGTCACCGTCGCCGCCGAAGATCGCGCGACGCTTCTCGCGTGGCTCGTTTGCCGTGCCCCGAACAACTGAATCGCTCGCCACGGCGCGCGCGATCTCGATCGCGATTGCCCTCACCACTGCGCTCTCGGTAGGCGCGTTCGGCTGCAGCGCGGCACCGACGGCGAACGACGACGCCGCGGTCGCGTGCGTCTCCGGGCTCACGGCCGAGTGCAGCGCGCTCTACGCCCCCGCGACCTTCGACACCATCTACACGAAGATCTTCGCGCCCACCTGCGCCTCGGGCACGGGGACGTGCCACACGTCCGACGCGGCGAAAGGCGGCCTCGTCTTCGCGAATGCCGACGACGCGTACGCACGCCTCGTCGGAACGAACGGCGGCCGCGTGCGCGTCGTCCCGAGCGACCCGGGATGCAGCCTACTGATGAAGCGCCTCGCCTCGACGAGCTCGACCTACCGCATGCCTCCCGGGCCCGACGGGCTTCTCGAGGGCGAGCGGTGTACGATCGTTCAATGGATCGCGGCCGGCGCACAGCGATGAGGCGTTCGGCGCTCTACTACGTTCTTCCGCCTGTTCTCGTCGCTTCGGGCGCGCTCGCCGCCTGCCGCAGCACGCCCGACGAGCCGCAGACGATGAGCCGCGAGGCGCTCCTCGACCCCACCACCTGCAAGACCTGCCACGACGAGCACTACACGCAGTGGTCGGGCAGCATGCACGCCTACGCCGCCGACGATCCAGTGTTTCTCGCAATGAACAGGCGCGGGCAGCGCGAGACGAACGGCGCCCTCGGAAGTTTTTGTGTCAATTGCCACGCGCCGATGGCGGTGCGATCGGGCGCCACGAAAGACGGCTTGAACCTCGCCGACGTGCCCCAAAAGCTCAAAGGGGTGACCTGCTTTTTTTGCCATACGGCCGACGGCGTCGAAGGCAGTCACAACAACGCACTTCATTTGTCCGACGCGCCGACGATGCTCGGCGAGCTCACCGATCCCGTCGCGAACAGCGGACACAAGGCGGCCTATTCGACGCTGCACGATCGCGACAAGGCCGACTCGTCGAAGCTGTGCGGCGTCTGCCACGACGTGGTGACAGGCGCCGGCGCGCCCA
>JANXMC010000334.1 GCA_025354825.1 Myxococcales bacterium
CGTGCGCCCGTGCGGGGCGGATCGTGGCCGCCGTCGATCGGAGGTATCGGTAACGGGCCAGGAGCGCGCGGTCGCGAAGGCCGAGTAGTACCCGTCCAGCATCGCCCGCGTGGCGTACCTACCTGTATCCGCCCCGCCAGCCGCGTCTCGTCAGCTCGGGCGCGGCGTCGTAAACCGGATGGGTCTCGACGCCGCTGCTTCCGCTTATCGGTTAGTGCGGAGGGGAGCGGATCAGGACCCCGGGCATTGCCCTGCGCTTCGATCGGCTGCTGTTGCCTTCCACCACGTCGGCAGTGTCGGCCCTCACTTCATGTAACTAACGGGGCTTGCCCTCGTGGCCCTTACACTCCCTGTCTACGCTTCGCAGCCGCCCTCGCGGACGTCCACGCAAGACTCGCTTCCGGCCGCGGTCCTTGTCGGGTTCCAAAGCCGGCGCCGAGCTTCCGTGCGGAGCACGCCCCGAAGCGCGACCCATTCTTTGTGAAGGGTGCTCCCGCTCGCATCGCTCTCGGCCTTGCGCGCCGCAAAGTAGGCGTCGATCGCGTGAACGTCGAGGTGCTTCATTCGCTCGGGCATGAGCCGATTGAGGCGGCCGACCTTGCACTCGTACATATTGATCGTGCCGGCGGCGACGGTCTTCCGCGCGGGCACGTCATTCAGGAATGGTTTGGCCTCGTCGACGAAGCGCGCCGCCTCCGTGGCTGCGTGATGCGGCTCGTTCTCGTTCTCGTTCTCGTTCTCGCTCCTAACGTTGGGCGACTGTTGCCGGGCTGCGGTCGGCGTACGATGCTGCGGGGGACGCATGGCCCGATACCTCCTCCTCGGCAATTCCGGCTCCGGCAAATCCACGCTTGCAGCGCGGCTCGCCCGCCTGGGCGGGGTGCCTCACCTCGATCTCGACACGCTCGCCTGGGAGTTGGCGCCACCCCCGCGGCGCCGCCCCGTCGCGGATAGTGCGCGAGACGTCGCGCACTTCACAGACGCGAATGACCGCTGGATCATAGAGGGCTGCTACGCCGACTTGCTCGACACGCTTCTCACGCGGTGTACGCGCCTGGTCTTTCTGAATCCGGGGATCGAAGCGTGCGTCGAGAACGCCCGCGAGCGCCCTTGGGAACCGCATAAGTATCCGACTAAGGAAGCCCAGGACGCAAACCTCGAGATGCTAATCGGCTGGATCCGTGACTACGGCACGCGCGGCGACGTCTTCTCCTTGGCGGCCCATCGCGCGCTCTTCGACGGCTTCGTCGGCGAGAAGGTCGAGCTCACGTCGCGCGAGGCGATCACGGCCCTTTCGGCATAGCCGTGTGCGCCTTGCGGCCGGCTCGCCTCGCGGCTCGAGTCTTACGGAAATTAGAGCCGGGAGCCGCTGGCGGGGATCGCGTCCACGGTTTCGACGTCCTCCAGCTCGAGATCCATGCGCGTGACATGTCGGCACGCGCGCGGAGTCGATGTCCGACAGACGGCACCCCCAGAGCATAATCTAGTGCACCGCCCTCGAGATGCGCTTCAGCATTCGACTGTGTGATTTGATGATGGCATTCCGCGGGCTTGGTCCACGCAGAAGGAATGGGCTGCTTTTCGGCACGCGATCGACGAGCAATACGACTGCCTATGTTAACGGCGTTCGGGGTCGAAGCGCCCGATTTGTGGGCTCGGTGGCACCCGATTGCGCCATCCGATCGCCTCCGACGAGACGCTCCGATTAAAAGGGGGAGCATGACAACTCACAGCGCGTCGTCGTACCCAAACCGTGATGCGTCCCCGCGTCAGGGGTCGGTGCGCCGTCGTGACGGCATGATCGACACCCCCAAGCTCAAATGCTTACGTGGCGACGGCCCGTATCGCCGAGGCCATGCGAGCGAGGCTTGCGACGACCGCGACCAGCTCGCCGGGGTCGATGGGTTTCGGGATGTGCATGGTGAATCCGGCAAGGAGGGCCCGGCGACGATCCTCCACGCTCGCGTAGCCCGTCAGGCACGCGGCTGGCGTAGCCCCGCCGTTCTCGCGCGACAGCTCTCGCACGCGCGTGATGAGAGCGTATCCATCCTCTTCGGGCATGCCGATGTCGGAGAGGATTACGTCGGGTACGTGCTGCGCGAAGGCCCCCATCGCCTCCGCAACCGACGCGGCGGTGACGGCGGTCGCGCCGCACGACGCCAGGATGGCTGCGACGACCTCGCGTCCGTCAGGCTCGTCATCAACGACGAGGACGCGGAGCCCTCGCAGCTCTCGCGGCGCGTCGATGTGCATCGGCACGGGCGATTGCGCAGTCCGCGCGCCGAAGGTCGACGGGGCACTCTCGCGAACGGCGGCGACGGGGAGACGCACCACGAACGTCGAGCCCTTGCCGAGCCCCTTGCTCTCGACGGTGATCGTTCCCCCGTGCATTTCGACGAGGTTCTTTGTGATGGCGAGGCCCAGTCCGAGGCCACCGTGCGCCTTCGTCGTCGAGGCGTCCGCCTGCCTGAATCGCTGGAACACATGCGGGAGGAAGATGGCGTCGATCCCCGCTCCACTGTCCGAGACGGAGAGCTCGAGGTGCGACGAGTCCCGGCGAAGCACGACGCGGATCCACCCGTCGCGCGGCGTGAACTTCGTCGCGTTGGTAAGCAGGTTCCACACGACCTGCTGCAGCCGGGCGGGATCAGCGGCGAGCTGGCTGTCGCTGTCGAGCAGGACGTGCACCTTGAGGCCCTTGGCCTCGATGGCCGGTCGGGCCGAGTCGAGCGCGGCCTCGACCACGCGCGCGAGCCGGACGCTCTGCACTTCGAGCGGAAGCTTTCCGGACGCGATGCGCGCCACGTCGAGCAGGTCGTCGATCAGCTGCGCCTGGGTGATGGCGTTGCGCTCGATCGTCTCGAGAGCTCTCTCCGCGCGGTTGGTAGGCAGCGACCCCGACCGGAGGAGGCGCGTCCAGCCGAGGATGGCGTTCAGAGGGTTGCGCAGCTCGTGGCTCACGATGGCGACGAACTCGTCCTTCGCGCGGTTGCTGCGCTCGGCCTCTTCCCGCGCCGCCTTCTCGCTTGCGAGCAGTTGGACGCGCTCGTCAATGTTGGTGTTGGTTCCAAACCATCTCACAATCGTACCCTCGGCATCGCGGAGGGGGCGCACGCGCGTGAGGAACCACTGAAATCTTCCGTCGGCGCCGCGAATCGGAAACTCCATCTCGAATGGGATTCCCTGCTCGAGCGACTTTTGCCAGTGGGCCATCACGGAGTCGAGCAGCGCCGGATCGTGGACGGCACGCCAGCCCCAGCCCGCCATCTCCTCCGGCGTCGTTCCCGTATAATCGTACCAACGCTGATTGTAGAAATCGATGTAACCGTCCGGCCGCGCCGCCCACGCGAGCTCCGGTACATTGTCCACGACAGACTTGAAGAGTCGCTGGGCTTCCTCGATCTCACGCCGCGCACGGACTTCGGCAGTAACCTCGAACCCGGCGACGAGCACTCCTTCGACCGCACCGGCCCCGCCCCTGAGCGGCGAGTAGACGAAGTTGAAGTAGACCTCCACCAGCTCGCCATTGGGCCCACGCGGCATGCGGGCGAGGGCTCCCTTGCCCTCATGGGCAATGCCGGTGCGCATGACGTCTCTTAGATAGTCGACAAACGGCTGGCCCACGAGCTCGGGAAAGCCTTCCAGGATCGGTTGACCGATCATCGCCGCCGTCTTGCCCCACACCGCAAGCGCCGCGGAGTTTGCAAGCTCGACGACGAGGTCTGTCCCTCTCAGCACCGCCACGGCAAAGGGTGCCTGCTGGAAGTGCGCATAGAGACGCTGCCGCTCCGCGTTCACGAGGCGCTGCTCCTCCTCGAACGCGAGCGACTCGGCGATCGCGAACGCGACATGCGCTGCGACAGAGCCCAGGAAGCGCTCGTAATCCGCGTCGAGCCGGAGCCGCGGACTGATGCCAGCTACCAAGAGTCCGTAGATAGGCCCGTCGTTGCCGCGGCGAATGGGGACGACAGCCGCGTTCAGAACGCGTTCGGGCCACGCTCGGCTGGAGATGGCGCCGAACGCCTCCGGCATCCGCTCGACGACCTGGGCCTGGCGAGCGCGGAGGACATCGCCGAGCGGCCACCCTCCAGCGGCCTCCAGCGGCACGACGAGGGGAGCCGCCGGATCGCCCGCGGTCACGCCGACGCAGCCCGCCAGGCGCGCGCTCAGGCCGTCGTCCGAGAGAGTGTAGAAGAGCGCGAAGGGGATGTCTGCCGATGCGTCCGTGAGCGCAGCGGCGGCGACGGTGCAGGCCTCTGCGGCGGTGCGCTTGCCGAGCGCACTCCGGCCAAGCTCGTGGAGCGCTCGCAGGCGACGTGCGCTGAGGACCCCGGGGGTCGTTTCGGTGACGGTGACGTGGACTCCGCCGACGCCGCCGCTCTCGTCCCGGATCGGGCTGTACGAGAACGTGAAGAAACACTCCTCGAGGAACCCGTGCCGGTCGAGCGGCAACATCCAATCTTCGGACCCCGTCGCGTTGCCGCGACGCACGTCCTCGAACATCGGGCCGATGATGTCCCAGCTCTCGGCAAACGTGGTCGAGGCGCGGTTGCCCAGCGCCGCAGGGTGCTTCGAGGAGCCAAGGATCGGTCGGTAGGAATCGTTGTAAATCTGCGCGTATTCCGGCCCCCACGCGATGTACATCCCGAAGCGGGAATCCAGGAGAATGCTGACGGCCGTGCGCAAGCTCTGGGGCCATCCTTCGACGGGTCCAAGGGGGGTGCTTGCCCAGTCGGTCGCGCGCATGAGCGCACCCAGCTCGCCTCCGCCGGCGAGCACTTGGACGGGGGAATTTCGCGGTCCGTTCATCTTCATCCGAGGCTCAGGTTCTCACGTACGCGTCAAGGACGCTCAGCATACGACGTATCCCTTTCTAGCCGGACGGCACGACCTAGCGCACGTCCGAAAAGCGACTGGCCGCGCGCGCAAAAAGTCGACGTCGGCCGGGAGCGTGCGCTGATAGGTCGCGTCCGTCGTGGCGCCGCCGGACGCCAGAGGTTTCCGACGCTGCATCGGGACGCATCGAGCCGAGAACGTTCCGCACGTCGCGCGGACCGAAGGGCTTTCCGAGATACGGGTTCTTGCGAGGTCCTCTGAATGGCGTCGATCCGTCGGGGGGGCCAGCATGGGACGCCTATACTCGGCACATGCTCGACTTCCTGCGCCAGGCCGACCCAATGCTCCGGCAGCTCTTCGACGGCATTGGCGAGGGAGCTCTTGTGGTGGATCTCGACGGAAACCCGCTGTTCTGCAACGCCGCGGCCGAACGAATCCTCGGTTCGGCGATTCTCCAAGAGCATGTTGGGTCCTGGATGGATCGAGCCGGAGTGTTCAGCGCCGATGGCGTCACCCCACTCCCGAGAGAGGAACGTCCGCTCCCACGCGCGATCCGCGGGGAGCAGGTCACCAACCAGGAGTTCGTGATAACGCGCGAGGGTGACGCGTGCCTCCTCAATTGCACAGCACGCCCCCTACTCAACCCGGCAGGAAAGGTCGTGGGTGGGGTCGCGATCTTCCGTGACATCACGGAGCAGCGGAAGGTTGAAAAGGAGCTCCGAGCGAGCGAACGACGCTACCGGACTCTTGCGAGCCATCTCCCATCCGCGGTCGTGTTGATGTTCGACCGTTCTCTCCATTTCACGCTCGCAGACGGCGGTGGGTTGGCGGCTGCGGGGTTCACGCCAGCCCAGATCGAGGGTCGGCCGGTTGCCGAGTACGCCACCGAAAGCCTCCTCCCGTCCTACGCCGCCGTGTTCGATGGCACCAGCGCGGACACGGTGATCGAACGCGCGGGTCGCCCCTTCCGCGTTCAGCTTGTACCCGTTCGCGACGAGCACGAGCACGTCGAAGAGGGCCTGATGGTGGGGGAGGACATCAGCCAACACGTCCTCAGCGAGCAGGTGCGTCGCGGCGAACAACATTTCCGGCTGCTCGTCGAGACGATCCCACAGATCGTCTGGACTTCCGAGCCGAATGGCGAGCCCGATTACTACAACCAGCGGTGGTTCGACTACACAGGCATGACGCTGGAGCAAACGAGAGGTTGGGGATGGGAGCCGGTGTTGCACCCCGACGATCTCCAAAACTGTGTGGACGCATGGTCTGAGGCGGTGCGGACCGGCGACGACTACGAGGTTCATTACCGATTTAAGCGTGCGGCGGATGGTCAGTATCGCTGGCACCTCGGACGAGCCCGACCAGTTAGGAATCCGGCTGGCGAGATCGTCAAGTGGTTCGGCACATGCACGGACATCGACGACCAAAAGCGCGCGGAAGAAAGGAACCTGGAAAAGTACGAGCTGCTTGTTCGAAGCGTCCAAGGTTACGCGATTCTCATGCTCGATCCTGAGGGGCGAATCACAACGTGGAATGACGGGGCGACGAGCATCAAGCTCTATGAGCCGGCGGAGATCATCGGCGAGCATTTCTCGCGGTTCTATCCTCCCGAAGACTTGGCCGTGGGGAAGCCGGCTAGGGACCTGGAAATCGCCGCTCGAACCGGCTCCTACCACGAGGAGGGTTGGCGCCTGCGTAAGGATGGCTCCAGGTTTTGGGCGGACGTGCTCATCACCGCCCTGAAAGGCGAAGGAGGCGTTCTCCTCGGTTTTGCGAATGTCACTCGTGATGACAGCGCAAGAAAGAAGCTCGCGGAGGAAGAAGAGAATCGGAGGCGCATCGAAGAGGAGCGAGACCAGCTCTTTGCACTGAGCGCCGATCTTATCGGCGTGGCCAGCTTCGATGGCCACTTTCGTCGAGTGAACCCTTCGTGGTCATCGACGCTGGGATGGACGTCGGAGGAGCTTACGGCCTGCCCATCCCTGGACTTTGTCCACCCGGATGACCTGGAGCGCACCATCGCCGCAGGTAGTACGCTGGCTTCGGGCGCGAACGTTTCTCGCTTCCAAAATAGGTATCGAACCAAGAACGGCGAATACCGATGGCTCGAGTGGACCGCTGTTCCTCTTCTCGCCGAAAAACTCATCTACTGCATCGGTCGCGATGTCACTGACGCAAAGGCGGCGGAAGAGTCGAAGGCCACGCTCGAAAAGCGGCTTGTCGTGGCCGATCGTATGGCGTCCGTTGGGACGCTGGCGGCGGGCGCGGCCCACGAGATCAACAACCCCCTCGCCTATGTGACGGCCAATCTCGATTTGGTGGTTGAAGAGATTCGCACGCTTTCGGGCGGGTCCCCGTCTGCCAGGATGAAGGACCTTGAAGAGATGGTCCTCGAAGCTCGCGAGGGCGCGGAGCGCGTCAGAAAGATTGTGCGCGGCCTGAAGACGTTCTCGCGGGCAGAGGAAGAACGCCGCGGGGTGATGGATGTGAAGCCCACCCTGGAGCTTGCTATCAACATGTCGTTCAACGAGATTCGCCATCGGGCAAGGCTCGTCAAAGACTACGGGGAGACGCCCCTCATCGAGGCGGACGACGCGCGGTTGGGTCAGGTGTTCATCAACCTGCTCGTCAACGCCGCTCAGGCCATCCCAGAGGGAAACGCCGAGGGCAACGAGATCCGCATCGTGACGTCGACAGACACCCAGGGGCGCGCGGTGGTCGAGATCCGCGACACAGGGCCTGGGATTCCCGAAGCGATCCGT
Organism: Myxococcales bacterium; assembly: GCA_025354825.1. GTDB lineage: Bacteria > Myxococcota_A > Polyangia > Polyangiales > Polyangiaceae > JANXMC01. The sequence goes on from JANXMC010000334.1 coordinate 7,599, forward strand.
GCACGCATCTTCGAGCCGTTTTTCACCACCAAGGGGGTGGGGGTGGGGACCGGGCTCGGTCTTTCGATCTGCCACAATATCGTCACCGGAATGGATGGCGAGATCTCGGTGAGCAGCGCGGAGGGGCGCGGAACGTCATTCCGGGTAGTGCTTCCCGCGGCCCGCGTTCAAAAGCTGCCAGGGACCGATGGGGTCTCGGTCTCCCCTGCGATGGGCCGACGCGCGAACGTTCTGGTCGTCGATGACGAACCCGCCGTCGGCATGGTGTTGAGTCGGATCCTTCGCGAACACGACGTGCGCGTCGTCACGAGTGCGAAGGATGCGCTCGAAATCCTCGCGTCAGGGAAGCGCTTCGATGTGATCTTCTCCGACTTGATGATGCCGCAGATGACGGGGATGGACTTCTACGAAGAGCTTCGGCGGCGTTCCCCCGAGGATGCGGGTCGCATCGTCTTCGCCACCGGGGGTGCGTTCACACCCGCCGCGGCCGAGTTCCTCGACCAGGTGGGAAACGAGCGAATCGAGAAGCCCTTCACGCCAAAAACGGTACGGGAAATGGTTCTGCGCTTTATAGATTAACGGGGCCGCACACATCAACATGCGCTCCATGCCGGCCAGTGCTCATTGCGGTGACCCGTGCAAACCAAGGGGCACGCAACAACCCTGAACGAGCGTGTTTCCTAGAGCGCTCGTGTTGCGTCACACGGTTGGGGGCCGAATTTTATTCGCGACAGCTTTTTCGAAACACGAGACTGAGTGCGTTGTTCTTGCAGCGACAGATGGCTCTGGTTAACCTTGCCATCCCCAGATATGTACCGCGTACCGTATGGGTCCTCGTCCGAGGAGATCCGTACCTCGGGGAGCGGGCCGCCCATCGAAGCCCTCCGCGTGCCGCGCGATCGGTCGTTCGAGGAGCGCGCAGACCCTGCCCGTCTCGCCTGGCGCCTCGCTCAAATTGGTATGGCCGTTAGCGGGCGTGCCGTCGGCGTCGTGCTCCACCGCGCCGCACGGAATCGCGCCGACATGAAGTCGACGAACGCGCGCACCTTCCGCGGTACGAAACGCCCGGGAGAGTAAACCGCGAAGATGCCAAGCGTATCGAGCTTGTAGTCCGTAAGAACGGGAACGAGACGCCCCGCGGAGATGTCAGCAGCAGCGTAATAGACAGGAAGGACGATTAGGCCTGCGCCCTCGAGCGCCGCGCGACGCAGCGCCTCAGAGTTGTCGGCGACGATCGGTCCCGAGACGGTAGCTGTCACGTACGAGGTCCCACGGCGGAAGCGCCACTCCACCTCCGCTGGAAGCTGGGAGAAGCGAAGGCAGGAGTGCTGGCTGAGCGCAGCGGGCGTCTCGGGCGTCCCCCTTTCGCGCAGGTATCCGGGAGATGCGCAGACGAGCTTTGCCGTTGTCGTGAGCCGCCGCGCGATCAGACTCGAGCCCTCTAGCTTCGGGGTGATCCGGATCGCGACGTCGATCTGCTCGACGATGAGGTCGATAATCGTGTTCTTGGCAGAGAGCTCGACGCGTACGGAAGGGTAACGACGCACGAACGCGGCGACCGCGTCTCCCATGTACAGGTCGGAAAACGTTGTAGGGCTATTTACGCGGAGTAAGCCGCGCGGCTCGTCGCTTTCCGACTCCGCGACGTCCGCAGCATCATCGGCGGCGCGGAGCATCCGTAGGCAGTGCTCATAAAGCCGCCCGCCCTCCGGCGTCAGCGAAAGCTGGCGAGTGGTGCGGTGGAGCAACCGGGTAGAGAGGCGGACCTCGAGCGCCGAGACCCGCTTGCTCACGACCGACTTGGAAACGCGCAGGGCAGCCGCGGCGCCCGTGAAAGATCGCGCCTCGACAACGCGCGCAAAGACTACGAGCGATACGAGTTCATCGAGCGAGGTCGCCAAGCGTTGTTCTCTCCAGGAAACGGTGTTCGTCTAAGCGGAGCCTAATCAATCGAATGGCTCCCAGCTAAGGTGCAGATCACCGGCCGGAGGACCGTTCCAATGACTAAACTGTTCGCTTCGTTGGCATTTTCTATGACGGTCGCAGCGTGTAGCACGAACTCTACGACGCGGACGTCGTCAGGCGCGCTGGCACTCCAAGTCTTCGTATCGAGCGAAGCGAGCAACGACGTCACGTCGACGCTCATCCTCGGTCAGAAGGATGCGGTGCTCATCGATGCGCAGTTCATTACCAGTGACGCGCAAAAGCTCGTCGCCATGATTCAGGCTTCCGGCCGCCACCTGTCGGCCGTGTACATTACTCACGCGCATCCAGACCATCACTTCGGGCTCGCCGCGCTTCGCGCCGCGTTTCCTGACATTCGAATCCTCGCCCACCCCAGCGTGGCAGCAGAGATGAAGTCGACGTGGCAGGCGAAGCACGACTACTGGAAGACCATCTATGGGACCGATCTAACCGATACCCAAGTAGACGCGACTGCTTACGATCTGCCCACCCTTGACCTGGAGGGGCATCCACTACGGCTGCTCGGTCCGGCGGAGGGCGATATTGCGAACGAAGTATGCGTGTTTGTGCCCGATCTGGGGGCGCTCATCACGGGCGACACCAGCTACAACGGCACCCACGTTTGGCTCGCCGACACGAAGCCTCCCCAGTGGGACGCCTGGACGGCGAACCTGAAGACGCTCCAGGCGCTCGGCGCGAAAACAGTTGTCTCCGGGCATCGGGACTCGTCCCGGCCAGACGATCCGGCCAACCTCGGCGCGACGATTCAGTACATAGATGACTTCAAGGCCGCGGTCAGTGCCGGCCATTCCGGCGACGACGTGGTGCGGGTGATGACGTCGAAATACCCATCTCTAAAGCTGCCCATAATCCTCCAGCTGAGCGCGAAAGCCGCCTTCGGGGGGTGAAGTGTCATGGCAACGACGGATGCAAAGCGGGATCTCCTCGTTCGGCGCGCCTGGCGCCGAGCTTGATCGCATGATCTGTGACCTACGCTTCTCGCGTGTCGGTGAGATTGTACTCGATGCCTGTCCGTACCTCCTATCGCAGCGACACGGTAAACCTCGCAGCGGAGCTCGCCACGATTCCGCTTTTCCATGGTCTCGACGGCGAGGTCACGCGAGACCTCGCGCGCGTGGCGATACAACGCTCGGCCGGGCGCAACCAGTGTCTTTGCTCTCCCGGCGATGCCGGGCCCGGGGTCTACGCGATCGTTCGAGGGTCCGTTCGCGCGACTCTGACGGGCCGCGACGGCGACGACGTGCTTCTTGGGTTGCTGGGCGTGGGGGAGGTCTTCGGCGACATCGCTTGTATCGATGATTTGGGGGAGCCGGCGACGGTGCGCGCCCACGAACGGTGCGACCTCCTCCTGGTACCGACCTCTGCGTTCAAGGTAGCCGTCTCGCGCAGCCACGAGCTGAAGGAGAGACTTCTTGGGCGGTGGTCGTTTGTGATTCGGATGCTCCTCATGCGCAGCCAGGACCAAGCAAGTCTCGACGTTCCAACGAG
>JANXMC010000217.1 GCA_025354825.1 Myxococcales bacterium
GCCGCGGTCTTCCTGCTGCTCGCCCTCGCGTCGTATGCGGGCGAGCCAGCCGGTGCCGCGCTTTCCGCGGCAGCAGGCGAAGCGGGCGATGCAGTCGTCCCCTCGCTTGCGCCCATCGTCGGCGCCAACTGGGTCGGCCCCGTCGGCGAGGCCTGCGCCCGCGCCTTCGTCATGGTCATCGGCGTCGTCAGCTGGGCGATCCCGTTCGAGCTCGCGATGCTCGGAATTCCCCTCGTGCGCGGCCATCGAAGCGAAGCGACCCCCGCCCGCCTCGCGGGCGACGTTCTCATCTTCGTCGTCGTCTCGGCGATGGTGCAGGTCGGCTGGGCGGGGCACGTCGCCTTCGGCCACCACGTCGCGGCGGGGCTCGTGGGCGAGCTTTTCGGCGAGCTCGCGCGTTCGCTCTTCTCGACCATCGGATCCTTCCTCGTCGGCTTCGCGTGCCTGGGGCTGATCCTCATCGGGCGCGCGTCGTTCTCGTTCATTGCGCTCATGCGGCTGCTCGCGTTCGTAGGCACCAACGGCGCCGCGTTCATCGTCGGCAGCGCACGAAACATCTCCGATGCGTGGCGAACCGCGCGCGAGATCGAGCGCGGAAACAAGGACGCCGCGCGCATCGCGAACCTTCCGCGCATCGAGATGACCCCGGCCATCAGCGTCGCGACCGAGGCCCTCCGCGCCTACTCGCTCCCGCGCGCGGCATACACGCTCCCGCCGGCCGAGCCCGACGCGTTCTCCGTGGGCGATGCGCTCACGTCCGTCGTCGAGTCGACGCCCGCGCCTCCGCCGAAGCGTCGCGCGCGAAAAAAGAAAGACCGCCTCCTCACGCCGCCGCCGAGCTTCATCGACGTCGCGAGCGATGACGATTCGAGCGGCGACGACGACAGCCGCGACGACGACGACAGCGACGACGCATCGTCGAACGACGACGGCGACGATCCGCTTTCGAGCGCCTACGACGCGAGCCCCGCGCCGGTCGCCGCGCCGGCACCGCGCGAATCGAAACGCCGCACGCGCGAGCCGAAAGAGGCATCGTTCCCCACGATCGTCGACACGTCCGCGGCGCTTGCGCGCGAGGTCGACGAGGTCGTCGAATCGCCACCGCCACCGCCACCGCCACCGCCACCGCTCGCGCGCGTCGTCACGCCGCCGCCGGTTCGCGCGCTGTCGGCGCTCCCGCCGCCTGCCGCAGCCACGTTGTCGGCAACGCCGAGTCCAGTCTCGCCCGTCGTCCGCGAGCCACCGGTTGTCATGTCAACCCCGGCTCTGGCTCCTCGTCTGGAGAAGGCCGCCGACAAACCGAAGGGCGTCTTCCGTCGCGCCGACATCGAAGCGCCCCGCGCCGCGTTCAAGTTCCCGCCCATCGACTTTCTCGTCCCCGCGAAGATCGATCCGAGCCTCGCGATCGACAAAGAAGTCCTTTTCAAGAACGCCGAGCTGCTCGTCAAAACCCTCGCGGACTACGGCGTGTCGGGCAAAGTCGAAGACATTCTCCCCGGCCCGACGGTGACGACCTACGAGGTCTCGCCCGCCGCTGGAACGAAGGTCTCGAAGGTCGCGTCTCTGGCCGACGATCTGGCGTTGGCTCTCGCCAAGAAAGTCCGCATCGTCGCGCCAATCCCTGGAAAAAACCGCATCGGCTTCGAGCTGCCGAACGAGCGCCGCATCGCCGTGAACCTTCGCGACCTTTGCGAAGACCGCCGCTTCCAAACGCTCGATGTCTCGCTCCCCGTCGTCCTCGGGCGCGACATCGTCGGCAACCCCGTCTACGCAGATCTCGCGAGCATGCCCCACGTCATCGTCGCCGGCGCGACAGGCGCCGGTAAGAGCGTCGGGCTCAACGTAATGCTCACGTCGCTGCTCTATCGCAGGTCGCCCGACGACTTGCGCATGCTCATGATCGATCCGAAGGTCGTCGAGCTCGCGCCCTTCGATCGCATTCCTCACATGCTCCTGCCGGTCGTCACCGACATGAAGCAGGCCGCCACGGCGCTCAAATGGGCCGTGAACGAGATGGAGCGCCGCTACCAGCTCTTCGCCGACGCAGGCACGAAGAACATCGGCACGTACAACGGCTGGGTGCAGCGCGTGCTCGCCGGCGAGATCAAAAACCCTGCGCCGAAGGTGGTGCTCGCCAAGGATCCGAACGGCTTCATCGACGCCGTCAAGCCCGGCGAAGGAGAGGTCGGCACGCAACCCCTGCCCGAGAAAATCCCATTCATCGTCATCGTCGTCGACGAGTTCGCCGACCTCATGATGCAGCAAGGGAAAGAGGTCGAGGCCTGCGTCGCGCGGCTCGCGCAGAAGGCTCGCGCCGCCGGAATGCACGTCATTCTCGCGACGCAGCGCCCAAGCGTCGACGTCATCACCGGCATGATCAAAGCAAACTTCCCCACGCGGATCGCGTTTCGGGTCGCGCAGAAAGTCGACTCGCGAACCATCTTGGACGAGCAAGGCGCCGAGCACCTCCTCGGCAACGGCGACATGCTCATCAAGCTGAATGGCACGAACGAAACGCGTCGTGTCCAGTGCCCGTGGGTCAGCGAAGGCGAGGTGCAGCTCGTGACCGACTTCCTGCGCGCGCAGGGCGAGCCGGTCTACGACGAGAACATTCTCAAGCCGACGGACGAAGACGGCGAAGCCCCCGAGGAAGATGCCGAGCAGGACGCGATGTACGACGACGCCGTACGCATCGTCGCCGACACGCGGCGCTGTTCCACGTCGTGGCTGCAACGCAAGCTTGGGCTCGGTTACAACCGAGCCGCGCGCATCGTCGAGACGATGGAAAGACGCGGAATCGTGGGCCCGTCAAACGGCGCGAAGGACCGCGAGGTGTTGATCTCCACGATGTGAGAATCGTGTCGTTTTCGCCCGGTGGACCGGGCTTGGTTTGGCGCTACCTTGTGCTGTTGCGTCAAATTAACTTCGCGCCCGTTCCTCAAAGACTGGCGCGAGTTGTTTTGGAGCGTTAAGCGGGAGGACGGTTCTCTTGACAGGCGCTATCCCTTGCGCCGGTCCCCTATTTGGAGGTTGTCGAGTGGCGGACGAATTCGAGCGAACGAGGCTTATCGGGGACATCACGCGTCTCCTTTGCGACGTCGACATGCCCGAGGGCACGCGCACGGCGGGTCTCACGCTCATCGGCTGGCTCGCTCGTCGAAAGCCCACCGAGCTCCCCCACGCCATCGGCGTCCCCGAAGCGCGTGAGTCCGAACGCCGCGTCCGCGCCTCTCGCGCAAAGGCTCGCTGAGGGGTTTTCCACTCGTTCTTTTCGTCTCCCTCGTACCGTTTTGTTTCCTCGCGATGACACGCCGGCCTGAGGCCGCGACTCCGCACCCGATAGCCTGCTTTTCTCTGCGCTTAGGCCGCGTCTGGGTGTCGCATCGGGCGCCGGTTGTGGTTTACCTTCACGGGCGGCAGGCACTCGCCGCGCAGGGAACGATCGCATGGCCAAGCACGGGCAGAACCCATCCCCCGGCTCGAAGAGCAGCACGGGGACGCTCGACACGTTTCCGCCGGTCGATGACGCCGACAGCGAAGACGTCGCGTGGGCTTTACGCACCGCGGTGACGCTGTGGAAGCGTCATGAGCACCTCGACGCCATCGTCTGGCTCCGTCGCGCGGCCCAAGCTGCGGGCGACGATTTGGCCGACGATCGCGCGCTCTACCTGGCGCGCGCCGCCGCCGATCTCGCCGAGCTCGCCGAGCGTCGCCCGACGTCCGCCGTTCAGTCGGTCGCGCCTGCCGCACCGGCGATCACGTCGCGCCCACCCGCTTCGGCAACGCTCGCCGCATTCGAGGAAGAGACGCCGACGCGCCCTGCCAGCGGACGCGTCGCGAAAGTCGTCGCCGCCCTCGAGTCTCCGCTCACGCAGCATCGAGCGCCTTCGTTCCCCAACGCCGAACGGCTTCGTGACCCCGAGCTCGATCCGTGGGCCGATTCGACCGCGCCCGTTTCGCTCCCGCCGCCAGCGCCACGCACGCTCTCCGAGCGCCCCGAGCCGTTCGAGTCCGACGAGGTCGTCACGAGCGCGCCGCCCCTCGCGGCTCTCCACTCCGATTCGCGTGTACCGCCCGCGGCGTCGTCGCGCATCACGCTGCCTGACATGGAGGTCGACCTCGAAGCGACCGCCGAGTTCTCCGACCTGCCCGACGATGCACGCCACGCCTTCGCGCGTGCGGCGATCACGCGCGTCCTGGTACGCGGCGACGAGCTCTCGGGCTTCGCCGTGGCCCTCGTCGTGTCGGGCGCCCTCGACGTGTCGTCCACCTTCGCCGAAGCGTCCGTCACGAGGCTCACGGCGGGCTCGGTCCTTCGAAGCCGCGGCACGGTCGACGCGCCGATCCCCATGCACTTCGTCTGCGCGTCGGATCGCGCCGTCGTCGCAACGTGGCTCGACGCTGCCGTCGACGACGCGTTCCGCGACTGCCCTTGGGTCGAAGACGAGCTGCGCAAATCCGCCGACAAGGTGCAGGCGCTCGTCGGCGCGGCCCTCGGCCCCTTCGGCGACGCGCTCGGCGTTCACCTTCGCAACGAGGTGATGAAGCGAATGCACGCGCGCGCCTACCTCGCCGGCGAGGTCATTGCGGAAGAGGGCGCCATTGCGCCGGGCGTTCTCGTCGTGGGCCTCGGCGACATCGAGCTCGTTCGCGAAGGTCACCTCGCCCGCGTCCTCCGCTCCGGCGATCTCGCCTTCGCGTCCGAGGCTCTCGGCGATCGCGTTTGCGAGGTCACGCTCCGCGCAGGCGCGTCCGGCGCCCTCGCGCTCTTCGCCGACCGCGCTCTCGTTAAAGCGATGGTCGCGCGGTGGCCGCAGCTGATCGAAGCGTTCGCGCAGGCGTAGCCCTACGCACTCGCCTCAGAACGATCGAACGTTCACGCCCTCGCCGAACGCCGCGCGCTGCCCCTCGGGCGAGTCGATCTCCCAACGGAGCTCCTCGTTCCCTTCGGCGCCCGCAAAACGCAGCCCGAACCACTTCGCGTCCTGCGCGATCGTCGAGTGCCCATCGCCCGCCGTCCGCGGAAACGTGATGCGAAACGCGTGACGCCAGATCGTCGTGTACGGGAAGTACGTCTGCTCGAGGGTGCTCGGCTTCGCAATCAGCTCGATCTTCTGCGGCGCCGTCTCGTTCCCCTGATCGTCGATGAGCCGCACGATCCACGCGCTGTTCGGCTTCGTGAGATCGGTCTGCCGGCGGTTGTTGCCGTAGAGCGCGATGTAAAAGTGGTGCGCGTCCTGGGTATCGCCGAGCGTCTGCTCGAGCAGGGCGCGCCGCTGATCGATCGTGAGCCGGTAGTCCTGGGCGTAGCGAACGACGTACGCCCAGCGAAAGTCCCACGACTCGAAGGTCGCCGTGACCGTGAGCAGGTTGTCGATCTCGGCCAGGGCGATGAGGTTCTCGGTGCGTGTCCAGCGCTTCAACACGACGGGATAGTCGCTGGCCACGTATTCGCGCGCGCCCGACGCCAGCGATACTTTCGGCTCGGAGCAGCCTGTGAGCGACGATGCGCCAAGCGCCGTCCCCCCCGCGAGCGCCAGGGCCGCCGCGAGCTGCTGGCAGAGTCGCAATCGCGGTCGAAGTGCCAAGGCCGGTCCGAGACGCATGGCGGCGAGTCTAGTGGCAGAGGGCATCCCGACGCGAGATCCGCGCGCGATTCGCCCCCCCAACGCCGACCCGAGCCGCACCGCGGCGTGCGTGATTTCCGCCGCGAGCTTGTGTTCGATGGGGCCGCTCTGGCATATAACGAGGCGTTTTTCGAGCTCGGGCGGTGAAGGTCACCGCCGGAAGCCTCTGTCTGGGAGCCCTCTTCGATGCCCCTGCAAATCACCGCCCGGTCCTCGCAGCCCCAAGCGCTCGCGGCCGATCTCATCGTGCTCGGCGTGTTCGCCGTCTCCGCATCGAGCGCAACTCCGCGAGGCGCGGGGGCGTCCGCCAAGTCCAAACGCCCGGGCGCGGCTGCCGGCTTCGGCGCCGATTTCGAGGCGTTCGACGCGCTCCTCAACGGCGCCCTCGGCAAAGCCGTCGCCCGCGAGGAGTTCACCGGTAAGCGCGATCAGACCCTCGGCCTCTCCACGCTCGGTCTCGTGAAGGCCACGCGTTTCGTCGTCATGGGCCTCGGCGACGCTGGCTCCGTGAGCGACACCGACCTCCGCAACTTCGCCGCCAAGGCCGCGCGCTCGGCCAACTCGGACAAGGCCGCCTCGCTCACGCTCGTCGTCCCCGAAGCGGTCGCCGCGCGCCTCCGCCCCGTCGCCGAAGGGCTCGAGCTCGGCGCCTACCGCTTCACGAAATACCTCACGGGCGATCGCAAACCGAAGGTCTCACTCGACAAGGTCACCATCGCGACGTCGAGCAAGCTCGACGCAAAGGCGAAGCGCGGTCTCGACCTCGGCCAGCGCGTCGGCGCGGCGATCAACATCACGCGCGACCTCGGCAACGAGCCGCCGAACGTCATGACGCCCGCCGCCCTCGCGAACGCCGCCGTGAGCGCCGTCAAAGGCACGGGCATCAAGATCAAGGTGTTCGAGTTCAAAGAGATCATCCGCCGCGGCATGAAGCTGATTCAGGCCGTGGGGCAAGGGAGCGAGAACGAGCCGCGCTTCGTCCACATGACCTACACGCCCAACGGGTCTGCCAAGGCGAAGCGGCGCGTCGTGTTCGTCGGCAAAGGCATCACGTTCGACACCGGGGGCATCAGCATCAAGCCGGCCGCCGGTATGGGCGAAATGAAGGCCGATATGTCGGGCGCCGGCAATATGGTCGGCCTCATGGCCGCCATTGCCGCTGTAAAACCCGACGTCGAAGTCCACGCGATCATGGCGTGCGCCGAGAACATGCCCGACGGCAAGGCCTACCGCCCCGGCGACGTGTGGGGCTCTCTCGACGGCAGAACGGTCGAGATCATCAACACCGACGCCGAAGGTCGGCTGCTCCTCGCCGATGCGCTTGCGTATGCGCGCGACCTCAAGCCCGATCTCCTCATCGACAACGCGACGCTCACCGGCGCCTGCGTCGTCGCCCTCGGCACGGGATGCAGCGGCTTCTACGCAACCAACGACGAGACCGCGAACGAGTTCGCGACGGCCGTGAAGTCGGCCGGCGAATCGATGTGGCGCATGCCGCTCCTCGAGGATCTCCGCGAGCAGATCAAGAGCGACATCGCCGACGTGAAGCAGACGGGCGATCGCTATGGCGGCTCAATCACCGCGGCGCTCTTCCTCCGCGAGTTCATCGGCGACACGAAGAACTGGGTCCACGCCGACATCGCTGGCCCCGCCTTCGCGGATCGCGCCGCCGGTTGGTCGCCCAAGGGCGCGACCGGCCACGGCATCCTCACGTACCTCGCGCTCCTCGAGCGCACCTCGGGCTGACGCGAACGAAGCGTGCTACGACAGCGCCCGCCTATGGAGCCGTTCGAAGCACTTGAAAAGAAGCTTTCTCGTGGGATGGGGCGCGCCATCTCCGATTTCGGAATGATCGCCGATGGCGACCGCATCATGGTCGCCGTCAGCGGAGGCAAAGACAGCTACACGCTGCTCCACCTGCTTCGGTCGCTTCAAAAGCGCGCCCCCGTCGACTTCGAGCTGAAGGTCGTCAACGTCGACCAGGGCCACCCGGGCTATCCGGCGCAA
>JANXMC010000371.1 GCA_025354825.1 Myxococcales bacterium
GGGCGCAGCCGTGAGGGCGCGCAAGCTTATCGCTCCGAAGCCGCGTGCCTGGACCATGGGGGCGGTGCGGAGCGCCGTGAGAAGATCGCGATGGGTGAGCGCCCAAATGGCCGATACGCGCGCGATGGGGTCGTCGTCCCCGTCGTCGAACTGCGGGTGCACGACAGACCAATACGTTTCGACGAGCCCGCGCAGAAGCGCGAGCCCTTCGGCGAAGCCCGCAAAGCCGTGAATGGCGACGAGCGCCCGCACGAGATGCGTCGCGACACGCAAGTCTTTGCTCGCCATGAGGAGCGCCGAAGCCTTCTCGACGACCACACGCCACTCGGGCTCTTCGGCCGGTATCACGGTATCGCCGAACTGCTGCTCCGGTTTGCCCAGGAGCGCGCGTTCGAGCTCTTGAAAGGCGTCGCTGTCTTCGAGATTCGGCCCCGCGGGCGCGGCTGCCGTGACGGGCTGGAGGAGGGACGGAAGATCAAGCATCGCGACCAGCCTCGCCAAGGATGCGGACGCTGTCTAGGTATCCTCTCATGCTAGACATAGGCGCATGAGCGGTGGGCCCCGTCCAGAAGGGAGCGCGGAGGACGCGTTCGTACGAAACCTGCGAGGCATCGTTGCGGCATGGCTCGGTCGATTGCGTGGTCCCCATGCAGCTCACGAGGTTCCCGTTATCGGCCAAGAGGCTCGCGAGTTGCGCGCAATTGCGCAATCGCGTGGCGGCAATGCGTTTGGCGGAATCGTTTCGCACCTCGATAACCTCGATCGCGCATCGCGTGAATCGGCCTATTCGCCCGCGCCGCTCGTCGCCGCCGTCACGCAGCTCGAACAAATGCTCTGGCACGCGGCTCACGCAACGAATACCGCTCCACCCGCAGTGTCGATGCCGCGGCCGCCCAGCCTGAACGATTCGCGCGGGGGCGCAGGCCCGAGCTCGATCGCATTCCCGCCGCTCATCGGACTTAATGAAACGTCGATGCCGGCACCGCCCCCCAGGGTGCCGAGCCCGAGCCCGAGCCCGAGCCCGCAGCCGCGAATCATCGAGCCGAATCGTTACCCCACGATGGCTTCGGTCCGCGGGGAAGATCCGATGCGCCTCCCCGCGCCTCCCGTCGTGATGTCGCCGGCGCCGATCGCGAGCCACGGCGTGGGTCAGGCAAACGTCGCCCCGCCACGCAACGTGCACGACCACGAGCCGGTGTCGAAAGCGCCGTCCGCGCCCAAGCTGCTCTTGAAGACGGTTTTGCATTTGCGCGCGTTCGGTAAAGCGGGGGCTGACCCCGCCGCGGGTGGGCAGGCGGCCGGCACGCCACCCGCGCCGTCGGCGCAACAGGCTAATTCGCTTTTGGGGTTTAAGGGAATGTCGGCGGGCACGCCCAACGTGCGCCCGACGACCGACCCGCTGCCCGCGGCGAACGCTCGCCCGTCGAGCTTCCCCGTACGCCGCGACGAAGGGGGCACGCCCGCGCGTGGCATCGTTCGCGAGCGAGAGCGCGACACGGCCCGCCCGCCGCGTGATCAACCCAAGACCGGTGGCCATGCACGACGGCCGAGCGGGCCCGTCCCCACGAGGCTCGCGCGAGGCCGCTCGAACGGCCCACCGAAGTGGCTGTATCTCGTCGGCGGCGGCGTGGCGCTGCTCGGCGTCGGCACCATCGCGTTGGTCGTTGCGAGCTCGACATCGGGCTTGAAAGTGCAGACTGTCGACGCCGGGCGTGCGTCTGTCGCGTCCGACGCGTCGGCTGTCGTTGCGGCAGCGCCGACGGCAAACGAGCCCTATCTCGCCGAGGCCGTTCACCACGTCGGTCACGAGACCGCCGAGATGCGAGCGCTCATCGATCAGCAAGACCGGATGATTGCCAAATGCCGCGCCGACGCGAGCAAGTGCGACGTCTGGGCGCGCAACGCGCTGCTCCTCGGCCCCGTCGACGCGGGGGCGATCATGCCGGCCCCCCAAACGGGAGGCAATCCGCTGTCCGCGCCGTGGCTGCAACGTTTGACGATTCCGGAGAATCTGCCGGTGCGTGACGACCCCTCGCTGCTCGGCTTTTACGAATACGTGATGAAGAATGCGCGCGGCCGCGCCGACATGCAGCAGTTGCTTTTTAGCTGCTCGAAGTACGTCGATCTCTTCGAAGGGACCCTGAAGAAGTACGACGCGCCCGGCTGGCTGAAGGCTGTTGCGTTTCAAGAGAGCCATTGCAATCCAGAGGCGACCTCGCCAGTCGGTGCGCGCGGTCTTTGGCAATTCATGCCCGACTCCGCGCGCGCCTACGGGTTGATGGTGAACGATGAAGACGTCGACGAGCGACTGAACCCCGCGAAGTCGACCGACGCGGCGATTCACTTTTTGACCGATCTCCACGCCAAGCTCGGCGCGTGGGATCTCACGCTCGCGGCCTACAACATGGGCCCTTACGCGGTTGCCCAGCGCATTGTGCAAGTGGGCGGCACGGCGGGTTTTTGGGATTTGCGGCGAAGCGATCTTCTCCCGAAGGAGACTGCCGAATACGTTCCCGCCATCGAAGTTTACGCGCTCGTCTTCGAGAATCGCGTGCGACTCGGATTCGCAAAAACGTTGCCGCTCGCCGAGAGCGCTTCAGAGCTCAACGTGAAGCCCGGGACGCGCCTGAGTTTGATTGCGCGCGTAGCTCGCACGAGCACGCAGAAGATCAAAGAGCTGAATCGAGACTTCTTGAGCAACGTCGTCCCTGCGCGGGTGACGACGGCACGGGTACCGGTGTCGAGCGACCAGGCGTTTCAGGTTCAGCAGGATCTGAACAACTGGCCCGCCGACGATACGCGCGATACGTGCGCGCCTCGCGACTACGTCTGGGGGTCGGGCGACTTCGAGCTGACGCCCTACGCGAAGCGCTGCACGCAGGCGCCTCCCCCGTAAACGGGGCGAAGCGCGAGAGCGCACTCAACAGGCTCGTTTGAGCCTGCCGAATGCGCTCTCTGCGGGAATCAGAGCGCGCTGTTGCCGGCGATGTTCCAACCCGTCGTGACGACGGGCTCGGCGGAGCCGTCCGCCTTCTGCGGCGTGTACTCGTACTTCACCGTGGCGAAGTTGAAGCTGATGGTCTCGGTGATGCGGTCGCCGCCACCTTCGCCGCCGACCTGAATCGACGTGACGATCGCCTGCGTCATCGTCATGACGAGGTACTTCACCTTCTCTTTGCCGCCCGCCTTACGAATCGTCATCACGGCGTTCTTGATGGGCGTGCCGGCGCACGTCATCCCCAAGAGAACCGGCGACGAACGGTCAATGTACTTCGTGATGACGAGGTCGCTGACCTTGACCTTGCCGCTGCCGGTGCCGCCGCCCACGTGGGAAGAGCCCGACTGCGTCGCGCCCCACGTCCACGAAAGGACGTCGATGAGCCCCTTGAAATCCGTATCCGACGACTCGCCTTTGATGTCGTCGAGCTTCAAGAACATATCCATCGCCATGAGCGGTCCCCTTTTTTCTTGGCCCTGCCGCAGTGCGGAGGGACATCACGATACATTGGCTAAGCGCGCGTGCGCGCAACGACTGCACGCGGAGATGGCAGCACGGGTTGCGCGTGCCCGTAAACAGCTGGGAGTTGCCAGGAAGTAACTGTCAGACGTTTTTGCGCGAACTTCTATTGCGCGCAACATCAGACGGACCCGTCACCCATTTGGAGGACGCTTCCGCGGCCGCAGACACGGCCTTTCGCAGCGCCATTGCCTCGTGTATGAGTCTTTGCACGCGGCATGGATGCTCCCCTGACAGTGGTTATGGAAGCGTCCTCGTCGGTCTCTCGCGTTCGCCGCGTCAGCCGCGCGCGTTACGCGTCGCGCTCCCCATCGCCTGCACGGGTCTTCGTCTATGTCTCGTAAACCGGTTTGGGCCGAAGGCGTCCTCGTAAGCCAGCACCATTTTCAAACGCAAGACAGCTATCACGAGCTGCTTTTGCGCGATCGAATCGCCGCCGTGCGGCGCTTCGATTGGGGCATTCTAGGCCTGGAAATCGACGAACGGCTGCTGCAATCGGGCCAGTTTCGCCTGCAGCGCCTCGAGGCGATTTGGCCCGATGGTCTCTTCGTTCGGTGCGGCGGTAGATCGGATGTTGCACCCCCCGAGGCGCGCTCCTTCGAGGGGCTCTTCCCGAGCGACGCGCCCCACCTGGACGTGCTCATCGGCCTCGCCAACGAGGGCGGCAGCGCCAACGTCGCCGCGCCGGGCGAGGCCGCGGGCCATCGGCGATTCGCGCGCGTTTCGCAGAGCGTCGCCGACTTCAACACGGGCGGCGCGCACCAAGAGGTTGACGTCGCCATCCCCAATTTGCGCGTGCTTTTCGGGTCGGAACGTCAGGAGAACATCTCGGTTCTCCGCGTCGCGCAGCTCGTTCGCGAGGCGAGCGGCCAGGTCATCATCCGCGACAACTTCGTGCCGTCGGTTCTGCGAACGTCGGCCGCGCCGTTTCTCACGAGCGGCATTCACCGGGTCTTGGCGGCGCTCACCGCCCGTCAGCGCGAGCTCGCCGCGACACGGAAACAGCGCAATACGGGAAATATCGAATTTCACTTCACGGACGCGCGCCGCTTTTGGCTTCTTCACACCTTAAACGGCGTAATTCCCCATCTCACGCACCTTCTCGATACGCGTCAGGCGCACCCCGAAGAGCTCTACATCGTACTAACGCGATTAATCGGACAACTCTCTACGTTCGCGGCCGACTCTGATCCTACGGCGCTGCCCAGGTTCAATTACGACGAGCTCGGTGAGCTGTTCGAACAGATTTTCGCCAAGGTCCTCTCGCTCCTTTTCATCGACTCGGCTGCCACCTACGTCGAAGTGCCTCTCGAGCGTCGTCTCGACGACGGCGTCTTCCTCGGGCGGATTCCCGAGGCGCGTCTCGTGAACCACGAGATGTTCATTGCCGTGAAATCCGAGCTCGCAGAATCGATCGTTCGCGAGCAGGTGCCGCAGCTCCTCAAGGTCGCGGCGTGGAGTCAGATCGCCGAGGTCGTGAAGCAGGCGCGCCACGGCGTTCGAGCCGAGGTCGAGTGGCACCCGTCGACGGCGCTCCCGCTGAAGCCGGGCGTCTGTTTCTTCAGGTTGCGGCGTGAAGGCTCGTTCTGGGAAGAGATCGCGAAGACGCGAACCCTCGCGCTCTACCTGCCGCGCGGCCCCGAATGGAAAGACACGCTGCTCTCCGCCTACACCATCAGCCCCGAATACCTGCACTGAGAGAACGGCGCGTGACACCGATCTACCGCGCAACCGCAGAAGCTCTCATCGCCGCTACGCAGCTGGGCGCCGAGAGCGGAACGTCGCCGCCGCCCGCACGCCTTCGCGAAGACCTCTTGGGTCTGCTTCAGCAAATGGTGTCGCGGTGCCGCGCGGCGGGCATCGCCGACGCCGACACCGCCGAGGCTCGATACGCCATCGTCGCGTTCATCGACGAGCGAATCTTGAAATCGAATTATCCTGGTCGCGGCGAGTGGATGAACAACCCACTTCAATTGCAACTTTATCGTGAGTATACGGCTGGCGAAAACTTCTTCGCACGCCTCCGCGCGCTTCTTCATAGGCCGCAGTACACCGTCGCGCTCGAGGTGTATTACCTGTGCCTCTCCCTCGGCTTCACGGGCGCGTCGTCGAGCGAGCGCGACTGCCAGTCGTTCCTCGAAGCGATTCGCGTACGCCTCCCGCCCGTGGGAAATGGCGCGATTAGCCCCCACGCCGTGCCAACCGACAGCTACTCGTTCACCGAGCCCCGAAGGCCGGTGCTCTTGGGGCTCGCCATCGCGTGCGCCCTCGTCGTCGCGATGGGGCTCGGCCTCCTCGACTGGTCGATGGGGCGCAACCTGCGGCGTACGCAGTCCGAGATGACGACCGAAGCCGCGCGGACGAACGCGCCCAGCACGGCGAGGTAATTGGCAATGCGTTGGGTGGCCAT
Source organism: Myxococcales bacterium (assembly GCA_025354825.1). GTDB lineage: Bacteria > Myxococcota_A > Polyangia > Polyangiales > Polyangiaceae > JANXMC01. The sequence goes on from JANXMC010000371.1 coordinate 5,928, forward strand.
CATCCTCGTCGCACTCCTGCTTCTGGCAGTTTGGGCGGCGGGGCTTCTCATTCCCGATTTGCGATGGGTCGCCTACGCGGTGACCGCGCTCGTCGTCTTCGTCCTACTGCTCATCCTCCTGGTGCGCTGGGTGCGCGCCCGCATGAAAGCGGCATCGCTCGAGCGCGAGCTGACCAAGTCCGCGACGCCGGCCGAAGCGGCGAAGCGACCGGAGGTCGTCGCCCTCGAAAGCGAGATGCGCGCGGCGGTCGAAGGCCTCAAAAAGAAGAGCCACACGAAGGGCAAAGGGGGCGGGGCGATGGCGCTCTACAAGCTCCCTTGGTACGTCATCGTCGGGCCGCCCGCAGCGGGCAAGACAACGGCGTTCGCGCAGTCGGGCCTTTCGTTCGTGGGCGCCGACGCGGGCGCGCCGAAGGTGCGTGGCAGCGCCGGAACGCGCAACTGCGACTGGTGGTTTTCGGACGAAGCGATTCTGCTCGATACGGCCGGCCGCTTCGCGACTCAGCGCGAAGATCAGGACGAGTGGATGGCGTTCTTGGCGACGCTTCAGCGCGTTCGCCCCGATCGCCCGCTCGACGGCCTCATCGTCGCCGTGAGCGTGCCAGCGATTTTGTCGGCGTCGGATCACGAACGGGAGCAGCTCGCAGCGCAGCTTCGCGCGCGGCTCAACGAGGTGCTCGACAAGCTCGAGATCGTCCTCCCCGTCTACCTGCTCCTGACGAAAGCCGATCTCATTCCCGGCTTCATCGAGTTCTGGTCCGCGCTGCCGAAGCCGCAGCGTTCCCAAGTCTGGGGCGCGTCGTTCAACGTCGACGACCCGCGCCTCGCCGAGCCGGCGCGCGCGATTCAGAGCGAGCTCGACGCGTTGGCGGAAGGGCTTCATACGCGCCTTTTGCAGCGCCTGCCGCAGGAGCGCAGCCCCGAGCGGCGAACGCGCATCATGCAGTTCCCCGTCGAGCTCGAAGCGCTTCGCATGCCTCTGGGGCAGTTCGTCGAAGCTCTCTGCCGCCCGAACGAAGCGAACGACACGCCGCTGCTTCGCGGGTTCTACCTCACCAGCGGCACGCAGATGGGGCGCCCCGTCGATCGCGTTCTCGCCGGCATGCTCCGCGGTTTCGGCAGCCCTAACCTCGCGATGGCACCCGCCGCGGGCGAGGCGCAGAGCTACTTCCTCACCGACGTATTTCGGTCGGTCATTCTGCCCGACCGAAACTTGGCGGCTCGCTCGGCGGCGGGGACCGATCGGCGATCGAAGCGCGAGCTCCGCACGGCGCTCATGGGGCTCGGCGTCGCCGCGTTCATCATGGTGCCGGCGATCGTCAGCTTCGTTCACAACACGTCGCTTGCGCGTGACGTCGACACGGCGACCGGGGCGCTTCGGAGTGTCGGCGCAGCGTCGGTGCCGGGTACCGCGGGCGATCCGATCGAGCCGATGGTCGACGCGCTCGACCGCCTCGATCGCGAGTCGAGCGGCTTCGGAATGCCGAGCTTCATGATCCCGCGCGCCGCCGCCGAGCTTCGTGAACCGCTTCGGGCGGCGTACATCGCACGTATCCACGCGTCGCTTCGCGCAACCGTCGCGCCGGAGTTGCAGCGCACTCTCGACGACGCCGCGCGCGCGCGAAATCTGCCCGACCCCACAAACCTTGCCCAGAACCAGACGCCTCGCCGTCTGGCCTACGAGGCGCTCAAGATTTACGCGACGCTCGCCGACCCGAAGGGGCACGTCGACGACGAAGCCGCGGCGCGCCTCGCCGACCTCTGGAAGCGGACGATCGAGTCGAAACCAGGGGCCAAAGCGATGGACGACGCACGTTTGCAGAAGCACGCGGCGACCTACCTCGCGGCCCTCGAGAACGACACGAACGCGGCGATGCGGTGGCCCGTTGCGCCAATGAAGGACGTTCGCAAGAACCTCCGCGAGCTGAATCGCGAGGCCGCGCAGCTCGCCTATCACTACGTCCTTCGCGCGGCGTACGAAGTGCCGCCAATCTTGGCGGGCGATGTGTTCGACCAGGCGTCGCTCCGCTACGTCGACTGCAAGGGCGGCGTGCTGATGGACGGGACGTATACGAAGAACGGCTGGCTGAAGGTGCGCGCGGTGCTCGACGCGCCGCTCCCCAAGGGCGCGCGAATCGAGCCGTGGGTTCTCGAAGACTCGCGGATTCCGGCCGACGAGCTCGCGCTTCGGCAGCAAATTCGAAAGCAGTATTTCGACGACTACTCCACGAGCTGGATGGGCGTTCCGCCGCCGCCCACGCGCAGCCCGTCGTTCCTCGAGCGGTGCGTCGTGATGCCGCAGCCGGCCGATTCGCCGCCGACGTTCGTGCAGTCGAAGCTCACGGCATTGAAAGGGCCCGAAGGCTTTTATCGGAGGCTCTTCGCGCAGTTCAAAGACAACGACATTGCCGACGAGCCGAAGAAAACCGAGATATTAGGGATTACGATTCCGACCACGAGCGAGGGGTGCGGAAGCAAAGTCCCGGGAATGCCCGCGCGACCGGCCGCTTCGGGCGGCGCCCCCCAGGTCGAAGACACGCCGGTGCAGTCACGCTTCAAACCGTTCCTGATTTTCAGCGGCGACGAGAAGAGCGAGAAGGCCGCGCCCGAGGTTCCGCTCGATAAGTACCTGAGCGAGCTCGACAGCCTCACCGTGGTTCTCGAGGCTGCGGCGGCAGGAACAACGGCGGGGCCCCAGGCCGCGGCCGAGCAGGACAGCCACTTTTCG
>JANXMC010000405.1 GCA_025354825.1 Myxococcales bacterium
TCGATGCCTTCGGCGCGCGCCCACTGCGCCAGCTCGACCCCCGCACGTTTCACCGAAGCGATGCACCCGCGCGCATCGGCCTCGTCCCGAATCTTTCGTCCACCCATTGCGACCTCCACGCCGCGAGCCTGCAAGCCGCGCCGTCTACGTGTCATCCCGGCGTGGCTGATGGGTCACTTTGCACACTGCGCGCCTCAGACATCGACGCGAAGCGCTTGCTGCTCCACGTGCGGCACGCCAAGCGAGGGCGCGAGCCTCATGTGATGCTCAGCCCGCGACTGCTCACGGCCCTGCGCGTGTATTGGAAGGCGTCCCGTCCCGCCGGACCGCACCTCTTTCCCAGTCGCGTTCCCGGCAAGGTCATCACGCGCGAATCGCTGCATAAGGCGATGGTCAAAGCCGCGAAGCGCGTCGGCATCACGAAACGCATCTCCCCGCATACGCTGCGGCACAGCTTCGCCACCCACCTTCTCGATGCGGGGACCGACCTTCGCACGCTGCAAGTCTTGCGCGGGCACGCTTCGCTCAAGAGCACCATGGCGTATCTGCACGTGAGCACAGCACGGGTGCAGGCGGTCGCAAGTCCGCTCGACGCCCTGCCGTGATCGGTGAGTGCCCATGCACCCGCCCACCTCGGGACCTGCGCCTCCCGCCCTCGAGCTCGCAGACATCGTCCGCGCGCACGGCGACGCGTTCGCGCGAAGCCGTGTCTTACGCCCCGAGGAACGCGGAGCACTGCGCGCAATCGCGAAGTGCAGAACGCCCCTCCTCGGCGGCCATCTCGACGTCTGCACGGCGTGCGGTGACGCGCGCCCGTCGTACAACTCGTGCCGAAATCGCCACTGCCCCAAGTGCCAGGCCCTCGCCCAGGCGCGGTGGATTGCGCGGCGCCTCGAGCGGGTTCTGCCGGTGCACTACTTCCACGTCGTCTTCACGCTGCCCGCCGAGCTGCGTGCCGTCGCGGAGCGCTCGCGCGAGGCCGTGTTCGACCTGCTCTTCGCCAGCGCCGCCGCAACACTGCTCACGCTCGCACGCGATCCGAAACGTCTCGGCGCCGACCTCGGTGTCACCATGGTGCTTCACACCTGGACGCGCGCGCTTCTCTTCCACCCGCACGTCCATGCCAACGTCACCGGCGGCGGACTTGCCGCCGATGGCACGCGCTGGATTCACGCGCGCCCTCACTTGCTGTTTCCCGTGCGCGTGATGGGCGCGCTCTTCGCGGCAAGATGATCGCCGCCCTCGAACGGGCGCACGCGCAAGGTGACCTTGATCTCGCAGGCGTCGACCTCCAGGCACTCCGCCGCAAGGCCTGGGTCGTCTACGCGAAGCGACCCTTCGGAGGGCCCGAGCAGGTGATTCGCTACCTCGGGCAGTACACCCACCGCGTCGGCATTGCCAATCAGCGCCTCGTCGCCCTGGACGCGCGCGGCGTCACCTTCCAAACCAAGAACGGAAAATCGGTCACCCTCCCGCCCGCCGAGATGCTTGCGCGCTTCGTGCAACACATCTTGCCTTTGCGCTTCGTGAAGATTCGTCACCTCGGACTTCACGCCGCGTGCCATGCGACGACAAAGCTCGAGCTCGCCCGTCAGCGGCTCGAGCCGCTGACAGCACCGACGCCGCCGCTCGAGCGCACGCACGACGACGCCGCGTTGCTTCTGGCGCTCACCGGCGTCGACCTTCGTCGTTGCACCGTTTGCCAGGAGCCCGCCGTCGTTCGCGCCGCGCTCTCCGAGACGCGGGCGCGCGCACCGCCGAAGACGGCGTGATGCGACCACCTTCCTTCCGAGCAAGAGACGTCGGCGCGCGTGGTCCGAGCGCCGAAAGGCGGCCCCTTGCCCGCACCCGCAAGAGAGCGAATCCACCGCATGTTCCGATAGGTCGCGCCCGTCCAAACCCTGGCGGCGGCAAGACGTCGCGCCCCACCTCGCCTCGCCGCCGAGCTACCGAAGCGCCTCGTCCAAGCGTCTCCTCCCACCAGATTCGGGCCAACGTCCCCATAGCGGTGACCGGCACCCTCGCCGTCGCTGCCGCGCAGCGCCTCCGTCCAAAGGTCGATTACGGAACCGCGCGCCGCCGCTTTCCGGACGCTGCGTCACGGGCGCGCTCCCGCAATCGATTATTGATTCTCGGTAGCTACGTGCAGCTCCGGATGTCTCCTGCGAAACCTCAGCCCTTATGGGTGGATCTGGCCTCGGATCGTGCAATTTGGATTGTCCGCGTTGTGGACGTTGACCTAGGCACCCCCGTTCACGATCTGCTGCACTGCATCGGCGAACGACGCGGGTGCACCTGAGCCTGCGCGGTAGTCGGCGGCCGTGAATGTCGCCGTAAGCGGGCTCGTGAACGACGTAGTCGCCAGCGCAAACATCACTGGACCGATCGCGCCTTGAGCGCCGATGTGTATATGCGCGCTCGTGAGGTTCGAGACGCCAGTGATCGTCAAGACCAACGTGCGCTTCGTGGGGGCACCGTCAACGTCGACGGTACCCGTCCCTCGGGCACCGCTGCTCGTCGGCGGAACTTCCTCCGCTGCGGTAAGTACGGCCGAGAGCGGCACGGGAGCGGATGTGACGCTCGTATCGGTGTTGGCGTCAGGCGTGGACGCGTCCGTCGGCGGACGTGTCTCGCCGTCGGTTGGAGCGACGCCGAGCCGTCGAGCGAGGAAGCGGTGCCGCTATCATTTGACGACACGGCGGCGGAAGCGCCGTCCCTGTGATCGGGGGATGCGTCCGCGACGTGGGAAACGGTTAAATCACCCAACAACGTCGTGCAGGCCGAGAGTGCCGGAGTGCACGCGATGTCCACAACGACGGCGACGCGAAAGCGACGAGAGTTCATGGGACGATACGCTCGTCCTTCCTGCTGAACACCTACGCGAAAAGCATAGTCTTACCGAAGGTAGGACATGTTCCAGCGGATGCAACCAACGCCTTGCGCCGCCGAACACGGGGAGCTTCACGTGCCCACGTGCGACGTGGAAGAGCGTCCTCGGTGTGGCTCCGCATCGGTCCGTTCACGCCATGCCGACGACGGCCCATTGCAGGAAGTGCACAATCCCGGGGCGCACGAGCGACGCGTCTCGCCCACGCAGGGAACTGAACAGCAGGGCCGTGAAGATCTTGCTCGTGATGTGAAACCCATCGAGCTGCCGGTGCATGAGAGTGAAAATGATCGCGCCGGCGACGATTCCGAGAGGGAACCGGAGCCACGCGACCAGCGTCGATTGCAGGTATCCACGGTAGACAGATTCTTCGGTGATGGCCGCCGCAATGCCGACGAGGACGCCCACCGCGCGCTGGCCGGGGGTGAACGATGCGATGTCCCGGACGACCTCAGAGAGGTCGCGGCCGAATGCCAGGACGAGCCCCGACTCGACAATGACCCACAGCGCGAAACCGAGGAGCCCCGCCACGACATCGCGCGCGGGCGTATCGAGCTTCCAGCCAAGCCCGCGGTAGGAGATGCGCCCGATGCGCACGAGACCGAGGTGCACCACCAGAACGAGCTGCAGCACACCCAAGGCGAGGGCGGCAGCGACGACATGGGGGCCTCCTTCGAACAGGTCTTCGCCGGGCAACAAGCGCGCGCACGCGGCGTGGGAAACGGCCAGGAGCGCATAGTAAAAGAGAATGAGACCCAAGGCATGCGCGAGGCGCCCGACGCTGCGGGGCGCGAAGCGCGGGGGTGAGGAGCGGTCCAACATTCGCCCTTCGACACGGCGACGTGCGGGATGTTCCCACGAGCGAGCCCGCAGTTCGTCGCGCCGACGACGAGGTGCGCGCGAATGTTTCTCCGAGCCGTGGGAGCACGACCCGTGGTCTGCGAGCGAGGGCGTCTCGCAGACACCCCAGCGCATCGCCATCGAGGGGCAGGCTCGGTGTACGTGTGGCTGGCCAGTGAGCGCCGCGCGACGTTGGTTATAGGCGACGTAGAGATCCTCGCGTGAACCGGCGCGGGATGTTCGGCCGTTTCCATCTTCGAACGGGTGAAGCCAGTTGAGGCGCCATAGAGCAAACGCCGCGAGGAACGACGGCTCTGGAGCGTCGAAGGCGGCAATCTCCGCGCAGAAGCCCTCCACAAGCGTGTGGCACGCCCTCCGCGGGCGTCGAAGTCAAAACCCGGGAATGCCCTGCACCGGCAGCATCGCAATGGCCGAGAGCGCAACAAGGAGACCCACGTAGAGAAGGAACATCCCGCGGTCGCCCGTAGGGTGCGCGGATTTCGAGAACACCTGAATTGCGACGAAGCCGCCAACCGCCGCGGGCATCCACTGGTGAAAGAGGAATGCCGACGCGAGCGCGACGGCGGCCACCATCCCGCGGTCGGATCGCGAGAGTGCTTTGAGGCCGCGTGCCCCATCGAGCTGCCACACGGGAATCAGGTTGAACATGTTGATCGTCGCGCCTAGCGACGCGACCGAGATGGCGGCGGGCAACGCGAACGCTTTACCGATGGCGAATGCGATGGAGGCGGCGACGAGCCCCCACAGCGGCCCTGCGAGGCCGGTGCGCGCCTCTTCGTGGGCGTCGGTCGGGTACTGCTTCATCCGCACGACGGCGCCGAAGCCGGGGATGAACATGGGCGACGTCGCCTCGATACCGTAGCGACGGAGGGCCGCGACGTGGCCGATCTCGTGAACGTAAATCGACAGCAGGATACCGAGTGCCAGCACCGCGCCGCCGCGCGCGTTCGACGTAAAATTGAAATAGACGAACATCGATAAAAGCGTCGGCAGCTTCAAGAGGCCGAGCAGGAGCAACTTGCCATTGCCGAGAAGCAGCGTGATGAGCGCTTTCGATTTGAGAACGGCCAAGCCCACGGCGCCTGCGCCTGCTGCGGCGCCGCCTGCTTTTTTACCGCCGCCCTTCTCTTTCGGGGCGCGCCCGTCGATGACTGCGCTGAGCGCCGACATGCGGGCGTCGATCGTGGTGCGTTGCACGGTGCCGGGCGGCAAGAGGTCGACCGCGCCGCGCCACCGCGAGAGCGCCAGCGTGCGATCGCCTGCGGCCTCCGCCGCCTTCGCTTCGGCGGCGATGCGCGAGAGCGCGGCACCGTGAACGAGCCAGCCGCATGCGGGGCACGCGAGAAGGCCGGGAGCGATGTCACCGCCGCATTCAGGGCATCGCGGAATGGTCATGACGCTCACACCGTGGTCGATGCGGCGGGCTGACCGATGCGAAAGGGGCCTTCGATCGTGAGCGGGATCGGCCGGGTGAGCGTCCAGGCCTGCCAGACGCCAATGCCGACGATGAGCGCTCCGAATGGCGACTTCGTAATCGTGAGAATTGGCGCAGCGAGCATCACTCCAATGCCAACGACGATATCCGAGAGCGCATAGGATTGTGACGGCGAGAAGACGTATCCGAGGTACGACATCGTCCCCGCGACATAGGCAAGAAGCGACGCGAGGATCTGGTAGCGGAGACCGCTCACGCCGCCGGAGGCTTTTCGAATAACCTTCGCAATCGCGTAGGCTATTCCGATGGTGATGATCGCCAAGCTCGAATGCAGGAGATGGGTGAAGATCGCATACGCGGCGCCGAGCCCGAGGGCCGTCCCCGCGCCAAGCGCTGCCGCCTTCCCGAACGCTGCCGCCGTTTGCGACTTCGCCAACGCCACTTCGAGACCAGGCCTGCAATTCACGCAGACGACGACCTGTTGCCACTTCCAATAGCTGTCGCCGAGCGGGCCGTTGCAGCTCGGGCACGTGGGGCCGGACGCGCCCGCGACCTCGCCCTTCGTCTCGTACGTCGCGCGGTCGAAGCTCAAGTCGGTATCGTCGTTCGCCATTTTTCTAAGCCCCTCGAAGTCTCGGTCGCGTGAGGTCTACGTTCGCGCGACGTGGCGGTCAAACGCGCGCCGCGCCCGCGAGGAAGACGTCCGTCACCGAGCCGAGCACGGTCTCGAGCGGAGTGTGGCAGCGCGCGGATGCGCACGCCGTCGAGACGCGCAATCGAACGGAGGAACGAGCCGCCCGCGACACGCACGTGGACGCAGCGCCCGAGAGGCCGTAGGTGGGGCCCACTTTGCTCCTCGGCGCACACGAATCGGTTGCGGGTGGTCTCGAAAAAGCGCTCATGCGCGGCGCGGCCGACGGCTGCGAAACAATCCAGATTTTCACCAAGAACGCGAGCACGTGGAAAGAGCCGGCGCTCACGCCCGAGCAGATTAAAACCTTCCGCACGGCCCACGCGAAGGGCGGGTGCATCCCGCTCATGGCGCACACGAGCTATCTCATCAACCTCGCGACCGCCGACGAGGCGGCGCTTGCCAAGTCGACCGACGCCCTGGTCAACGAAGTGCTCCGCGCCTCGGCGCTCGGCGTGGCCTACGTCGTCTTGCACCCCGGCGCCCACGTTGGCGCGGGCACGGCCATCGGCATTTCGCGCGTCGCCGCGGCGCTCGACGACGCCCACGCCCGCACGCCCGGCGCGAGCGCGCGCATCTTAATCGAGAACACGGCCGGCCAAGGGACGTGTATCGGGCACAGGTTCGAAGAGATCGCCGGCATCTTCGCCGAGACGAAAACGCACGACCGCCTCGGCGTCTGCTTCGATACGCAGCACGCCTACGCGGCGGGGTACGATCTTGCGACCGATGAGGGGTACGACGCCACGTTCGCCGCGTTCGATAGGCAAGTAGGCCTCGCCCATTTGCACGCGTTCCACCTGAACGACTCGAAGAAGGCGTTGGGCTCGCGCGTGGACCGCCACGAGCACGTCGGCGAGGGGATCTTGGGGTTGGGCGTCTTCGAAAAGCTCACGCGCGATATCCGATTTCGCGCGACCCCCGCAGTCATCGAGATCGAGCCGCGGGGTGAGAAAGAGAGCCCCTATAGGGACGAGGTTGCGATGCTCAAGAGGCTTGCGCGGCGCCCGTGATTCGCGAGGGTCGCCCCCCGCGCGCTCACGCCGTCTTCGACGTGAACGTGCGAAACGCCGCGTAGGTGCGCGCGAGGCCGTCGCGAACCATGACCTTGGGCTCGTACCCAATGAGCTTTCGTGCGGCCGCGATGTCGGCCAGCGAGTCGCGAACGTCGCCGGCTCGCGCCGGCTTGTAGTCGGCTCGCAGCTCGTACCCGGGCGGCGCGTCGCCCGCGCTGACCGCTTCGTGGCCGATGAACGCGAGGAGCTCGTTGAGCGACCGACGCTCGCCGCAGGCGATGTTGACGACTTCGCCCGAGAGCTTGTTCGACGTCGTCGCCGCGAGGATGTTCGCCGCCACGGTGTTGTCGATGAAGCAGAAGTCGCGCGTCTGCTCGCCGTCGCCGAAGATCACGGGGCGTTCTCGGCGTATGGCCGCGGTGATGAATTTGGGAATCACGGCGGCGTACTCGCTCGCCGGATCTTGCCGGGGGCCGAAGACGTTGAAGTAGCGGAGCGAGAGCGTCTCGATCCCGTAGAGGCCGGCGAAGACGCGGAGCAGGTGCTCGCACGTGAGCTTCGAGACCGCGTAGGGCGAGAGCGGCGTCGGCGCCATCGTCTCGACCTTCGGAAGCTCTTTGGTGTTGCCGTAGGCCGACGAGCTGGCGGCGAAAATCAGCCGCTTCACCTTCTCGTGGCGGGCGACGTCGAGCACCACGGTCGTCCCTTGAACGCCGATGCTGACGGAGTACTGCGGGTTCTCGACCGAGCGCGCGACCGACGGGATCGCCGCCTCGTGGAAGACCACATCCACCCCCTTCATCGCCCTCGCGACGGCCTCGGGGTCGACGATGGAGCCTTCGAAAAGCTCGACGTTCCCCTTGAGGCTCTCGACGTTCGAACGCCGGCCGGTCGCAAAATTGTCGAAGATTCGTACGCGCTCGCCCTGCGCTAGAAGCGCCTCGGCCAGGGAAGAGCCAACGAACCCTGCCCCCCCCGTAATCAACATCAACCCCATGATTCCTCCGCGCGGGGATAGTAGCATTGCCGCTCTCAACGAATGAACCAGGCCCGCCCCCCCATGGCCTCGCTTCCACCTCCCGATAGCGGCGGTGACGGCGGCTCGGTCTCCAACGATCCGAATGCACTTGGTAAAGCCTCTCGCGTGAAAGAGCTCTCGCGACGCGCGCTCGGCCACACGAAAGAGGCGGGCGTCGTTCTCGTGGTCGGCGTCGTTCTTTCGATCGTCGTCGCGCTTACGACGAAGCATCTGGCGCGGTCGCAGGTGGGGCTCGAGGTCACGCCGCCAACGTTGGCCGCGACAACGCCGCTGGGCCCGCGCGTCGACGCCGTGCTCGCGCCGCCGCGCCTGGCCGCGATGGCGACCGACCTTCGGCTCTATCCGTCTGTCGTCGAAGAGCTCGGCCCCGAAGGCGCGGGCAACGAGATGCGTAAGCACATCGCCCTGAGCTTCGTATCCGATGGCCGCGCGACGATTACCTTCGAAGACTCGGATCGCGAGGTCGCACAACGGGTCGCGCAGCGCCTCGCCGAGGCGGTGGCGAGCGACGCGGCGCAGGAAAACGCTGCGAGCGCGGCGAAGGTGGTCGACGCCGCGAACGCCGAAGCGAAGGCTGCCGACCAGACCCTCGCCCACGCGAACGAAGCGCTCGCGGCCTACACGGCAGGTCACCCGACGGTCGATGCCGACGCCGCGGCGGTCGCGGCGGTCGCGGCGGTCGCGGCAACGGTGGATGCGGCCGCGCCGGCGATCGACGAAAGCGCCGAGCTCACGACGGCCGTGCAGGACGCAAAGCACGCGGCCGACGCCGCCACCGCCAAGCTCGATGCGGCGATGCGCGAGGTCGCTTCGGGAACGGGTGCGGACGCCGCGCGCGTCGCCATCACCGCGGCGACGTTGCCTCCCGAAGAGAGCCGCTCGGGCCTTCTCTTTGCGGGCTTCGCGCTCTCGCTCGCCGTCGCGATCGCCTTCGCGTTCGGGCGCGTCGCGCTCAGCGACACCCTCGTCGACGCGGGCGACGTCGAAGGGCTCGGGCTCCTCCCCGTGCTCGGCGTGGTGCCGCGCCTCGTCCTGGGCCCGCCGACGCCGGGTGCTCCTCCTCCGAACGCGTCGAATGCGCGCGGGCGTGCCTCCGAGGAAGGTCGTGCCCGTGGCTTATGATTCGCCCTCCAAGACGATCGTCGTTCAACGGCGCGACATGTCGTCGGGGCCGGGCGACTCGCCCGTGCGCATCGTTCCCGCGTGGGCTTCGCCGCCCGATACGCAAGTCCTAGTGATGCTCGGCGACGCGGCGCCCGAGGCCATCGCGGCGCTGCGTGACATTCGTCACCGCCTCGAGCAAAAGCGCGCCGAGGGGATGTGGACGTTCGCCGTCACGAGCGCGCGCGAGAACGAAGGGAAAAGCACCTTCGCGACACAGCTCGCCCTCGTCCTCTCCGAATCGCAGCGGGCGCGCGTGCTGCTCGTCGAAGCGAACATGCAGCGTCCAAGCCTCGCGCGGATTCTCGGATACCGCGTGCCCGAAGGGTTCGGCTTCTCGGCGCAAATCGTTCGCAAGATGCGCGGCAGCATGGAGCCGTGGTGCGTCGTCGCCCTGGGCCCCGCGCTTCACGTGCTCGCCGAAGCGTCGGGCGAAACAGGATTTCCCGAAACATTGCAATCTACACACTTTCAAAACGCCGTCGGTTTCCTCAGCCGCGGCTACGACTTTCTCGTCGTCGACGGCCCGTCGATCCTCGGCTCGTCCGACGCGAACGTCGTCGAAAACGCGGTCGACGGCGTCATCCTCGTCGCGCGGAGCGAGGCGTCGAAGGGCGCCGATCTTCGCGAGGGGCTCAAGCAAATTGGCGATCGCAAAGCGGTCGGCGTGGTTCTGTGGGACGTGCCCACCCACGGGATCGGCCGCAACCGCGGGGCCGCGCGCGACGGCTCGACGCCGCCTCCGAGCAGATGAGCGAATGATCGCAGCCGCGCGCACCTTCGCGGCGCTGCAAAAGGTGCGCGATCGCGGCGTGCACCTTTGGCTCGCCGGCTGGGCAAAGGACCGAGCACGAAAGGCTTTGCGCCCGACGCCGACGGGAACACGGCATTTGCTCTTTGCCATTTGCGACCACTTCGAGCCGCTTCACGGCGGCGTCGCGCGCGACGTCGCGCTCGCCCGTGTCGCAGACTGGCGCGTGCGCTACCC
>JANXMC010000444.1 GCA_025354825.1 Myxococcales bacterium
AGGGTGAGCGCAGCTTGCCGCGGCGGATAGAGCACGTACGTGTGGACGGGGCTCGTCGTGAAAACGAGGGCGAGGCAGAGGGCGAACGCGCGCCCATCGCCCAGTCGGCGTCGCAGCGTGACGAAGACCGCCAGCGTCAGGACGACGTGGCCGACGAGCGTCGACAGCATGAGCGCATAGGCGTCGGCGCTTGGCGGTACGAAGAGCGAAAAGAGCGCCGCCACGAAAGAGTCGACGGACGTCTGGTAGTGGCTCCCCCAGAGAAAGAGCGAGAGCTCGCCGTGAGCCAGGTGGCGCGCCTGAAGGCCGACGACGGCGGCGTCGGAGTTGGTGCCCGGTGCGTTGAGAAGCGGCGGCAAGCGGAACGCGAAGGAGAGAACGACGAGCGCGAGAGCGGCTCCACGCCCCGCGCGTCTGGATCGCGCACTGCCCATTTCGGAGCTTGGACTTGCCAGTAACACCGTGCTTCTCGCCTCAGTTGCCGCGTTCACGCACGCGCACACTACTTGCGTTGGTCGTCGGCGAATGATTTTCAATCGCTTAGGCCGCGCTGCGGCAAAGAGTGCCTTCGTCGCCGTCCTCGCCACCGTTGCGGGGGCGACGGGATGCCTCGCCGTCCCCGTGGCGCCGGGCGATCCCGATACGAAGGCGAACTTCACGGCGACGATTCGGCAGACGGTTGTCGAGCGCGTCGACCTCCTGTTCGCGATCGACAACAGCGCATCGATGGGCGACAAGCAGCAGCTTTTGAGCGAGGCGATCCCCGACCTCCTCCAGCGCCTGCTCGTCCCCAACTGCGTCGACCCCAAAGACGAAAACCGCGTGGTCGGCACGTCGGACGCGGGCAGGTGCCCCGACGGCAGCAAAATTGAGTTCGCGCCGATCAAGGACATGCACGTCGCGATCGTCTCGTCGTCCCTCGGCACGCCGGGCTCGACAACCTGCACCGACGCGCAGAACGACCACGGCCACCTGCTCAATCGGGGAGGGACACAGGGCGTCGGCCCGTCGAACTTCCTCGCGTGGTTCCCCGCGAGCACGACGACGGACGACTCGCGCGGCGACACGCCCGCGAATGCCATCTCCAATTCCGATACGCTCACGTCGGCGTTTCAAGATCTCGTGCGCGGCGTGAAAGAGCAGGGGTGCGGCTACGAAGCCCAGAATGAAGCCTGGTACCGCTTCTTGGTGCAGCCCGATCCGTACAGCCAAGTCGGCATTGTCGGAAACCGCGCCGTGTACGGCGGGGTCGACGAGCAGATCCTCCAGCAGCGTCACGATTTCCTCCGCCCCGACTCCCTCGTGGCGATCATTCAGGTCACCGACGAAGACGAGTCGACCGCCGATCCGCAGAGCCTCAACGGCACCGGCTACAAGATGATGGACCAGCACTTCACACCGCCGAAGGCGACGGCGTCGTGTGCGAGGACGCCGACGGATCCGAGCTGCGGCCCCAGCGCCGATGCCGACACCGACGAGCCCAAGCTCCACTTCAACGTTCGCTTTCATCAGCCGAAGCGGCGCTTCGGCGTCGACCCATTTTTCCCCCTCGCTCGCTATGTGAACGGCCTCGGCATCGACGCCTCGGGCAACCCGCAGTCCGCCCCCCGCGTGCCGGATCGGGAGGGCGAGCACGCGAAGGGCGTGGGCGCGTACCTCGGCTCCACGACCTGCGTGAACCCGCTCTTCGCAGCGGAGCTTCCGACCTCCGCGAACGACGAGCTGTGCAAGCTCACCCCCGGCCCGCGCGATCCGGCGATGGTCTTCTTCGCCGCGATCACGGGCGTGCCCCATCAGCTTTTGCACTTCGACGCGACCAGCGCCGACAAGAGCCGCCTCACCAATGACGACTGGACGAAGATCCTCGGCCGCGATCCGCTCAATGGCGACTTCACGGGGGCCGACCCGCACATGGTCCCGTCGATCGAGCCGCGCTCGGCGCTCAACGGTCAGCAGGTCGATCCGATTAACGTCCGCGAGTGGGACACGCAGGGCAACGACCTCCAGTACGCGTGCACCTTCCCGCTGAAGACCGCGAAAACGTGCGCCGCTGGCGACGCCTGCGACTGCAAAGCGGGCTCCGACGCGCCGGTGTGCGATCCGCAGAATCCGACGGTGCAGACGCGCGCCAAAGCGTACCCGGGCATTCGGCACTTGGCCCTTGCCCACGCGCTCGGTGAGCAGGGCATCGTCTCGTCGATCTGCCCAATCGATACCCAAGATCCCAGCCCGACGAATGCCAAGTACGGTTACCGCCCGGCGGTCAAAGTCATCATCGACCGCCTGAAAAACGCCCTCGCATCGCAGTGCCTGCCGCGGCGCCTCGTGCCGAGCCTCGAGGGGAAGGCGCCGTGCATGCTTCTCGAAGTGCTCGCGAAGCCGGGCGCGCAGTCGCAATGCTCCAACGCCGACGCCGGCTTTACGCAGCCCGATGCCGACGTGCTGAAGCGGTTCATCGCCGACCAGAAAGAGCTTCACAAGGGGGACGGGTTCGATCCGTCGACCTACCCGATTTGCGAGCTCACCGACCTCTCCGAAACCGACAAAAGCTGCGTCGGCGATAGCCGCGCGGGGTGGTGTTACGTCAACGGTGCCGCATCGCGTGAAGCGACGGGCGACCGCTGCTCGAACTCGATTCTGTTCTCGGAAAACGGCAACCCGAAGAGCGGCGCGAAAGTCTACTTGCAGTGCATCGAGAAGATCTGACTACTCTCGGTGAATGGCACCGAGCGCGCGGATGGGTGTGGCGGTCATTGGCGCGGGGCCGTGGGGCTTGGCCCTCGCGGCGGCAGCGGCTCGAACACGGGGGGCGACACTTCTCTACTCACGACGGGACCTCGGGCGACACCTGCCGAAGGGCGTCACGCAGGCGCGTGATTTCAAGGAAATTGCCGAGATCGCGCGGCTCATCGTCCTCGCCGTGCCGTCGCAAACGGCGCGCGCCGTCGCAAGCCAGCTCGGTGACGCCATCGACGGTCGCCACTTCGTGATCCACGGCGTGCGCGGCCTCGCCGGCGAGCGCATGGAGTCGATTAGCGAGATCGTGAAACAAGAGACGCCCGCCCGTCGCGTCGGAGCGCTCGGTGGGCCCGTGCTGGCCGAAGAGCTCGGCGCCGGCAAACCGAGCGTCATGGTCTGCGGGTCTGCCTACCCCGAGGTGAACGCCGCCGTCCTCGAGTGCTTCGTCAGCGAGAACCTCAAGGTCTACGCCACGGAAGACATTCGCGGCCTCGAGTGGGCGAGCGCGCTCGTCGCCTGCATCGTGATTGGCCTGGGCTACGCGCAGGAGCTCGGCCTCGGCGCAGGCCCCGTAGCCGCGGTGATCACGCGTGCGGTCACCGAGGCGTCGCGCATCGTCGAGGCCGCCGGCGGCGAGCCGCGCACGATGCTCGGCCTCGCCGGCTACGGCGATCTCTTGGCGTCGATGGCGCAACGCGAACGCCCCGAGATGCTTCTCGGCATTGCGCTCGCGAAAGGGAAATCCCTCGAGCAGGCCGTAAAAGAGGCGAAGCTTCGCGTCGAAGCGATTGAGCTCATTCCGAGAATCGTGACGTGGGCCCACGAGGAGAAGGTCAAAGTGCCTATCTTGACAGCTCTCGCACGCGGCCTCTTCGGCGACAGGCCGTCCAAAGAAGTCGCTCTCGATCTGTTGGCGGCACCGCTCGAAGGGGGCGCATGATGCGTACGCGTATTTCGGTATCGCTTTTGGGGACTTCATTCGTGGCCTATTTGGCAATCGCCTGTGGCGGCGAAGCGCCCGCACCGGTCGCGCCCACTCCGCTGCCGCCGCCCGTCGCCTCGGCGCCCCCCGCCCCGCCGCCGCCGCCTGAGACGAAGCCGACCCTGGAGCAGCTTCTCAACGTACAGCGCGCCACGGTTCCGGCGGCCATTTC
>JANXMC010000456.1 GCA_025354825.1 Myxococcales bacterium
GGTGAGGCCGCCCTTCACGGCGTGAGGAGGCGGCCGTGCGCGGCCGTGCAGAGCACCGTGATCGACGCGGTCGTCTGCGGCGCGACGTACCAGATCGTCACCTTCACGCAGGTGCCAGGCTGGCTCCCGTCGGTCTCACACCCCGCGACCGCATTGGCGTGGGAGCACGTCGCAGGCGACGGGGGTGCGCCGAGGCCGACGCGCAGCGCTAGAACGTCCCTTGCCAGCCGACCATCGTGCCGCGCGAGCTTGGTGCGACCGTGAGGCCGGTCATCGCGGGCGTCGCCTCTTTCGTGGGGCGCAGCGCGTACCACACGGCGGCCACGCCAAGCGACGCCACGCCGACGCCGAGAGAGATGTCGGCCATGTGGTATTTCGTGCGGACCGAATCGATGTCCGCCTGGGCGCAGTTCGGCGAGCAGCCGGTGTTCTTCAGGGACGACTCGTCGCCGCGACCAACGGCGCCGAGGACGGCGAAGCTCGCGATGCCGACGACGCCGAGCGCGCCGAAGACGTAGACGCCCGTCGGTACGGGGCGAACGGTCGACGTGGTGGCGGCGCTGTCTTTCGCGCCGCCTTCGCTCGCCGGCTTCGCGGCGCCGAAGCGCACGGGGATCACGCGGTTCTTTTCCCCTTCGCGAATCAAGAGCGGCATCGTGATCGCCGTCTCGCCGTCAGTCTCGAACTTCAGCGCGTGCTCGCCGGGGTCGAGCTCGAGAGACTTGCCGTCGAGGCGCGTCGCCTTCACGTCGCCGTCGATCGTCACCCGCACGCTCGCGATCTCCGCGCCGTCACGCTCCGCGCGAATCACGATCGACGGGTACGTCGCGTCGACCTGCTCGAGCCACGACATGCAGTCGTTGCGTACGAGGGCCGGGCAGACGGCGCGCGAACAGACGCGCATCTCTTCGCGGGCCTTTTTTAGCTCGCCCTTGTGTCGAAGAACCTGCGAGCGCTCGTAGGAGCCGACGCAGGTCGCCTTCTCGTCGGCACGCGCCTTGGGTGCGAAGAGCGCGAGCGCCGAGAGCGCCGCAAATGCTCCGAACGATGCGTGAAGCATCTGCGTACGACGCACCGGAGAGGCGATGAAGCTGCGAAGGGAAGGACTCCGTTTCATAGGCACTCCGGTCGGATCTTCTTCACGTTGTCTTCATCGAGGTAATAGGGCGACGCGCAGTCGGCCTCGCGGCGCTTCTCGTCGGCACGGGGAGACGGGCGCGCGGGCTCGGCGCGTGCGGGCTCGGGGGCGGGTGCGGGCGCTTGGGGCTTTCGCGGAGGCGGCGGCACCCAACGCGGCGGCGTCGCGGCGGCGGCGGGCGCGTCGGTCTTGTGGGGCGTCGCGCTCGCGGCCGTTGCTCCCGCGCCACCGTCGACGGCGACCGCGGACGCGGCTGTTCCGGGGGGCGGCGCGGCGAGCCCCAGCATGCCCGATGCGCTCCCCGCCGGAATCGGCGAGGTGCCGGTGACGCCATCCGCGACGCCGTCCGTGACGACGGTCGCCTGGCTTACTCCGCGCGCGGCCGCCGTGCGATCGAGGTGACCCTCACTCGCGCTGCTTCGGAGAACGACCACGACGCCGAGAACCAAGAGCGCCGCCAGTACGACGGCGAGGGCGTAGCGGCCCGTCGGATTCGCACGCGCGGGCGGGCTGGTCGAGCCGAGAACGGCGGGCGCCGCGCTGCTCAACGTGCGCGACGCCGAGATGCCGCTCGCATCGGTGCTGGGGTTGTACGGGTAAAGCGATACCGAGCCCGAAGGCGGCGCCGAGGTGAACCCAAGCACGGGCACCGCACCGACGCGCATGCGTGACATCGAGTCGGTGAACCGCTCCGACGGGATGCTCGACGCGATGCGCATTTGCTCGTCGACGACCCGCTGAAACTGCGCGCGCGACTCGCCGAAGATCTCGGCCATGAACTTGCCAATCAGGCGCGCCGTCACGGGCGTCGATTCGGCCGAGAGAAAGTCTTCGATGGCGTCTTGAAACTCGGCGGCGGTCTGAAAACGGTGGCGCGGATTCACGGCGAGCGCTTTCACGCAAATGGCGTCGAGCCGCGCGTCGACGTTTGGATTCACAGTCCGCGGCGGCGGGATGGGCGTGCCGCTGACGAGGTTGTGCATCACGCGAAGGTCGCTAAGACCGGGCCACAGCTTCTCGCCCGAGAGCGCCTGCCACATCATCACGCCCACGGAAAAAATGTCCGATCGACGATCGGTCTCTTCGCCCGAGAGGCGCTCTGGCGCGGTGTACCGCAGCTTCCCTTTGAAGACGCCGGTCTTCGTGCGCGACGCCGAGTTGGCGGCCTTCGCGATGCCGAAGTCGAGGAGCTTCACCAAACCGTCGTAGGTGACGACGATGTTGTGGGGGCTCACGTCGCGATGGACGATCTCGAGGGGCAGGCCGTCTTGATCGTGAAGCTCGTGGGCGTAGTGGAGCCCAGCGAGCGAGTCGGCGAGGATGCGCAAGTAGAGCGAGATAGGCGACGCCCTGTCGCGCGTCCGGTGCTCGATCTCGGAGAGTGTGCGCCCCTCGAGATACTCCATGACGATGCACGGCCTGTCGCCCTCGGTGCTGACCTCGTAGGTAGAGACGACGTTGGGATGATTGAGGCGCGCGGCCAGGCGCGCCTCTGCGAGGAACATCTCGAGAAACTCGGGGTCTTCCGTGAGATGCGGGCGCAGCAGCTTCAACACCGCAAGCTTGTTGAAGCCGCTCGGCCCGCGCGCGAGCCCGAGATACACCTCCGCCATGCCTCCGCGCCCGAGCTCGGCGAGGACCAAGTATTTCCCGAGCGGCCAAACCGGCTTTGCCGAATCCGCGTCGTGCTCTCCGTCCGTCATCGTTCTCCGAGGGGTTTGTTTTCGGGTATCGCCTCGCGCGGTCTCGCGAGATCACAGCAGGGGCGCCACCTGCGCAATGCGCCCCGGGTGAGGGACGTCAGGGCGTGGTCTTCAGCGTCACGTTGTCGACGTTGAGCTTCCAGTCTCGACGGTCGCCGTTGAAGGGCGCGACGACCCCCTGCGCGATACGAACGAAGGGCGCCTTCGCGAAGGGAGCGTCGTAGGTCTTGTCGACGACCGGCGTCGCCGCGCGATCGATATACGCCTGAAACGATACCTTGTTCACGCCGACGGAAGGCGTCGAGAACGCTGCGACGAACTTGATGTGGTTCCACGCGTTGTCGTGGAGCGTGATGGGGTTGATGTCGTCGCCGCCGCCCGTCGCTTGGGTGTTGTGCTCGACGTTGGCGTGATCGAGCTTTTGGGCCGCGTCGTTCGTCGCGAAGGCCGAGATTCGGAAGCCGAAGCGATCGCCGTCGTGGTTGTTCGGGTCCTTGTCCGTGTCGCTGAACTGCCAGTCTTCGATGAATCCGGCGCCGCCGTTCAGCGGAAGGGCTTCGAGGTAAAAGTCGTATTCGAGGGTCGCGGTGCTCACCGCGGCCGCCACGGTTCGGATCGCCTTCGCGTCTCCCGGGCCGCCCGTCGCCATCTGAAAGAACGCCGAGGTCGGCGCAGACACCGCGCGAGCCGTGGACATCGTCACGGTCGTTCCCGCGCCAAAAATCTGGTCCCAACCGAGTCCCAAGTCCGACGCGTCGGGCACAATCGCTTTATCGAAGTCCGAACAGAACGCGAGGCCCGTCTGGCCCGCGCAAAAGCCCTGAACGCCTGCATCCGAGGCGTCGGTCGCGCCTGTATCGCTCGAGCCGCCGCTGTCCGTCGTCGTCGTCCCCGTATCCCCACTACCCGTATCGGCCGTGCTTCCCGTATCCGCATTAGCCGTCGCATCAGGCGTCGTCGTGCTCGTGCCCGTGTCGGCCTTCCCCGCATCCGAGCCACTCGGCTTCACATCGGGCGCAAGGGTCGTACCCGGGTCGTCCTCCGAGCAGCCCACGCTGGTCATCGCCGCCGCACATACGGAAAAGGCGCCAATTACGGCAATCCCGAAGTGTCGCCCCCGCCCCCACGAAAAGGCCCTACGCCCGCGAGCGGACATGTCGCTTTTCCTATCCTGATTCGTCCTATCGGATTTGTCATGAGCGGGCGTTGAAACGTCGAAATTCATGGGGACTCCTCGTCTCGGGCGTGTCACACTTAAAGTTTTTGTCGGCAGCAGCCATCGAGAGGTTGGAGTCTAAGAACTTCGTTCGGTGCGAGCTAGCGTTCGTTCGCGTGATTGCCTATTTCGGTCGTGGGATAACTCACGAAAAGCGAGAGTCGGGCACGGCGACGTACACGGAATAACCCCGAATAAAGCCCGTATTCCAGGCAAAACGAGGTGTGCTCGCATCATGTGCTGCCATCCGGCATCACCCAAATTTCGATTGGCTTACATTCACAACACCTCTTTGCTCGTTTATCGTTTTCAGCGCTCCACCGGTATTCGCGCGGTGTCGAGCCCTCGAGCAATCTCCCGCTCCTCCTCCTTTGTTTTCGAAAGGACTCCGCCTCATGCGACCGAGTGTCTCTCGCCTCTCGCTTGCTCTCGCTCTGTGCGCGTTGCCGCTAATTGCGTGCTCCGTTCTCAACGGGCTCGACGACTTGGGGGCGGGGGGAGGCGCAGGCGGGAAGGTCGATTCCTCCACGCCGACAGGCCCTTCGAGCGAGCGCGATGCGACGAGTAGTGGCCCCATCGATTCGGGCTCCTCCGTGCCTGACGCACAGAAGGAGACGGGGGGCGCGCTCGTCGATGCCGATGCGGGCGTCGTCGACACGGGGCCGGTCAACGCGCCTGCCATCTTCGCGGACGGGGGGACGACGACGTGGTGCGAGCGTCGCGACTCGGGCGGCGCAATTGCCTTTTGCGCCGACTTCGATCGCGTGGCCCTTCCGTCAGGGTTCGGGATTACGGAAGGGTCTTATCTCGGTCTCTCGTCGACGACGCCGTCGTCCCCCGCGAATAGCCTTTATCTCCTCGTCCCACCTTCTGGGAGCGTGGGGACCTTTTCATCGAAGCTCACCAAAAATTTCTCCACGACCGTCTCGGGCACGACTCTCGAGTTCGATTTCTATCCCGAGCTCGTGAACACCACGTCGAGCGGCGTGCTGTTCGCCGCGGTCGACTTCGTGGGCAATGCGAGCGCGAAGTACTCCGTGCGTCTCGCCTACAACCAGGGCGTCACCCGCGTCGAAGAGTCCTATCTCGGCTTCCCGAGCGACGTCTTCCACTCGACGACCAACCTCCCCGTGGGCGAGTGGTCGCGCATTCGTCTCGAGCTCGGTTTCCCCGACGACGCCGGCGCGGGCGGCACCATCGCCCTCTACGTCAACAACGCGCTCATCGGAACGCGCGACCCGCTCACGCCGCCGGCGAACGTCGACAAGCGGCCGTCGCTTCTCATGGGCGCGGTTTACGGCACGCTCCCGCACACGGGCTGGCTCTTTCGCTACGACAACGTGACCCTCGACGCGCAATGAGCGGCTCGCCAACGCACGACCGCTCCATGCCGCACCGAACCGCTGCCACGCTCGTCGCCGTCACTCTCGCCATCGCGGTGGCCATCGCCCCCGCGGCCTGCGGCTCCAGCGACGACGCGCCACCACCGGCCGCGAGCGACGGCGGCGCGGGCGGGGGCGGCAGCGTCGACGCCCATCACGATTCGGTTTTCCCTCTCGATCACGACGCATCGGGCGACGGCGACACGGCTGCGTCGAACGACGCCGCCGCCGACGTAGTGGTCGACCCGATTCGCTATTCGAATCCGGTTTACGCCGCGGACTTTCCTGACCCATTCGTCCTTCGAACGGGCGACGCGTACATCGCGTTCGCGACGAACGCCGACGGGTCGAACATTCAGACGGCGCGCTCGAGCAATCTCGCGACGTGGGTCAAAGGCGCCGACGCGTTGCCCGCTCTCCCGCCGTGGGCCGCGAAGAGCAAAGGGCTCACGTGGGCGCCGTCGGTCCTCGCGCGCGGCGCGTCGTTCGTTCTGTATTATACGACGCGCGATGCCGCTTCTGGCTTCCAGTGCATCTCGCGCGCAACGTCGACCGCGCCCCAAGGGCCCTACGTCGACACGTCTCTTCAACCGCTCCTATGCCAGGTTGCAGGGGCCGACGCGTTTTGCGGATCGATCGATCCGAGCCCGTTCGTCGACGCCACCGGTCAGGCGTATTTGCTTTGGAAGAGCGACGAGAACTCCTCCGCGTGCAGAACGGCGCCTCGGCTCTTCGCCCAGGCGCTCACCGACGACGGCGTGAGCTTGGTCGGCTCGCCCGTCGTGCTGCTCACCCGCGACCAGTCGTGGGAAGGGGAGATCATCGAAGGGCCGTCGATGGTGGCTCACGATGGCATCTACTACCTGTTCTATTCAGCCAATTGGTATAACGGACCGGACTACGCAATTGGTTACGCAAAGTGCACCACCGCGTCGGGGCCCTGCACCAAAGTCACCGTCGATCGCGGCGCGGGAAGCGCGCCCATCGTGCGAAGCGCGGGGACGGCTCTCGGGCCGGGCGGGCAAGAGTTTTTCACCGACACGCGGAATCGAACGTGGATGTCGTACCACGCGTGGACGTCGCCTTTATCGAGCTACGCGAGCGGCGGCTTGCGATCGATGCGAATCGACCCCATCGACTTTGCGAACGGCGCTCCCGTCCTCTCCGCGCCAACGACCGGCCCGACCATGTATTAGCGTGCAGGGCAGCGCTACCGTGGATTGCGCACCGCAGCGTATTTATTCCGCTTACAGCGAACAATTGCATCCCATATGCGTGTCGCAGTGCGCGAAACACAACGCGGGTCAATTCGAAACAAATTGACCTTCGCGCTAAATCTCCCAGCCGTGCATAAACGCCCGCGAATATTCGAAGTCTCGTCTTTCGACGCCCCCTGATCGCTGTTACGGGATTTGCGGCGGCGCGCTCTGCCCCGACGCCTAATCCGTGGCCAGACGGGTTAGCTGGGCACGAGAACGCGCGCGCCTCGGAACTATCCAGGGAGCAAACATGCGCAGATATCGAATCTCAGTCCGAACGCTTACGGCGACGGGCGTTCTCCTCATCGGTCTTCCGATGTGTGCGAGCCGCCCTTCCGACTCGAAGGTCTCCGTCACGGAAACTGCCGCACCCGCGGCCGACTCTCCGGAGCTTGCCGAAGCTCGCGTGATTCTCGCCAGCGTGCCGCTCGGCACGGTGTCGTCGCGCAGCGCGAGCGGCGCGGCGCGTTTCGTCTGGGGCTCGGCGACAAACGCGCCGGCGCTCAAGCTGTCGTCGATCGACGCGGCGCGCCTTCACTTGTCCCGACACGCGGCGATCCTCGGCATGAACGCCGTCGACGCCGAGGCGGCGCTCGTCACGGGCGAACAGGACATTCCGGGCGGCGGCAGCGTCGTCTCCTTCGGACAGAAGATCGACGGCATTGAAGTTTGGCGTAGCCGCGCGAGCGTCACGCTCGACCGCTCGAAGCACCTCGTCGCCATCGGCGGGAGCCTCTTCAACGCCCGGACGAAGATCACCAAAGAACGAACGGTCACGGCCGATCGCGCGGTCGCCCTCGCCTACGCGTCGAAGTTCCACCGTGATCTCCCTTCGTCGACCGTTCGCGAGCTGGGCGATGCGACGGACGACATCCGCAAGTTCGGTGTGACCACGGCAGGCGATGCGCAGCGCATCCTCGGCGAAGTCCCCGTGAAGAACATCCTCTTCCCCATCGGCGCGAGCCTCGAGCCCGCGTTCTACTTGGAGTTCCTCTCGCGCGAGTTCGACGCGAAGAAGAACGACGCCTTCGGCTACGCCGTGAGCGCGGTCGACGGACGCGTGCTCAGCTCCACCTCGCTCACCGCGAACGAAGCGTTCAACTACCGCGTCTGGGCGGACCCGGGCACGGCGAAGAACCATATCCCGCTCGACGGTCCGCTTGCGGACCGCACGCCCAGCCCCACGGGCACCACCGACGGCTTCGTGCAGCCGTTCACCGCTCCGTCGCTCATCACGATGGACGGCTTCAACAAGAACTCCGCCGGCACGTTCGACCCGTGGCTCACGGCCGCGGCGACCGAGACGACGGGCAACAACGTCGACGCCTACAGCGACCGCGACGGCCACACGGACGACGCTGGCGTCCTCATCAACGACGGCTTCAACACGGGCGACGTCCGCCCGAACATCACGTCCGCGAAGACCTTCGACCGCGTCTACGACTCGACGAAGGCCCCGAACGTCACGACCGACCAGATCAAGGCGGCGGTGACCGACCTCTTCTACGTCACCAACTGGCTCCACGACTACTGGTACGACTCGGGCTTCAACGAGGCTGCGGGCAACGCCCAGAAGGACAACTACGGCCGCGGCGGCACCCCCGGCGACGCGATGCACGCCGAAGGGCAGGACGGTGCCGACTTCGGCTCCATCAACAACGCCAACATGAGCACCTTCATGGACGGCACGTCGCCGCGCATGCAGATGTACGTCTGGAGCGGCCAGCAGACGAAGCTCATTAGGACGACGCCCCCGACGGCGTTCACGGGCGAGTTCGGCGCTGCCGACTTCGGTCCCCAGACGTTCGACATCACGTTCCCCGCAGTCCTCTCCACCACCGGAATCACCGCGACTGCGGACGGCGGCGTCGTCAATCCGAACAACGGCTGTGCGGCGATGACCAACGTGACCGGCAAGATTGCCGTCATCGACCGCGGCTCCTGTGGCTTCTCCGTCAAAGCGAAGAACGCGGAGACCAGCGGGGCGAAGGGCGTGATCATCGTCAACAACACGACGGGCGGCGCGCCGGGCATGAGCGGCACCGACGCCGTCACCATTCCGGCGCTGTCGGTTAGCCAGTCGGACGGCGCGCTTCTCAAGGCCGCCCTCGTCGCCGGCACGGTTACTGCGGAGCTCACGCGCGGCGCCCCCGGTGTTCAAATCGACGGCACGATCGACAACTCGATCATTGCGCACGAGTGGGGTCACTACCTCCACCACCGCCTCGTCCAGTGCAGCACCCCGCCCCAGGAAGCCTGCAGCACGGGCGACTACAGCTGCGGCCCCTGCGGCGCGATGAGCGAAGGCTGGGCCGACTTCAACGCCATGATGATGGTCGTCAAGGAAGGCGACAATCTCAACGGGACGACCTTCGCCCTCGCGCAGTACGCGAGCGGCGGTCTGTCGCGAAACGCGTCGTACTACGGCATTCGCCGCGCGCCGTACACGACCGACCTGACGAAGAACCCGCTCACGTTCCAGCACGTGCGCCTCGCATCGAAGCTGCCGGCGGCGACGCCTCCGATGAACGGCGGCGGCGCGATGGACGAAGTCCACAACGCGGGCGAGGTCTGGACGGCGACGCTGTTCGAGGCCTACGTCAACCTCCTCGCGGGCAGCACGGCGACGCCGCCGCGCTTCACCTTCGACCAAGCGAAGCGCCGCATGGCCGACTACGTCGTCGCGGGCATGAAGGCGACGCCGACGCAGCCGACCTTCGTCGAGCAGCGTGACGCGATCCTCGCGGTCGCATACACGCGCGACAAGGCCGACTTCACGGCGCTCGCGAAGGGCTTCCAGAAGCGCGGCCTCGGCATCGGGGCCATCTCGCCGCCCGGCGATTCGGTCACGAACAACGAAGCGGTCGAAAACTTCGACTTCAAGGGGAAGGTCGAAATCGGATCGATCACGCTCGACGACTCCGTCACGCCCTGTGACGCCGACGGAGTTCTCGACGCGAACGAGACCGGCAACCTCACGATCGTCGTGAAGAACTCGGGCTGGCTCGCGCTCGCCCCGTCGACGCTCAAGGTCACGTCGCCGCTCCCCGGCCTGACGCTCGCCGCAGGAGGCGTCGTCGCGGTTCCCGCGCTCGACCCGTACGCAACCGCGACGATCAAGGTCCACGTGTCGCTCGACGCAACGGCGACCACCCGCGCCGCCGCATCGTTCACGGTCAACGTCGCCGCGCCCGACGCCATCGTCGCGAGCGTCGACTCCACGTTCGACACCATCGTCTCCTACGACGTCGCCTCGACGACGTCGGCGACGGACACGGTCGAGGCCGACAAGCCGATCGCCTGGACGGTCACGCAGAACGTGAAGTCCGACCCGATCTGGTACCGCACGGGCAACTTCACCAACAAGCTCTGGCACGGCGACGACTCCGGCTTCAACTCGGACGCGAGCCTCACGTCGCCCGAGCTCACCGTGAGCGCGACGGATCCACTCACGATCACGTTCGATCACGCGTACAGCTTCGAGTTCGACGCGGACGCGAACTACGACGGCGCAGTCATCGAAGTTCAGGTTAAGGGCTCGGCGGGGACAATCGACGCAGGCATCGTCGACGCAGGCGCCGACGGAGGC
>JANXMC010000501.1 GCA_025354825.1 Myxococcales bacterium
GAGGGCGCGCCCCACGAGACGCTTTTGGTGCTCGACGCCACCACTGGCCAAAATGCACTTACGCAAGCGGCAATGTTCAAAGACGCTGTCGACCTCACAGGTCTAATTCTCACCAAGCTCGACGGCACCGCCAAAGGCGGAATCGTCCTCGGTATCTGCGACGAGCTCAAAGTGCCTGTCCGCTACATCGGTCTTGGCGAGCGCGCAGAAGATTTACGTGAGTTTCACGCCGAAGAATTTGCCATGGCGCTCTTTGGGCGTGATGGAGACGAGGCTGCGGCGGCATAAGCAGACTACGAGTCGCTGCTCGGCGGCATCCAATGCCGCGGACCGGGCGATGGCCACGACTACGACGCAGCGTCCTTCACCTCTGCGTCACGCAGCGATTACCGGTTACGAGCCGCGACGGCATTTTCTGATTTCGCGGTTTCTTATTCTTCGAAATTCGCAATCGGCTCGGCGATTCTTCGCGTGTCTATCTCGTTTCCAATTCGAACGAGCAGCGCGTCATGACGAATCGACGTCTCGCGATAGGAGATGTGCGCCAATTCTGATTGCTAGGCCGAAATCGCGCATGTTATAGTCCGCGACACTTTAGCCGTAAGCCTGATTTCCCCAATGGTTCTCAATAGTTAGGCAGACGCTCCATCGGCACCGCCGCGCGATGCCGGAGCTCGAGTCGTAGATGCGGAAGGGGTAACGATGAAGCAGGCTCACAGGTGGCTTCCCATTCTTGCAGCGCTCGCGCTAGTCGGACCGCTCGCGTCCGGAAGCGCCCATGCGCAGAAGAAGCGCGGTGGGAAGAAGCCTTCGCCCCAGGCACCGGCGGCTGCACCCGCAGCACCGGCCGCAGCTCCTCAAGGTTCCACGGATATCGAGCTCGACGCTCCAGCCGCAGCGCCGGCAGGTGCGGCGGATCCGAATGCGGGCGCTCCGGCGGCCGCGACGGATGCGACGGGCTCGCCCTCTGGCGGTATCTGTGAGATCGACCCTTCGGCATGTCCGAAAGAGCTCGATGTCAAAGCGGCCGCACAGAAACAGGTGAATGCCGAGATCTACGCCGTCCAGCAGATCTACGCGCTTCGCTATCACCGCCTCGAGTTGCAGCCATATTGGTCATTCTCTCTGAATGACCAGTTCGTGAGCCACCCCGGCCCCGGCCTCGCGCTCAACTATTACATTACGAACGTTCTCGCGATCGGCGTGAACGGGAACTTGTACGCGGGGTTGAACAACGACTCCGACTTCAACTTCCAAAACCGCCGAGCAACGCGCGTCGCCGTGCCGCTGAATGAATATCAGTGGAACGCAAATGTGAACTTCACGTACGTCCCCGTGTACGGCAAGTTCGCCGGCTTCGGCGACTTCATCTTCCACTACGACGCCTACGTCGTGGGCGGAGCCGGCGTGATCTCGACGCGCCCGATTGCAGTCATCGATCCGGACAATCGCAAGTTCGACTTCGAGCCGAAGCTGGCATTCAACGCCGGTATCGGTCTCCGCATCTTCTTCAATCGTTGGTTCGCCGCGAATCTCGAAATCCGCGACTACATCTATAACGAGAAGCTCGAAAACTTGTCCGTCGGTCGTACCGCTGCAGAGCAGCAGGACAAGGCGACCTGGACCAAAGACAATAGCCTCACGAACAACGTTCAAGCTCAGCTCGGCATCAGCGTATTCCTGCCGTTTAGCTGGGAGTATCGGTTGCCGAAATGAGCGCGCCCTCTCATCTGGTCAAGCTTTCGAGAAACGCGCAGACGATGGTGGTGGAGGCGAGAATGCGGCGATTCGTCACGGCGGCCAAGAAGAGCGCGACGACCCCGAAGATCGCGTTGGGTAAGGCCGCAGCCTGTGCAGCCGTAGCCCTCGGGATGCTCGTGGCCGCTCCCTCCGAGGCGAGCGCGCAGGAAATTCAGCTCACGGGTCCGCTCAAGGGAGCGCCCGCCGTCCGCCAGCTTCGGCTTTATCGCGAAGGTCGTCTCGAGATCGCTCCGACGTTCTCGTTCACCTTCCTTGACGAGTACAAGCGAACGATGTTCGCGGGCCTTCGGCTCCAGTACAACATCAAGGATTGGATCGGCATCGGCGCCTGGGGCGCGTACGGCGTGGTCAACTCGTCGACGTACCTCACCGACCGCATCAACGAGACGTCGCCGCGCAACGATCAGACGTCTGCGAACGTGAGCCCGAACAAGGCTAGCGGCTTCAACGATCAGACGTCCGAGATGAAGTGGATCGCGGCGCCGCAGATCACGCTGACCCCCTTCCGCGGCAAGCTCGCCATCTTCCAGAAGCTCTTCGTCGACACCGACGCGTACTTCCACCTCGGCGCCGCCTTCGTTGGCGTCAACGAGCGTGGTGATTGCGGCGCTGCAGGCCAAACGAAGTGCACCGCGGCAGCGTCGTTCACGCCTGTCTCGCGCACCGCCATCGCACCGACGTTCGGCCTCGGCCTCACGTTCTACGCGTCGAGCCTCGTCTCCGTCGGCGTCGAGTACCGCGCGTTCCCCTTCGCGTGGAACCGCGCCGGGTTCGACTCACGCGGCGGCGGCAATGACGGCAAGTTCCCCGACGGCAAGGTCGATTCGCAAGATCGCACCTTCCGGTTCAATCAGATGATCTCGCTCTCGGTCGGCTTCTTCCCGCAGAAGCGCCAGTCGAGCGAATAGCCGGACGCGCAGACCAAAGCCTCGGGCGCCTGCATCGCCCAAGCAAAAACGGGTGCCTCTCGCAAGAGAGACACCCGTTTCCCTTTTGTCCCGCGCATTTCCCGCGCGCTTTCGCCATTCTCATAGAGGCGGACGGGGAGCGCGCGCTCAGCGGGCGTCGCGAGGAGCTCCCTCGCTGGGACGGCGGAGCGAGTCGGTCTTCCCGCCGTTGGGCGAAGCCGACCGACGCCGGCCGGCACGCAGCAGCCTGATGAGCTTGCGCTCAGAAGTCGATGCCGAAGGGGGACGCCGAGTTTTCCCGCTTCTTCAGCACGCCCTCGCCGTCGATCGAGAATCCCGGCGGCAAATGCTTCCGCGTGTCGGCGCGGGCCTCTTCCGGGATCACCCAACCGCGCATTGCAACGCCGTCAGCGAGCTTGTGCTTCACGCGCAGGCTCTCTTCGTCCGGCAAGATGCGCAGGAGCGCGGGGATGCAGGACGCATCTTCTTGCAGCAGCGTCGTCGCGACCGCGTGGAAGCGCGCCGTCTCGTTCACATCCTGAAGGAACGGCTCGACGGCCGGAGCAATCTTCGAGCTCTTGTGGTCGCCGAGCTGCACGAGGAGCTGCAGCTTCGGATCGATGAACTTCGAGTACTCCTGATCCCATCGCCCGAGCCAGAGGAGCAGCTCGTCGATGTACTCGTCTTCGGAGAGCACTTCCTTGATCACGCGCATCGCCCAACCGAGGCTCTCGGCCTTCGCAGCCCACGCGCGCGTCGGCTCGACGGCGTCCTTGCCCGCGCGGAGGATGCCGGCGAAGGCGCCGTCCTTCTCTTCTTGGTCGGTAATCGACGGGTCGATGTGGAACGTGAAGCGCTTCAGCAGCGCGGTGACCGCGTCGGCCGTGCCCATTTCGGCGAGTGCCGAGATCGCCTCCTGGCGGTCGTAGTTTTGCGCGCGCTTGTCGCCTG
The DNA here is from genome assembly GCA_025354825.1 of Myxococcales bacterium. Taxonomy (GTDB): domain Bacteria; phylum Myxococcota_A; class Polyangia; order Polyangiales; family Polyangiaceae; genus JANXMC01. Next base: position 3,621 of record JANXMC010000501.1, read on the forward strand.
CACGCTCGGCCCAGCGAGCCGCGGCGTTGGCCTTGGGCCGGTCCGCGTTGTCTTTCTTGCCGGTGCCCTTGAACAGATCGAACAGCCCCATCGCCTTGAACCACTCCGTCTGGCTTGCGCCTGAAATATCGAGTCTATCGCTTAAGTCCGAGGACGAAGGGTGTCTATGGCTCGCGGAGCCTTCGCGCACAAGCTCGCCCATGCGCGCGACCACGCCCATCGAGGGGGGGACGAACGCGGCGTGTAGTGGGGTGAAGGGGCTTCTACGCAGAAAGGCGGCGCAACGCGGGAAGCGTCACGCCGCCTCGTGGGCGGGAGATCAGGGAAGCGGGACGGCGATGAGGATGACCTCTTTGCCGGTGGCCTTCACCTGGTAGCGGACGGGTTTGCCGTACTTCTGCGCGGCTTCGCGCTCCATGCCTTGAATGCGCGTCACGAAGGCCTCGCGCGAGATGTGGTCGGTCTGCTCGCCCAGCGCCTTTTTGGCGGCGATGTACTCGCCATAGATGCGCGTGTAGTAGCCGTCGCCGCCTTCGGCCGCGAGGCGCTGCACGGCGGCTGCGTCGAGCTCGCCGTCGGCCACCGAGCTCGCTGCGCGGGCGCGGTCGTCGACCGACATCGCGTCGCGGTAGTCGGCCGCAGTCGGCGCCTTCGACGGGCGACCTTCTTCGTCGGTCGTGTCTTCCTCGACGCCCATTAGCTGATTGAGGAGCTGATCGATTCGAAACGCGAGGCCGCCTAGCTCGGCGTGCTCCAGCTCGAACCGCTTGTCCGACTGCCCGTTGAGGATGGCGAGGAGCCCCTCCTCGAGCATGTTGATCGGACGATCGATGTAGTTGCCAAGGAGCCAACCGCCAACGATCACCAGCAGCACGCCAAGGGCCGCGACGCCGAAGATCGGGTTCGGGAGCGTTTCGGCGTTCGCGACACGGGAGGCCGGAGCTTCCGCGATGATCGCCGCGCGCTTGCCGTCAGCGATCCCTTCGAGAGGCGCCGAGGCCGCGATGGCATCGCCCGCGCGGATCGCCGAGGCGTGGCCGCTCGCGACCGCCATCTTGATCGTGTCGGTCGCCGTCGCCGTGACCGCGTCGACGAAAGCGTTCGTCGCGTTGCCCGAGCGAGCAACCACTTGCCAGGTCCCCGCGTTCGGGACCGCGAGTGCAAGGCCCCTACCCGTCGTCGCGTCGCTCGCACGCGAGAGCACGTCGTTCAACGACGTACCGATCACGATGGCGCCGGCGACCTTGCCCTGGTCGTCGTGGAGCGCGGCGAACGAAGCAAGGTAGTTGTCGTTACGCTCCTTGTTGAACCAGATATCCGAGCCCGACTGGCCGCTCGTGAGCGCGGCTTTCAGGGCGGGGTAAATGGCCGCCAAGTCGTCGCCTCGCGAGAGGTTCGACCCGTTGCGGCCGACGATTTTCCCGTTCACGTCGACGAGCTCGACGACCGACGGGACGCGCCCTTCGAACGCGGCCGCGCTCTTCGCCGCGACCATGACGCTGTCGGCTTGCGCCGTAGCAGCGTCCCCGCGGGCCGATGGGCTCGCCTTCGAGAGCGGATCGCTCATCCCCGCTTCGCTCGCCTTTGCGGCGAGCCAGCGCTCGGCCCTTAGGCCGTCGAGCTGGATCCGCGCACTCGCGCCTTGCGCGTCGTGCTTGGCGTCTGCGAGCAGCTGCTCCATGTTGCTCGCTGCGGCCACGATGGTGGACCGCATGAGTACGTAGGACAACAGCCCCACGATGAGAACGATCACTGCGTTGACAGCGATGATCTTATTTCGCATGGCTCCCGACTATCCCCCGCGCGGCCCCTTCGGCGGGCGCCGAGCTAGGCCTCGAACGTTGGTGATGAACGCTATCATCGGCGTGAAGGCTGCGGCAACAAGCGCGCATCCTGAAGCTTTTGCCGCGGCTTTCTCGCGTATTGTGTCGCCGCAGTTCTTGCAAAAAGTGCAAAGTCTGCATTTCGCGCGAGCGTCCGCGCCTCCTGCCCCGCGCGCCCGCGCGTGACAATCGCATCGTCGCACGGGGAGCGCCCCGTCGGAGCATCGAATGGCACAGCCTGCAAATCCGCGAAGCAGCTCGCCCCTTTCCGCAGAGGACAACCTCGCGAAAGGCGCAGAAAACCGCGGTTTCGCGCGGGCGCTGCTCGTCGACGACGTGCGCTTCGATAAGCACGCGTCGCCTGCCTACCATCCCGAGAGGCCCGAAAGGCTCGTCGCCGCGCGCGCGGCCGTTCACGGATCCCCGGTTGCGTGGGAGGCGGTCGTGGTGCGCGAAGCGACGTTCGACGAGCTCGCGCGCGTGCACGACCCCAAGTTCATCGAAGGGCTCGACAAGCTGCGCGGCGAAGACGGCTTTCTCGATCCGGACACGTACATCGCGAAGGAGAGCGTGCACGCGGCGAGGCTCGCAGCCGGCGGAACCATCGCCATGGTCGACGGCATTCTCGACGGGGCGACGAAGGTCGGCGTCGCGCTTCCGAGGCCGCCCGGTCACCACGCGCGCCCGAGCCGCGCGATGGGCTTCTGCTTGATCAACAACGTTGGCGTCGCGGCCGCGCATGCACGCGCGCGCGGCATCGAGCGCGTGGCGATCATCGACTGGGACGTGCACCACGGCAACGGTACGCAGGAGATGTTCTACGGCGATCCTGGCGTGCTCTACGCGTCGCTTCACCAGTTCCCGTTCTATCCCGGGACGGGCGCCGCCGCGGAGACCGGTGAGGGCGAAGGGCGGGGCTACACCGTGAACATTCCACTCGGCGCCCATGGCGACGACGCGGTCTATCGCGGAGCCTTCGAGCGCGTGCTCTTGCCCGTGCTCGATGCGTACGCGCCGCAGCTCGTCCTCGTGAGCGCCGGCTTCGATGCGTCGGCGCGCGACCCGCTCGCGCAGATGGAGCTCTCGGCCCGCGCGTTTCGCTTCATGGCGAAGGGGCTTCGTGCCATCGCCGACAGCCACTCGAAGGGGCGCATCGGTCTCGTCCTCGAGGGTGGTTACGATTTGGTGGCGCTCGAATCGGGTCTGCGCGAAGCGATCTCAGGCACCCTCGGCCTCGACACGAGCGCAGCCGATGCGGAGCGAATGGCGCAGGAACTGGCGCTCGGCGAGCAAATCGGCCCCGACGAGATTGAGAGCGATCGGGACCACGAAGACGTCGCGCGCGCGGCCGTCTCGGCTCACGCGCGGTGGAGCGTCGTCAGCTAGCCGCCGCAAAACGCTTGCATGCTGGGCGCACGAGGCTATGTTTCGCGCGCTTCACGGTGGCCGTAGCTCAGTTGGTAGAGCGCCGGATTGTGGCTCCGGCTGTCGCGGGTTCGAACCCCGTCGGTCACCCCGTTTTAGCGAGACAGCGACGCCACTCCGTCGCTGTCGCTCTCGCTGTGTCGCGGCCTCGGAGGAGGCGCCTGAATCACCCGGTGGCGACGGTGAACGCCCGCAAGAGCGCCGCGATGCCGCGTGACGCATCGCGCGCCGCATCGCTTCGCGAGAGCCGACCACGGTACCAAAGCTCCAAGACGGCGCGACCCGACGCGACCGTCATGTCGGCCACCGTCCGCACCTCGCGCGGCGACGCGCCGGTAATCGCCGCGATGCGCGGGCGCCACGGGCGAAGGAGCCGCTGCTGCACCGCGCGGCCTACGCGTGCGACGTCAGGGTCGGGCCCTTTCGAATCGAGGAGCTGCCACGCCCCTGCGCCCTTGTGCTCGATGGTGTCGCAGACGGCGTCGATGAGCACGCGCGCGATTCCTTCGAGGTGGCTCGGCATCCCGCCACGGAGCACCGCCACGAAGCGCGCGTGGAGATCGGCCTCGAGGTCCTCGAGGACTGCCGTGATGAGCGCGGGGCGCGTCGCGAAGAACTTGTAGACGACGGGGCGCGACACGCCCGCCCGCGATGCCAGCTCGGTGAACTGAAGGCCGTCGACGCCGTGCTCCGTGAGGATCTCCCCCGCGACACGAAGCAGGTGTCGACGACGCTCGTCGGGCGGAAGACGCGTGCGCATGGCTCGTTGACGCTCGGTAGCCGCTACGTTACACGATGTAAAGTAGTCGTCGCCGAAGGGCAGTCCGGAGGAACCATGCGCACGCGAATCTGTGAGCTACTCGGCATCGAGCACCCCATCGTCGGCTTCACGCCGTCGCCCGAGGTCGCCGCTGCGATCACGCGTGCGGGCGGCATGGGCGTGCTTGGCGCCATTCGCTACACGAAGATCGAAGAGCTCGAAGCCGCCCTCGCGTACATGGACGCGAACGTCGACGGAAAGCCCTACGGCCTCGACATCGTGATGCCGATGAAGGTGGTGCCCGGCGACGTGCCGAGCGATCTGGGCGCGTACATCGACGTGCCGCACCGCCGCTTCGTCGAAGACGTTCTCGCGCGCTTCGGCGTGCCGCCCCTGCCCGACGACGTCGAGAAGCCCGCGGGGATCACGGCGTGGATGCACGCGTTCGCGCGGCAGCAGGTCGAGGTCGCGTTGAAGCACCCGATCAAGCTGCTGGCGAATGCGCTCGGCTCGCCGCCGAAGGACGTCATCGATCAAGCCCACGCGAAGGGGATTCTGGTCGCCGCCCTGGCGGGCAAAGCGGCCCACGCCGTGAGCCACAAGGACGTCGGCGTCGACATCATCGTCGCACAAGGTCACGAAGCCGGCGGCCACACGGGTGAAGTGACGACGATGGTGCTCGTCCCCGAAATCGTGAAGGCGGTCGACGGGCTACCGGTGCTCGCGGCGGGCGGCATTGGGACGGGCGCGCAGATCGCCGCCTCGATCGCGCTGGGCGCGGATGGCGTGTGGATGGGGTCGTTGTGGCTGACGACGGCCGAGTACGATCTCGAACCCCACGGCCCATCCGGCTACAGCATCGTGAAGGACAAGCTGCTCGCCGCGACGTCGTCGGACACGGTGCGGTCGAAGGTCGTGAGCGGCAAGCCGGCGCGCATGCTGAAGACGGCGTGGACCGATGCGTGGGAGGCGAAGGACTCGCCGGGGCCGTTGCCGATGCCGCTTCAGGGGCTTCTCGTGGCCGACGCCGAGGCGCGCATTCGGCACCATCAGAACAAAGAGCTGCTCGGCGTCCCCGTGGGGCAGATCGTGGGGCAGATGAACGACGTGAAGCCCGTGAAAGAGGTCATCGCGCGGCTCCTCGCGGAGGTCGACGAAGCGATCGGGCGCGTCGCGCGCCTGGCGAACCGCTAAAGCGCGGTTCCTGCACGGAAGTCGGCGGCGGTTGTCGTGACAACCTTGGCGACTTCCGCGGGGGCGTCGGTGATGAGGCCGATCTCGCGGTTGGACCGCATCGACGTCGCGGTGAAGTTGATCGAGCCGATGTACGCGCGCGCGTTGTCGGCGACGATCACCTTTGCGTGCACGTACGGATCGTTGAGCGACACGAGCGGGACGCTCTTCGCCTTGAGCGCGGCGATGGCGGCCTGCTCGCCCGTCGACGTGAAGTCCGTCGAGAGAACGATGCGAATCAGCACGCCGCGCGCCTTCGCGGCGAGGATCGCCTGCACGATGCCGTCGTCGGCGAGCGACTCGGCCTCCATGTCGAGGGACGTCGTCGCCGATGCGATGAGATCGCCGAGGCGCTTCGTGGAGCTCACGGGCGAGACGATGAGCGTGCCGCTCGCGTCGGACTGCTTGTTGGCGAAGTCGCCTTGGAACACCGCCTCGGCCTGCGCAATGTCGGCGGCCTCGCGATCGATGGCGATGTATTCGCGGTTGTCGCGGGCCGACGAGGCGGTGGCGTTCATCGTCATGATCCACGCGGCGGTGCCGTCGATGAGGATGCACTTCGAGTGCGTGAAGGTGAACGCGGGGGGCGCCCACACGACGGGGACGCCCGCGGCGACGAGCTTGTTGTAGTCGGAGAGGTTCGAGTTGTCGGTGGTGGGGAAGTGCTCGTTCAGCACGATTTTCACGTCGTGACCGGCTTTGTGCTGATCGATGAGCGCCTGCGTGATCGTGTCCGACGTGAGGAGGTACATCGTCATGTGGACCGACGTCTTCGCCGCTTTGATCGCCGCGAGGATGGCCGCCGCGTTGTCGCTCGGCTCGACGATGACGCTCACGTCGTGGCTCATCGCGATGGCGATCGGCGCCGCGTCCGGCGCGGGCGGAAGCACATCGGCATCGAGGGCGCCGCCCGTCGTCGAGCCGCCAGTGCTCGCGCCTCCGTCGACGAAGGTGCTGCCGTCGTCGTCGGTGTTGCCGCGAGGGGCCGGGCTGAGCTTCGCGCTGGCGCAGGACGACGTGGCGAGCGCTGCGGCGAGAGCCGCGAACGCAAGGCTCGAGAAGCTCGGCGCGAATTTCGACTCGTCGGCGGAGGATTTCACGCTGTCAGGAAGACACGGGCCCACGCCGGCGCAAGGGGCAAACATAAAATGTACATGCCGCCGGAAGCTCTCGAACGCGGCGGCCTACAATGAACGAGATGACGGCGACCGTTCCACCCGCGGGCTTCGAAGCGGGCGCGCTTCTCGCGCAGGGCGGGCTGAGCGTGACGTTCGTCGTGACGCGCGCCGGTGGAACGTTTGTGTGCAAGCGGCTCGCGCCGCGTGCAGCGGCCGAATCAGGCGCCCACGAAGCCGCGCGTGACGAAGCTCGGGTGCTCGGTATGCTCGAGGGGCGAGGGGCGCCGCGCCTCGTGGCGCACGGAGAGGATGCACACGGGATCTACCTCGTGCAGGCGCTCGTGGCGGGCGAGCCGCTGTCGGCCTGGATCCGCCTGCGGGAGAGGCCGGCCGAAGCGCCGTTCGCGCCGTCGTGGCTCGGCGTCGTCGCGCGGGCGGCGTTCGTCGAGTTGGCGGCGATTCATGGTGCGCGCGACATCGACACCGGAGAGCCGCTCGGTCTCGTGCACGGCGACATCAGTACGGAGAACGTGCTCGCAACGGCGTCTTCCGTGAGCATCGTCGACTTCGGCCTCGCGCGGTTCCGCGGCGCGCTCCGGCCCGAGGGCAGCGCGTTTCGGGGGACAGCGCGCTACGCCGCGCCCGAGCTCGCACGCGGCGAGCCGATCGACGCGCGAGCGGATCTCTTCGCAATGGCCGCGACGCTGCTTCATCTCGGCGCACGTACGCCGCCCCACGAGGGCGCGTCGGGCGCGGCTCTTTTGCTTCACGCCGGCGACGCGAGCCTCGAGGCCTACGCGCGCACGGCGGGCGCATTTTTCTCGGCGGACGTCGCACGTGCGCTGGCGCGCTGCGTTGCGTTCGAGCGCGACGATCGACCGCTTCGCGCCGAGGACGTCTTCGGCCCGAATTCGTGGTAGCCACGGCGTCGATGAACGACGACGCCAAGCTCTCGGTCGACACGCTTTGCATCCACGCCGGACAGCACCCCGACCCGGTCTCGGGCGCCGTGATGACGCCCATCGTGCTCTCGAGCACGTTCGCCCAAGACGGCCCCGGTGTTCACAAAGGCTGGGACTATTCGCGCGCCGGAAACCCCACGCGTGACGCCCTCGAAGCGTGCCTCGCCGCCCTCGAAGGCGCGACCCACGGCATCGCCTACGGCAGCGGCTGCGCAGCGACGATGGCGGTGCTCTTGTCGCTCAAGAGCGGCGACCACGTCCTCGTCGGAGACGACGTCTACGGCGGCACGTTCCGCATCTTCGACAAAGTCGTGAAGCAGTTCGGCATCGACGCGACGTTCCTCGACATGAGCGAGCCCGCCCGCGTTCGCGACGCGATCCGGCCGAGCACGAAGATGATCTGGATGGAGACGCCATCGAACCCGATGCTCAAGGTGTTCGACATCGCCGCGATCTGCGCGCTGGCGAAGGTGCGCAA